>NZ_AP028978.1:3672832-3979790 GCF_036512875.1 Xenorhabdus taiwanensis | reverse complement strand
CATCGCTCCCCAGAAATCCACATAATCTGTATATAGAGAGACTGGGATTGGGATCAACGATCATAACGCAAAAGACGACACAAATCCTCATTCTTTTACACAGCTTTGACGCTTTTTATCCACAGGGAGATCACCATGCTTTGGCACTTGCAGAATATAAAGGCCCATAAAAGATACTGTAGTGTAATCATGGTATATAGCAAACTTCATTTAATTATCGTTTGAAATTCAATAGGCAAATAATGTTATGTTCATACATTAAGAATGCAACGATCTGTGTATGATCCTTGCGCTTTATTGCACAGTCCGTATAATCTTGCACCCTGCGTGTTATGCCAACGATTTTTTCCGGTTAGGTCTGGTGAGGATTTGGGGTTAGCACTTCGGGTAGCAAAAAGTCTGACCTGTCTGTGATTGATTGAAGTAAAAAAATCCGACAGGGACGCGGTCAGGCTCGCGTCATCTTAGATTGACGAGGGGTAGTACATTTTATTACAATCCTGCCTCTTTCTATATATTGATGTTGCGACTGAGGCATCGGTGTCTACTTTATTCTCACTGGTCGCCAACGCATTTGCTGAATCAGTAACAAATTTTAAGCTAGGTAGAAATCGCTATGAAACGCACTTTTCAACCATCCGTACTGAAGCGTAACCGTTCTCACGGCTTCCGCGCTCGTATGGCCACTAAAAATGGTCGTCAGGTTCTGGCTCGCCGTCGTGCGAAAGGCCGTGCTCGTCTGACTGTTTCTAAGTAATAAAGCTAACCAACCAAGTGGTTAAGCTCGCTTTTCCGAGGGAGTTACGTTTGTTAACTCCCGAGCATTTCACTTATGTTTTCCAGCAGCCGCAACGGGCAAGCTCCGCAGAGATAACTATTCTTGGGCGCTTGAATGAGCTGGGGCATCCCCGCATCGGTCTAACCATCGCCAAAAAAAATGTTAAACGCGCCCATGAGCGTAATCGTATCAAGCGACTGGCTCGTGAAAGTTTTCGTTTAAACCAACATAAATTGCCTCCAATGGATTTTGTGGTTTTGGTGAGGAAAGGGGTCGCTGAGCTCGATAACCGTGAGCTAACGGAAGCTTTGGGCAAATTATGGCGTCGTCACTGTCGCTTGGCTCGCGCCTCCTGATTGCTTTGATCAGGGGTTACCAGTTAGTGATTAGTCCACTACTGGGGCCTCGTTGTCGTTTCAATCCTACCTGTTCCCACTATGGCATAGAGGCATTGCGCAGGTTTGGGATGATAAAAGGCAGTTGGTTAACAGTGAAACGCGTATTAAAATGCCACCCTTTACACGAAGGTGGTGATGATCCTGTCCCACCTAAAAAAAACGACGATAACAGAGAACATTAACGATGGATTCGCAACGCAATCTTCTTCTCATCGCTCTGCTGTTTGTTTCGTTCTTGGTCTGGCAGGCGTGGGAAAATGATAAAAACCCACAACCAACGGCCCAGATCACGCAGCAAGCAAATACTACGCTGAGTAGCGAAGCAAGCAGTGGGCAAGGTAAACTGATCACCGTGAAAACGGATGTGCTTTCATTGCACATTAATACCCGTGGCGGTGATATCGAGGAGGCTGATCTGCTGGCCTATCCTGATACTCTCGGTTCCAAAACTCCGTTCAAATTGCTGGAAACAACCCCTGAATTCACTTATCAGGCTCAAAGTGGTTTAACGAGTATCAATGGTCCAGATAATCAATCTGAACGCCCGCTTTATCATGCCACTCAGAATAGCTTTGTTTTGGCTGATGGTCAGAATGAATTGCGTATTCCAATGACTTACACCGCGCCGGACGGCGTTGTTTATGTCAAGACCTTCGTTTTAAAACGTGGCGACTATGCCGTTTCTGTTGATTACAACATCAATAACGTTACCGATAAACCATTGCAGATGGCGTTTTTCGGTCAGTTGAAGCAGAGCGTCGAGCTGCCAAAACATCGTGATACTGGCAGTAGCAACTTTGCTCTGCATACTTATCGTGGTGCTGCTTACTCTTCTGATGAAGAAAAATACGAAAAATACAAATTTGATGATATTGAAAGTAAAGCGCTTTCTGTGACCACAAAAGGCGGCTGGGTAGCGATGCTCCAGCAATATTTCGCCACTGCGTGGGTGCCGGGAGAAGGTAAAACCAGTACTTTCTATACCAAAGACCTGAAAAACCAAAAAATGGCGATCATCGGGTACAAAGGTGAAGACATCAATATTGCGCCAAACAGCCAGCAGAATATCTCTTCTACCCTGTGGGTTGGGCCTGAAATTCAGGACAAAATGGCCGCGGTTGCACCACATCTGGATCTGACCGTGGATTACGGTTGGTTGTGGTTTATTTCTCAGCCGTTATTCAAATTGCTGAAATTCCTGCATGAGTTCATCGGTAACTGGGGTTTCTCCATTATTGCGATTACCTTTATCGTGCGTGGTATCATGTATCCGCTGACCAAGGCGCAATACACCTCAATGGCGAAAATGCGCCTGTTGCAGCCAAAAATCACGGCGATGCGTGAGCGTTTTGGTGATGACCGCCAGCGCATGAGCCAGGAAATGATGGCACTGTATAAGACAGAGAAAGTGAACCCGTTGGGTGGCTGTTTGCCTCTGGTGATTCAGATGCCAATCTTCCTGGCGCTGTATTACATGTTGATGGGTTCTGTTGAGTTGCGCCATGCCCCATTCATTGGTTGGATTAAAGACTTGTCTGCTCAAGATCCTTACTACATCCTGCCATTGCTGATGGGTGTGACCATGTTTGTTATCCAGAAACTGTCACCAACAACCGTAACTGATCCAATGCAGCAGAAGATCATGACCTACATGCCTGTCGTGTTCACGGTCTTCTTCCTATGGTTCCCATCTGGTCTGGTGTTGTACTACATCGTTAGTAACCTGGTTACCATTATCCAGCAGCAAGTTATTTTCCGCAGTCTGGAAAAACGTGGCTTACATACCCGCGAGAAAAAGTAGCTGGTTTTTTTAAATATAAGTGGAAGGCGGTCATTGGCCGCCTTTATTATTTTAGTTTTTAAAGATAACGAACATAGGTCGGAAGAGAGAATTTCATGAATACCACCGATACGATAGTCGCTCAGGCCACTCCTCCGGGACGAGGCGGTGTAGGCATTCTGCGTATTTCTGGCCCTAAAGCTGCGGAAGTTGCTGAGGTGGTATTGGGCAAACTCCCAAAACCTCGTTATGCCGATTACCTTCCCTTCCGTGATGCAGATGGCTCTGTACTTGATCAAGGCATTGCACTTTATTTCCCTGGTCCTAACTCATTTACGGGGGAAGATGTTCTGGAGTTTCAAGGGCATGGTGGTCCAGTTATTCTGGATTTGCTGTTAAAGCGTATTCTGACTATTTCCGGTGTACGCATTGCCAATCCAGGCGAATTCTCTGAACGTGCTTTCCTCAATGATAAACTTGATTTGGCACAGGCAGAAGCCATAGCGGATTTGATCGACGCCAGTTCTGAACAGGCCGCCCGTTCCGCGATGAATTCTTTGCAAGGGGCGTTCTCCAACCAAGTTCATCAAATGGTAGAAGCGCTGACTAACTTGCGAATTTTCGTTGAAGCTGCGATTGATTTTCCTGATGAAGAAATTGATTTTCTTTCCGATGGCAAAATAGAAGCCAAGTTGGATGAAGTGATCGCAGAACTGGAACACGTTCGTTCACAGGCGCGTCAAGGCAGTTTGCTGCGTGAAGGCATGAAAGTCGTGATTGCAGGTCGCCCAAATGCAGGTAAATCCAGTTTACTCAATGCACTGGCAGGCCGTGAAGCCGCGATTGTGACTGATATTGCAGGGACAACGCGCGATGTTTTGCGTGAACATATCCATATTGATGGAATGCCGTTGCATGTGATTGATACAGCAGGCTTGCGCGAAGCCAGTGATGAGGTGGAGCGTATTGGTATTGAACGGGCATGGCAGGAAATTGAGCAAGCGGATCGGGTGCTGTTTATGGTAGACAGTACGACAACCGATGCCGTTGAGCCTGCCCAAATCTGGCCGGAATTTATGGCTAAGTTGCCAGAATCGCTGCCTGTTACCGTCATTCGTAATAAGACCGATATGACGGGGGAAGAAACGGGTGTTGCAGAAACCAGTGATTATACATTAATTCGCCTCTCTGCCCGTGATGGAGAAGGTATCGGTTTTCTACGCGATCACCTAAAAGAAACCATGGGTTTTAACAGCAATACAGAAGGCGGTTTCCTTGCCCGTCGTCGTCATTTGCAGGCATTAAACACAGCAGCGGAACATTTACAGGAAGGTCATCAACAGCTCGTTTTTGCCCGTTCAGGGGAACTTCTGGCAGAAGAACTGCGTTTGGCACAGCAAGTATTGAGTGAAATCACCGGTGAATTCACTTCCGATGATTTACTTGGGCGGATTTTTTCCAGTTTCTGTATTGGGAAGTGAAGTAAAGTTTTTGGTGGCTCTCTATTTTTTCATAGAGAGCCACTGGGATTATTTTCGACTGAGAAAATAACAAGTGAAGGTAAAAACTAGTGCAAGCCCAGCCAAAAATAACATTAGAACTTGATAACCTTGGATCAAGGTATTGAAGCGAGCCAACAAAAATACAGCAAAAGCGATACCACAAGCTCCCCCTACATTATGAATAGTCCATGAAGTTCCCATTGCAACGGCTGCTTGCTCACGAGGCAGAGAACTCAGAGCAATTAATGTTGACGGACCAAGAATTGATCCCCATCCCATCCCAAATAACAATAGTGGGACAATGAACCACCAAGCATTTACCTGTGTTGAAGCTAGAGCAAGGAAAGTGGCAGCGGTTACAAATATCAGCAAGCCAACTAAAATGATCCGTTGTGGGCCAAATTTTTCACTACGATTACCTACCCAAGGAGACGTTAAGGCAAACATGACTGTAGCAGGTAGCAAGAACATCCCTATCTCGATATCATTTTTGTCCAATTGTCCTGCGAAAAACATAGGTAATGTCAGCAGAACTGTGCAATAGAAAAAAGCGAGAAAAAATGTTGCAAGTAGTGCAGAGACAAAACGCATATTGCGGAAGAAATGGAATTCAACAATTGGCTCTGGGGTTTTTAACTCATGCACTATAAAGATAAATAACGTTATGACCGCAACAGCCAATAGACTCCATTGTTGCAGGGCATTTCCATCTAGAGAGAAGTAACTGACTAAACTTATTAGAAAAATGATCAGGAAAATACAACCGAGTGTATCCAATTTTTTCACTTTTTCGGTTTTATATTCGGGTATAGACCAGGCGCATAGAATAAAACTAATAATGATAAAAGGAATATTTATCAAGAATGCATAACGCCAATCTACAATGCCTGCAAATAATCCCCCGATGATTGGGCCTATCGCAAGCCCAAGTCCGTTAATTCCAAATAAGATACCAAGCGCTTTTCCCTGTTCATGTTCATCAAATAAATAGGAAATAATAGCCCCAGAAACAGTATAGAGAATTGCACAACCAATCCCTTGAATAAATCTAAAGGTAGTGATGGTGGCAAGATTTGTTGCGAGGCCAACAAGTAATGATGCTGCGCCAAACAGAGTTAATCCCCACAATAATATTTTTTTTCGTCCGCGACTATCAGCTAATGTCCCGACTGGTACCATAAAAGCGGAAAGTGCTATCATAAATACAGAAGTAACCCACTGCGTTTCCCTCAACGAGGTATTAAATTCACGTCCAATTGCAGGAATAATAGTATTCACAACGGTGAGATCTATACATCCAAGAAAACTTGCAATACATATTCCGATTAATCCAGCATATTTGCGGGTTGCAATGACTGACTCACTCATTCACCAGCTCCTTTTGTTCTATATTAATAGAACCTTCAGAAAATTGAGATTTTTTCTTAAATTTTAAAGAGAGCCAATTAGCATACTCATCATGTGATTTTTCAACAAAAATCTCTCTAGTTTTATTCATGGCTGCAGTCATTTGTTTCGGATAAATTATGAAGTCGATACCATCATTGGCCCACATTGGCATAATGACAGGACATTCTTCTAGAATGTAAAAGAGTGAACGATAAAAAGTACCTTCATATTCTGTTGTTCCATATTTAATATTATTTCTTTCTGCAAATACATTAATGGTTTCATTAATGCATGAACGATAGTGTTCATTAGAGTAATACTCATTCAGAATACGGTCATAGTAATATTTATAATCTTCACGTTTAAGATACGCATCCCAGCGAATAATTTCATTAGATATTGTTAAATTAGATAGCGTCTCTGCATTATTCTTAAGCCATTCATTTCCTTTTATCAAGCTGTATTGGTAGTTATCACGAGCTGTACCAGTACTATAGTTATGTCGTTGTAAAGAGTCTGCTACAGCAACTATACATCTACCAAAACCGGATTGATTTATTTTATCTATTGTTGCAGAAAGTTTTTCTCCCTCATGATATTCTTTTCCTACGCTGATAAGTAGAAGCACTGTCTTATCTATATAATGATTAGCTTTAAATTTTCCTTGTGCTTGTAATGAAACTTTGTACATTTCTCAACTCCAATAAACTAACGGATCATTTTCAGAAATCACTCCAATGAAAGAACTAAGGGTTATACGATCTTGTTCTTTAACTGGGCGAACGGCATGTATAAAACGAGGATTTAATATGATTAAATCACGTACTTGTGGTTTAATTACTAAATCAGGTGTAGGCATATCGTGACGGTTAATACCATAATGTCGTGTTCCTTTCAGACGTTCATACTCTAGAGCACTAGGTTGAATATTCCACATTTCAAGCTCTCCACCGTTATCAGGAACTTGCATATAGATATTGGCTGAAAGTTGGTATTGCAATGTCCAATCAGTATTAGAGGGAAGTGTCCATTCTAAGTTATCAATATGAGGTTCAAGATCAACATTTGGAGTAAGATAACGGCAAACACCGACAAAACATTTTTGTTTTTTAACCGATAATAAATGAGCACCTTCCGGCCAAATATCATCTAATAACGTCCTGAAATGATCTACTGGTGAGACTAATTCACCAAATATATCACGTATCCGTTGGATGTTTTTTATTGCTTGTTGGTGATATTCTTGCCTTGTCTCGTCTGTCTTTATCTCAGCATAAGCTATACCAAGTCGAGTAAACTCTCGAGCGTGTCCGAGAGCGCCTTTATCCTGATGAAGGAATAATTGTTCTTTTGCTCTCTCAGTAGCTGCATTTTGAACAAAATTAGGTATCCTTATAGCTAATGCATCACCAGTGCATAGTGAGCGTAGGTGGTTACCTGTTAGTGACTTAACATCAATTTCTATTACTTTTCCCATATTATCTCCTTATGACAATGAGAGAAGATAATATGAATTAAATAATATAAAGTAAATAACAAGTAATAATTAATTTATTCATGAAAAATAAAAAATATATATGTAAGTCAACAATTTGTTTTTATTTGCCTTTTAACGATTATGAATGGTTTATGTTATATAATTATAATTTTTGATTATATTTATTTGTTTTTTATTGAGTTATTATAATCTTAAGAAATTTATAGATTTTTTATTATATTAATTCTTTATTTTTTAAATAAAAATAATTTCTAAAGTTTATTATTTGATTTTTTTAAAAGGAATTTATTAATCTAAATACTTTTTCATAATTATAATACATTCATGTTTCCTATTCATTTCAAATTGTTTTCCGAAATTGCGTTTAAAAATTCACATTTTTGATGAGTTGCCACATATAGCGACAGCAATGATTACGAGTGACCGTTTCATGTAATGATTGCCATAGACGTTCTATTTTATTCAACCAGGGTGAATAAACGGGAAGAAGTAACGGCGTGACGATAGGATTTTGAAATAACTACTCTTGAACTTAATATTTTTGATTTTTCCCCTGTGTGATAATCCGCTTTTGGGATTAAAGTAGATATCCACTTTATCTTCATAAACAACAGGATGTGACTCAGACATCTGAAGTAAGGTTTTGTTAATCCGGGTCATCCTCTCATCGCATTCCGGGTCGGATTGATGTAATGTCGGCACGGCTGGCCGCCGGACAGGATGGTCTGCTGGTTGACTTTGTAGCCTTGCTACACCGGATATCTTAAAGCATTTTTTCCAACATCATACGGAGGATGGTACAGTACAAAGTTCATTAACACCTCTCCCGTGAAAGTTATCCCATATTATGGTATTCCCAAAAATAGAGCATAAGGAAGAAAGCAAAATAATATTAACATCCATAGTTAGTCACCAACTAACTGATTAGCCACAATGATACTCAATCCTCACCTTACTTGGGAGCGAGAGGAATTTACCTCAAGGTAAAATCGAGTGTCAGTGTAACGTTAGACCCTGTGCCTGCTGGTATGGGGCCAACTGAATTGGCATTATTGATAGCATCAAGTGCGGCATTATCCAGTGTGCTATTGCCAGAGGAATTAACTACCCTGACAGCAGTTAATGTGCCGTCGTCTAGCAGGGTAAAGTGAACTGTGACTATACCTTGTTGTCTCATCCTCTTTGCTTTGCGGGGATAGCGTTTATGGCGTTCAATTTCTTGCCGCAGTCTTGCATAGTAATTATCCACTTCGCTATTTCCTTGCCCCACCAAAGGTTGTGACGTTGCCGCGCGGCTCATACTGCCTTCTGAATTAGCTTGATCGCTACCGTGCGTTTCTTGCTCTGTCTGATTGTATTTCTGTGCCTGTGGTGATTGGGTGGTTTTCTTTTCTGCCATTTCTTGCGGTTTTTCTTTCTGCTGCTTTTGGCGTTTCTTGGGTTTATCGGCTTCTGGCGGTTTGGCTACCTTCTTTTCAGGGTGAATGGCTCTATCCAGCACGAGTTCTGGTTTTGTTGGTGATTCCGGTGCAGTTAAAAGTGGGGATGGAGGAGAAACAGGCTCTGGTTTATTTTCCCACGATGGGGCAGCAACCATCGTAATGGATAGCCCCAGAGTAGAAGCGTCATTGTTGATATGATGTGCCGTATCATCATCATATGGAGTATGTCGGTTAAACAACCATATTAGACCGGTATGCAATAAAATGGCGATTAGGATACCAACCAGCAATCTCCTTCTGGGAATCAATGAAAAACAAGCGGCTGGATTATCTAATATGGCTGTGTTGGTCATACGATCCTCTAATTAAGTCCTTAAAACTGGCTGGTCAAACTGAGTTTGAAGGTTCTGCCCGGTGCTGGAATCATCGAACGCGTCAACGGATCGAGATAGTAGCGGTTAGTGAGGTTTGTGCCAGTTAACTCCATTGATATAGAGGAAGTGATTTGGTAGCTAATATAGGCATCAACCGTAAATACCGGATTCCAGCGCATTGGATTATTGGATTGTCCCTTATAAATGTCTGGTAAGGCATTCATCAGCCATTTTTCATCTTTGTTTTCTGCCTTGCTGTGGTAGAGCATTCGGCTGCCTAGCTCCAGTTTTTCATCAAACAGGCGGCCGCCGACGCTCAGGTTAGCTGAGTATTTTGGCTGGATAGAGGTGCGTAAATAACCGCCAGGAAAACCACCATCAATACATTCAGGTATGCCATAACGATTCTGGGAATCCAGTCTCATGACAGAATTACTGTCACAGACCTTATTTTTCATGTTATAGACCAACCCCATATCGGCAAAGAAACTGCCGTTGTCGTAACGTGCCTGTAGTTCCAAACCAGCCAATTTCTGTTTGTCCAGTTGGGAGAATTTATAGGTACTGTCCCTGTCGAACACATTTTCAATGATGGTGTTGTAATAGGAAAGTTTGATATCGGCATGGCGTTCAGCTTCGACTAATTGGCTGAAATCGTAGACTAAGCCGACTTCCGCGGTTTTGGCACGTTCAGGTCTGAATTTATGGCCTATTTGGTTGGTTGTAGAGCCTGAAAAACCGACAGTATCTTCAAAAATGCTGGGCATTCTTACCGCTTCGGCATAGCGGGCGTAGATACGGAAATCGTCAGTGACATAGGCCGTCGCGGAGAAAGTAGGTGCCCAAGCGTGATCCTTACGTTTTGGCGCAGCCTCCCAAGGATCGTTAACAGCAGGGCCTGGTACGCCATTTGCGTCAACTTTTTCGCCGTATTCATATTTATAGACTTCTTTGCCACTTATTGGGTCGATAACCCTTTCATTCATATCCAATTGACCATTGAAATAGGGGTTGCCGCTTTTACTGAGCTTGCCATTGCTGGTATCGTACTTCCAAGTGAATTCTTTTAGAACCATATAGCGTTTTTGCCCATCACGAACAAGAATAGAGTTAGTTGATAAACCTATTTCTTTTAATTTATTAGACAATTCCTTGCGTTCTTTTCGGCTCAATTTTCCATACAATCTTTTCTTGAGATAATCAGATTCTTTTGCTGTCGGCGTTTGGTAATAATTCATTGCATGGCCAATGGTTTCCCGTTGTTTCTGATAATGGTCATCTCTTGCGGCACGTCGTTCGTTAAGTAAATCATCTTGCGACCAATAAGAAACACGCTTGGCTCCTGCATTCAGTGATAACCATGAAGCTGGCCGCCAGTTAAGGTTAAAGGCGAGATTGATTTCCTGACGTTGTCCTTTCCGTGCCGGTGACTGGAAGAAATATAGATTGGTTGAATTATAATCATCATTGGAATCGAGGCGTTCCCGCTGGAAATTCCCCATTAAGGTCAGCTCTAAGCTAGGGTGTAGGGTAAATTTATTGGAAAGATCGATACCCCAACGATTATTTTGAGAATGGGTGATGGCGGTATTGATCAATGTGCCATCGATATTGGCGTTTTTGCCCTCAAGGCCATCTTCCCAACGCCAGTCTCTGTCGACGGGGGTGCGTGGATATCCTCCGGCGGTGTTGGTATTGCTGGTGGTGCGAGTTGTCCATAAGTTCATGTCGAAGTTGACATAAGGGTTATTCTCAGGCTGCCACTTATAGGTCAGGTTGGCAGCTTTCTGGTGAACTTTCGCTAACGGCCATTGAGGAACTTTATTTTCTTCGGGTGTAACCCAGCCCAAGCGTGAAGGCATGATATCACCAAATTCCATATGGGTATTACGAAATCCCAACTGTAGAGTCTGATCTTCGGTGAAACGCCAAGTATTTTTAATTAATACGGAACGCATTTCACTGGAAGTATTGGGAACTTCATTACCGGGGCGATAGATACGAGCAGCAAAAGGCAGATAGGGATCCAGTGTTGTCTGGACATTCTTCATGAGTTCCCTGTCATTTTCCGTAATCGGCTCATCATAACGATGGGCGCCACCTTTTCCGGCAAAATAGTTACCCTGACGACGGTATGCATAGGCCAGCATTAGATCAAAATATTCTTGCCGTGTTCCTAATGCGAAACGGAAAGCATTATCTTTGAAGCCAAACAGTTTATTGTCTTTCGATGAATGAGGTGTGACTTGCAACTCCGGATCGGTTTCAACCTTATTTTGGATAAAGTCAGGAATATCGCGGTAGTCTTGCCCCAATGATAGGGACGGTGTGCGCTCTCTCACTGAGTTGCTACTAGTTTCCAGTTTAGTATTGATGCCAAAAGTTTCCCCTTTCGGCACTACATCATCAATGTCTAGGGTTTTTATGGATACAGCGCCGCCGACAGAACTTTTAATTCCACGGCTCAGTGAAGAACCCTTTTCGATTTCAATGCTACTGATTAAATTTGGATCGATGTAGTTACGGTTATTGGCCCCATTATAACCACGCCCTACGGTAATAGCTTGTTCTGTGCCATCAATGGTGACGGGAATGCGTCCTTGCCCCTGAACGCCACGGATATTGACATCCAGAGCACCACTATTGCGGGCGTCACCGCTATATACGCCCACCGCATCTTTCAGTAAATCGGCAGGAGAAGACCCTTTATAGCGTTCTATCTGTTTTTTGCCGATGTAGATATTGGAGATATCTTTATCATAGACTGCGTTATAACCCTCTTCATCTTTAGCGCTGTTATCCGTGACACGAATCTTGCCCAGATCTGTCTTGCTATTTGAGGTTATGACTGTCGGTTCGGATTCGGCAAACAAGGGCGGTGCTGTCAATGAAAAGGCCAGTGACAATGCAATTGTGATAGGGGTGAACTGTGTTTTAACTCGGTATGCCATTGATACCTCCATTTTTGGTTAAAAATACTTTTCCAACCTGATTAGCACTTCATTTTTGTTATAGCTGTACAGCCAATCCACATTGCTGTGATTGCGTCGATGGCGGAAAGTGAAAGAAGGTGTCATGCCCCATATTTCAGCGGCAGGGACTTTGATAACAGCGGTATATATTTGCTCATTTTCTTGCCGTTTAACTTCAAATATCGGGTTATAAGCATCAAAGCGGCGGGCTCTTAGCGTGGCAAACAGGGAGCCATTAATACCGGTATAAATCTGTCCGGCTATTCCTGCCCGAAAGCCCCATTGTTGATAACTATCTGTAGGATGAAGGTCGTTATTCCGATATACCCAGTCACCACCGCCAAACAGAACAAATTCTTTGCTGATAGTATGGGATAGGGTGAGGTAGGAAGAGGTTAGTGCACCATTTTTCCAACGGTAATTTTGCCTATGTCGCAGTAGCTTATGTTCAAGTTCAACATTAAGGGCTGTTTTCTTGGTTAATACCCATCTCCATTCTGTTTTAGCGCCTATGGAGTGAGAGAAGGTATAATCAGCACGTTGTTTATATTCATACAGAGGACCGAAGGAGATATCGTGGTTCCTGCTTTTATAGTTGTATCCCCCGACCAGCAGAAATGTATTCTCGTTTTCATCATGATAATCACGATAGTTTTCACCATAAATCAAGCTGCGGCCAAAAATGCCATGATGACCGGAAAGTTGGTAACGTCGGCTTACTGTCGCATCATAAGACATACCCCACGCTTTGATAGCTTTTGGTATATGGCGTTCTTTATGGCAGCCACCGTTAGGATTAGGGATTAAGCAAGTGGGGGGAGACTCAGAAGACATATTCACATTATCGTTATAGGCATAACCGACCGAGAAAGAGCCGCGCCAGCCATTTCTCAATGCTATTGCTTTTAGATAGCTGTCGATATTTTTCACAACTGTTTCTGGTAATTCGTACTGTTTGCTTAATCCGGTAAACAGTTGTTCAGATTCCCGATTTTTATGATCTTCAAAATAGACGCGGGCCAGTTCCAATTTAATTCGTGTGAAGTCCGGTTGTTGGTTCAGAATTTGTTGATAATGATAGGCAGCGAGGTCCAGGTTTCCTTCAAAGCGAGCCAGACTACCCTGAGCAAAGGAGACCAACATAACATCATGCCCTGGCATTTTTTGGTAAATAGTCAGAAAGCGGTTAACATCTGACCATTGTTGGTGGTTGACGGCAAGGTAGAGCGCTTGGCTGATATCATTCAGGTTGTTTTCTACCAGAAATGTTTGTCCATTAATGACAATTAACGATGAACCATCCTTAGAAAAAATGGGTTCTGGTGTAATCAGATTGTCTTCATTTTCTCGTTGATTGTATTGTGTTTCCTGCCAGATTTTGTGGCTGGTATCTTCATCGGCATATGTTGGCAGGGACAAGCATAAAGCCATAAGTGCCGTTAATAATATAGGGGTCGTTCTATTATCAGACATTATAAAACCAGATCACAAAGCCCACATTAAAAATAAATGGCAATAAATAAACCCGTTAAATAAAACAGAGAACAATGCCATTTTTGACATTGTTCTCTGAAAAATGAATGACTACTGTTTAGAACCACCAAAAGCGGTATCTTTGGAACTGTCACCTTCAAATTTGGCATATCCGGCCAGACTGGAAGCACTGTCACCAAAGAAGTGACCTTGAGTTGTTCCATCAAGAGCACCAATCTTGGCATCACCCTCAAACCTGGCATCATCATAGATATCGGCATCGATATTTAATGTCATCGCAGTATTTGACATAGAACCAATCAGTGTTTGCTCACCAAAGTTTGCGGTCAATGTACCAGAGAGAGCATTGTCACCACTGTATTGGTTAATACCTTGCACCATATAGGTTGCTGTACCATCGGTTGGCATATTGGTAGTGATATCCTTACCTGCATAATAAACCGTATGGGTATCATCACCAGCTTGACCGGTCTGAGACCATTCACCGAAGTAAACGTCAGCATTGGCGACTTTGCTGAAATGGAATACACCCATACCACCATGAGAGCCTGGTGCACCTGCTCTTGAGATATTATGAATCCCATTACTGTCCGTTGGTGCCATGCGAGTCAAGCCAGAAAAACCGATGAGTTTTCCTCCCCCGATGGAACTGACCCCAATGCCAGGGTCGCCACTCGCACCACCGTGTGAATTTGAACCAGTTTCGGTTGCACCAACCTTAACATATGATGGCGTGCTTATTTGACTCTGCCCAAAACCGACTTCTGCCTGAGCCTGTGCCATAAATCCCAATGTGCCTAAAGCGGCGATTAATACGTTGAACTTTTTCATCATTATCCTCGTTTGAAGTGGGGGATCCCTCATTACCCAATCTTAAAAACGGCCTGATTTATCGCGCGAGAAAAACGTACACTGTTCAAATGATAATGTAAATGATAATTATTATTATTTGTTTCACTGATAATAGGGTTTATTAGTCAATGCTTTTTTTATTTTATTGATTTTTATTTTATTTTTTGCATTATAGGTAAGGTTTTATCTATCTGCTTTTTTTAAAAAAATGTGAAGCTGGTAGATTTTATTTACTAAAGTTATTTAGTTGTTAACAAGTTAATTAGCATTAAAAAAGTTTCTAATGTAATTAAATTAATAGGGTTATATAACCATTTATATAATCAAATAAAGTTAATGAATATATTTTATATGGGGAAATATTAATCTCCTATTGTGGAAGATAATGAGTTATGGTGAAATTTGAGCGCAAAGAACCAATCAAATAAATGTTTACCGTTATTTAAAAGAATAAAGGGTATATCAGTTTTCATATATCTATCTGGCTGAAAAAAGCCTAATTGGAGATGAATTATGGAAGCAAAAATTGTTATTCAGTCTGCTGAAGAAAGGACAGATCTTGGTAATGAAATAGAAGTCATTATTGATAACAATTGGCCTCTATTTATGAATTATGATGCAGTAGCTGAACAAAATTGGCATAAATTATATGAGCCTGGTTTTAGTCACTTTCAAAAACTTGCCATTCTGCAACAGGGGAAAGAAGAACGTCTTATTGGCCTGCTGAACTCAGTTCCTTTTCCCTGGGAAAACCGTTCATTAGACCAATTACCTGATGAAGGTTGGGATGCGGTATTTGACGCTGGTGGGAAAGCTAAGGGAAAGGTGCAAGCCAATCTGGTTTCTGCTCTGAGTGTGACGGTTGATCCTGCGTTTCGCGGGCAAAATATTCCAGCTTTATTGATTAACAGTTTGAAACAGACTGCCCGAGATGAAGGCTTGCAGGGGCTGGTTGTTCCTGTCAGGCCGAGTTTGAAAAGCCAATATCCTCTGCAAGACTTTATCGAATATTGTGGCTGGAAAAATGATAAAGGCGAACCGTTTGATCCGTGGATCCGCACCCATTGTCGATTAGGTGCCAAAATCATCAAGCCAGCTCTGCGCTCCATGGATATTTATGGCACTTTGGAACAGTGGCAAGAATGGACAGGCATGAAGTTTCCGCAAAGCGGGGAATACGTTATTCCAAGTGGTCTGGTGCCATTGGTGGTAGATGTTGAAAAACAGATGGCTTATTACATTGAGCCTAATTTGTGGATGTACCACAGCCTTGATTAAAAATATTTCTCTAACTGTATCTGTACTTCGTTTTTATCGTAACTGTATAACCAGTTCACATTACTGCGATTGTGTCGATGGTGGAAAGTTAAAGATGGTGTCATGCCCAATATCTTAGCGGCAGGAAATTTAATGGTAGCAGTATAGATTTGTTCATTATCCTGGCGTCTGGCACCCAATAATGGGCTGTAAGCGCCGAAACGTTGTTTTCTCAGTGTGACAAGCAGCGAGCCATTAATGCGGGGATAGAGTTGTCCAGCTATTCCTGCAGTTACTCCCCATTGTTGATAGCGAGCCATGGGTTGTTGATTATTTCGATAGCTCCAGTTTCCACCACCAAACAGAACTAATTTATCATTGATGGCATGAGACAGACTGAAATAGGATGAGGTAAATTCGCCGTCTTTCCTGCGGTAAAGCGGCTGATAACTCAATTTTTTATGTCCAAGTTCAACATTAAGGGCGGTTTGTTCAGTGATAGCCCACTGCCATTCTATTTTGGCACCGATGGCATGGTATTCGGTATTCCCTGTACGCTGTTGATATTCAAATAGGGGGCCAAAGGAGAAATCATGGCTCCTGTTTTTATAGCTGTAGCCACTGATCAGCAGGAACATATTTTCGTTTTCGTCGTGATAATTGGGATAATTTTCACCATAAATCAGACCTTGGCCAAAAATGCCGTGATGGCCGACAAGCGGGTAGCGTCGGCTTAAGGTAGCGCTGTAAGTCCCACCCCATGCTTTGATAGGTTTTGGCACGCTACGTTCAATTATGCACTTTCCCTTTATGGAACGTAGGCAGATTGGTTTCTGATTTGGCGACATATTTATATTATCGTCATAGGCATAACCAAATGAGAATGAACCACTCCAATCATTTCTTGAGGTTATTGCAGCCAGATAACGGTCAATATTCTTCAAGACCATTTCTGGTAACTGATATTGTTTACTGATTTCTTTAAATAACTGCGCGGATTCCTGATTTTTATGATCTTCAAAATAAATACGCGCCAGTTCCAGTTTAATACGGGTAAAATTCGGTTTTTGACGTAGGATCTTTTGATAGTAAGAGGTAGCAAGCGCTAAATTTCCTTTAAGATGTGCCAGCCTGCCTTGAGCAAAATCTCTGAGTAACGGATCGTACCCAGGAACTTTTTGATAAATTGGCAGAAGGCGTTTGACGTCTTGCCACTGCTGATGGTTAATGGCAAAGTACAGTGCTTGACTGATGTCCTTAAGATTGTTTTCAACTTTAAGTTCTTGCCCATGAGTCATGGCTAATGAGAAGCGATCTTTTATAGAAATGGAATTTGAAGTTTTATTTTTTTGTTTATTGTGTAGTTGATTATATCGTGTTCCTTGCCAAATCTTGTGGCCAATATATTCATTGGCATAAACTGCTGAGGACAGGAATGAGATCAGCAGTACTATAAGTAATATTGGAAATATTTTCTTTTCAGTCACTTTTTTTTGATCAGACATAGTTAAAATCCGATTAATAAGGCCTCTATTTATTTGAAATAAACAATTTGGAAATAAATAGGGTAAAGAAGATGAAGAGAAAAACAGTGCCCCACATGACACTGTTTTCGAGGTATTTAATTATTTCTGTTTATCACCATTGAAAAGAACATATCTATATTTGTCCTTACCAAAAAATATGGCATTCCCCCCTGTCAGAAAGGAGGCGGAATCACCAGTGAATTTCCCATAGGTGACTCCTTTCTTATTAATACTTCCTCTGGCTCTGGCGTTACCGAGAAACCGGGCTTCTTCATTTATATGGGCATTTATATCTATTTTTAGTGAACTATTGCTCAGTGAACCATCCAGTTGGTTGGTATCAAAATCTGCGGTTAATTTACCGACAAGGGGGGTGTGACTAGGATCTTCTTGGTTAAAGCCTCGTACTTTATAGATTGCAGTGCCGCTAATGGGCTGCTTGGTTGCAATATTTTTGCTTGTATCAAAAACAGTATGGATGATATCCGATTTATCGGGCGTTTTTTGTGCCCATTCCCCAAGGTAAATTTCCCCTTTTTCTTGCTCGAGCAGAAAATGTGGAGTGGTCTCTTGCTGGCTTATATTGTCCGTAATTTTTGCCTGGACCTGTGTAGTAAATCCAATAATGCTTAACATAGCGATTAATATATTTAGCTTTTTCATAAATAGCCTCACGGAGTATTGAATGTCTTGTTATCCTGTTATAATGGTATCCTGAATTTTTTGAGTGAAAATTACATGTAAAAAACGCACGTAAAATAAAATGTATACTGCACAAATAGTGGTGTGGATAATTTGTTTTTATGTTTTGTATTTGTTGTTTTTATTGCTTGCACTAGAGTCTACATAAATAAAAAACAATTAATTGAAATAAAAATAAGAGTGGCAAATAAGATGAAATCATTACCTCAAATGACACCGTTTTCGGGTGATGAATTATTACTGTTTATCGGCGCCAAACATAGCAGCTTTTCCCTCTTTATTAAATATGGCCCATCCTGAAAGAGAGGGCTGGATATAAGGTATTTCAATGAATTTCCCAAAGGAGATCCCATTAATTTTCTCATAGTAGTCCTTACCAATAGTACCGCTGGCTGTGGCTTTACCTGAAAAATAGCCATTGGTTTCTATATTGGCATCAATACCTATAGTTAGTAAACTATTGCTTATTGAACCAACCAGTTTTTTGCTATCAAAATTTGCGGTTAATTTGCCGTAGAGATAATTACGGCCACTAAGGTCTGTAATGCCTTTTGCTGTATAGATCGTTGTACCGTTATTTGGTATCTCGGCTATCACTTCCTTCACTTCCTTGTCTGTATTAAAAACAGTATGGATAATATCCGAAGTATCGGGCGTTTTTTGTGCCCATTCCCCAAAGTAAATTTCCCCCTTTTCTTTCTCGAACAGAAAATTAGGGTTGGTTTCTTGCTGACTGAGACCATCCACAATTTTTGCCTGCGCTTGTGTGATAAATCCAACAACGCCTAACATAGCGATTAATATATTGAACTTTTTCATAAGTATCCTCACGGAGTATTGAATGTCTTGTTATCCTGTTATTAAGAGCGTCCTGAATTTTTGAGGTGAAATTTATGCGTAAAAAATGCACAGCAAATAAAATGTATACTGGATAAATAGTGGTGTAAACGATAAATTATTATTATGTTTTTTGTTTGTTTAGTTTCCATTGCTTACTAAAATTAGAATCCACATAATTTAGACGTCAATTATTTGAAATAAAAATAAAATATTCGTATAGGGTAAAGAGGAAAACAGGGCCTTAAATGACACTGTTTTTGGGAGGATAAATTATTGCTGTTTAGCTCCTTGGAATATAGCAGCTTTTCTCTCTTTATTGAATATAACCCCTCCGGTCAGAAAGGAACCAATATAAGGTAATTCAGCTAATCTCCCAAGGGAAATCCCATCCATTTTCTTATAGTACACTCTATCAAAAGTACCGCTGCCTGTGGCTTTACCTGAAAAATAGCCATTGTTTTTTATATTGGCATCAATACCTATAGTTAGTGAGCTATTGTTCAGTGAGCCAACCAGTTTTTTGCTATCAAAATTTGCGGTTAATTTGCCGGAAAGAGAATCACGGCTATGGTCATGAAGGTCTGTAGTACCTTCTACTGTATATATTGCAGTACCGCTATCAGGCAGTTTGGTTGTTACCTCTTTGCCTGCATTAAAAACAGTATGGGTGGTATCCGAAGTATCAGGCGCTTTTTGTGCCCATTCCCCAAAGTAAATTCCCCCCTTTTCCTTATCGAATAGAAAATGGGAATTGGTTTCCTGCTGGTTTATACTATCCGCAATTTTTGCCTGAGCTTGTGTGATAAATCCAATAACGCCTAACATAGCGATTAATATATTGAGCTTTTTCATAAGTAGCCTCACAGAGTATTAAGTGTTTTGTTATCCTGTTATAAGAGCGTCCTGAATTTTTGGAGTGAAATTTATGAGAAAAAAATGTACAGCAAGTAAAATGTATACTGGACAAATAGTGGTGTAAATAACAAATTATTATTACGTTTTATATTTGTTTTGTTTCATGGCTTGCACAATTAGAGTTTATTTAAATTAGAAAATAATTTATTGAAATATAAAGGTAATAATTATTAAAAATATGAAGTGGAAAACAGTGTCAAAATGACACTGTTTTCTGGAGGATAAATAATTATTCTTTAGCACCGCCGAAAGCAGTATCTTTGTTTCTGTCGCCATCAAATTTGGCATACCCTGCCAGCGCGGAGGCGGAATTACCGTAGAATTTCCCATCGGTAACCCCATTAATACTCCCGTTGGCTGTGGCTTTACCTGAAAATCCGGCATTGTCATTTATATTGGCATTAATACCAATATTTAGTGAACCATTACTCAGTGAGCCATCCAATTTTTTAGAACCAAAGTTTGCGACGAGTTTGCCGGAGAGGAGATTACTGCCGCTATATTGGCTCAGGCCTTTTACTGTATAGGCCGCAGTGCCGCCAGTGGGCAGATTGGTTGTAGCATCTTTACCTGCATAAAAAACAGTATGAGTAACATCCGATTTATCGGGCGTTTTTTGTGCCCATTCCCCAAAGTAAACTTCTGTATTGGGAACCTGACCGATATCGATATACTGATTTTCGATACCAAATTTTGCACCATCCACTTCGGTATGATAGATGCCATTCTTGTCAAGTGTAGAGAAACCTTTCAATTGAGAGGCAGGAAGTAGTTGATCTTTTGCTATGGGTAAAGTGATACCCAGAGCGGGTTCACCATTTACTTCTCCGATTATAAGGTGTGGATCGGTTTCTTGTTGGCTTATACCATATTCAATTTTTGCCTGAACTTGTGTAGTAAATCCAACAATGCCTAACATGGCGATTAATATATTGAGCTTTTTCATAAGCAACCTCACAGAGTATTGAATGTCTTGTTATCCTGTCATAAGAGCGTCCTGAACTTTTTTTGTGCAAGGTGCGCGCAAAAAATGCGCAGCAAATAAAATGTATGTTGGCTAAACAGCGATGTAAATCGTAAGTTATACTTATGTTTCTTGTTTGTTTAATCCCATTGCTTGTGCAAATCAGAGCTGAATTGATGAAATTAAATTGTTTTTTGAGGATGGAATGAATTTGTGGATTTCAATTAATCCACTAATCGTTGAGGGTGGGTATATACTGTTGCCCGTCCTGGCTTGCAAAATCCGATCAGCGTTAGGTTACATTTCTGTGCGATTTCAATGGCGAGTGAGGTTGCAGCAGAAACGGCAAATAAAATTTCTACCCCACAATTGGCAGATTTTTGCACCATCTCATAACTGGCACGGCTGGAAACCAGCACAGCACCTTGTTGCCAGCCCATTTTTGCTCGCATTCCCAGTAATTTATCCAGTGCAACATGGCGGCCAACATCTTCATAACCACCAAGCAATTTTCCCTCTGAGTCAATCCAACCCGCCGCATGGGTACAGCCAGTGAGCACGCCGATTTCCTGAACATGTGGTAATTGGGCAAGTGCTGTATCAAGGTAGGAGAGCGAAAATGTTTGGGTGAAAAGCAGGGGGGTAATTGGGCGAAAGATCTCTGAGAGTTGTTCTGTGCCGCAAATACCGCAACCCGTTCTCCCAGCCATAGTGCGTCGGCGCTCTTTTAATCTCGCAAAACGACGGCTGGAAAGCTCAATGTGCAGTTCAATACCACCGTGGTAGCTGACTATTGAATCAATCCCTCGAATTTCCTGCGCAGATGTAATAATTCCTTCTGATAAAGAAAACCCGATAGCGAAATGGTCAAGATCTTTTGGGCTCGCCATCATCACGACATGGGAAATACCGTTATAGATTAATGCAACAGGCACTTCCTCGGCTACCCAATCTGGCGTCGGACTACCCAATCGATCACTTTGTTTGGCGTTTTTTTGTTGTACATTAATGCGAGAAGCACCGTTGATTCCTTCCATGATTAACTTATTTTCTGACCTTCCATTTTCCATTAAGTAATTCCCCTGTAGTTTTATTCATAATACTTTTCGTGTGGATATATAAGGAAACCGGAGGCTATTCTTTTCCTCCGGTTTATTGATTTTTAGTGATTAGCGAATGCCTGGAGATTCTTATTAACCTTTTTTTTATCAAAAGGTTCTAGTGATTCACTTGGGGATAATCCCACAAATTCTAATTGCTCTGCTTCATCTTCAGTCAGGAGTTTCTTTCTTCTCAACTTGAGCAAATAGTTCCAATTCCAAATGCCACCAGAATCTTCTGCCGGACACATACCATTACCTGCGGTGACTTCAGGCTGGATAATATCTTTTGGCAGGATTTTCTCTACTGTTATTTGATGGAACCAATCATCACCAAAGTCATATTGGTAATTGAGTTCGTCGCCAACATCACCCAGAAATGCGCCGATGCACATTTGGTCATAATGTTCTTCAGGAATGTCGATTCCTGCAAAACTAAAACTGAATAGATGAGCATTTTCCCAACCCATGGCAGTTTGTATCACATCATGAAATTCACTGAGTGTTAGCTGATTGCTGACACGGATCCGGCGCCATACGGCTGGCGTTGCATCAAATAAGCTTACTTTGAGAACCAAACCTTGCGGTTCAATCTCTTCCTCTTGTTCCATGTAGAAATATTCAAAGCTGAGTTCAGACAAAGTATCAAATAAAGCAAATTTTTTGCGATTTAGTCCAGGATCTCTGAGGGCATAAGCCAAATCTAAATATTGATCGACCAAATATGGCGCTTGTGATGACAGTCTGTATTGTTCGATTGAAGCGGAATAAGTCAGACGTTCAGTAAACAGCTCTCGGTTTGCATAATAGTAGAGCTTCAATAAGTCTCTGGGTTTTTTCGCTTTCAACAAGCATTCTTCTGGCGCCAGCCAAGACAGTATTAATGATGAACCCATGGTGATGCCAAGGCGATTCTGATCCTGTCGCTTCGGATCAACTTGATATCCGAATTTCTGGCTCCAGTGTTCAAGTTTAAATGCTTCTGGCTGTGTCCATTCGATGGGAAGTTGTGACAACCAATACAGTGAGTCGAGATCGAGCGGAGTGTTTTTATTCTGTTGAACTGAAAGTATCCACGGTAAAATCTGTTGCAGCCAGTCAGGGGAAACCGGAGTAAAGTCAACATAAGCCTCATTATTGCCTAAATCTTCAATCAGTTCGGGGATGGTTCTCTCAGGAGCAACATTCTTGAAGCTCTCGCGGATACCAGATTTAAAATCCAGCATCATATTCATTTGATATTCTTGACCATCCAGCGTGATTGTCATCATCATGCTGGCACAGTCATTTCCATCAACATGAGTGACATATAATTCGTGTATCTTCGCTGTTTCCTGTGCTCTATTGTGGTGCGACATCGCCTTTTTTTTCCAGCGCTTAAAACAGGAATTAATGGCAGGATGGCGGTTAAACCGTGCACACAAATTAACAAGTTGCAGGTAGGATAAATTTGCCCATGCAGAAGAAGAGCAATCGTCCAATGTTTGCGCACAGGCAAGGGCAATGGGTTCTTCAAAGTATTGAGTGAGTAATAGCAGGGCATCTATCCCCCATGAATGCTTGGCGACTTCCGTCAATAGATGAGGTAAGGCTTCATGAGGAACGACGGAAAGACCGCTTTCAAAAAAGCCAACAAATTCAATGCCAGAATGAATTTCAAACTGCTTAAATAGTTGGTTTAAGTTTAAGGGTTTTTTAGGAAAAGTCGCTATGTTGGTGTTATCAGGGTATTGGGGGGCATCCAGTAGTTGGGTGATATCAGTTTTGATATGAAACTGATTTCTTTTCAGGATGGATATACATAGCAACACGCATTCGCTATTAATCTCAAATTTTTCTTTGGTATGAACCAATATTTGCTCAATGATTTCTTCAAGCTGCTGCTTGGCTTCAGCAGGCAATTTGTTTGCTGTTAATGCAAGTTCCGCTATGGCAGCTTCAAGCCAATGGTTAATGCTGTCGCCTATCTCCGTCATCGCTTCCTTGGGCAGTGCTAGTACCAGGCTAATCAACAAGAAGACGTTTTCTGGATCGGAAAACCATTGTATTTGCTTTGGGGTTAAGGAGCGTTGTTTCTCAGGAGCATGGGCGTATTTTTCTATTGCAGATAGCAATTTTTCAGGTGTTAATTTCATTATCAACCTCTTCAATATATCTATATTTCAACTAAGAAGAGTGCTGGTTATCACGCTGTCATATCCATCATTCCCCTTTACTATTATTCAATAGTCTAACCTGAATTTTTGTGAGGGCAGTAAGTTTGTGTTGAAATTTATCCGGTTATTTTCCAAGCTACTGCTTTGTGGTTTGTAACTTGAAATCGACAGGATCTGGCAATGCCATTCCGTTGTTTGGCAAGGTAAGATAATGAGTAATCGTATTGCTCCTATTCTCCCACAATTTAGAACAAGAGTTAGAGGTGATGGAGATCCGAAGCCGTTTCAAGGCGTAATGAATAGCTGATTGTGAGACACCTAAACGTTTTGCTCTTTCCCATTGATAGTCATCGGGAAAGTTTTGGACATCCGCCATGAACATCACATCAGGGATTTTCATGGCGGGTTTATCGTGGGTCGCCAGATGAATCTGTTCATTGAGTAAGTAGCTTAAACCAGCATGAATGCTGGATTGGTGTTATTCAATATTTTCTAGGGGTACACGGCAAAACAAGGTGTTCACTCATTCCCATAAAAAGTAAGTTGTGATTATGTCTTACAGCTTGGGTCAGTATAGTCCACCAATTCGCGCAGATGTTGCGCCGACTGCTCAACAGTCTTCTCACCCGTAGCTGCATCTACTGTTAAGTTTTCTAATGTATTGTCGTTATCACGGATCTTGATACCGTTGCGGTAAAGAAAAATCATGGTAACTCCGAAGCAATGCACGATAAAGTGATAGGCACGTTCATTGAGCGTAACTATTATATTTCATAACAAATCTAACCATTGGATTCATGACCAAAAAAAAGCCAGAGATAACAAGGTATCTACTGGCTTTATGATGTGCCGTGATTCGCTAAGAAGCGTTACTCAATATTTTGAATCTGCTCGCGCATCTGCTCAATCAATACCTTCAGCTCAATCGCAGAATTCGTTACATCTGCATTAATTGATTTGGAAGCCAATGTATTTGATTCGCGGTTAAATTCCTGCATCATAAAATCCAGTCGGCGGCCGACGGCTTCTTTTTTCATCAGGATATTACGTGTTTCTTTGACATGGGCATCCAGACGATCCAATTCTTCTGCCACATCAATACGCTGGGCTAATAAAATTAGCTCTTGCTCAAGGCGATTATTATCTAACTGAATTTGTGCTTCTTCCAGCTTGGTTTGTAAGCGCTCGCGCTGCCATTGTAGTATTGCCGGCATTTGTTCTCGGACTTTAGTCACTTCCACAGTTACCGTATCCAAACGCTGCTCAATCAATGACTTGAGCGCTTGTCCTTCGGTTTCACGACTCTGGATAAAAGAATTTAGCGTCAGATCTAATTCTGCTAATAATTGTGCACTGATGGTATCTAAATCCTGTTCTTCGGCAGACATTACGCCTGGCCAGCGCAGGATATCTACTGGATTAATTTCACCTTCATTGCTCTGTTGTTTAACCCAGCTTGCTGCGTCAACCAGTTGTTTTGCTAGTTTTTCATTCAGGAGCAAGGAATTTTGGCTAAGGGTATTCAACTCAAAACGCAGGTTACATTCTACTTTACCGCGCGTCAGGCGGGAACGAATGCGCTCACGGATGACAGGTTCAAGGCTTCTGAATTGCTCTGGCAGGCGAATATAGGTTTCTAAGTAACGCTGATTGACAGAACGCAGTTCCCACGCTGCATTTCCCCAATCTCCCCTGATATCTCTCCGTGCAAAAGCAGTCATACTACGGATCATAATTCGTTCCCAATTTATAAAATGATGTGCGGATTATAGCGCTCCGTGTAGATGCAGGATAGGCATTCGCCGCTTTAGGCCGTATAATGCGCCCCTAAAATGTACGAACAACGGAGATCACACTATGAGCTTAGTAGGAAAGCGTCCAGCAGGAAGGTCAGCAGGGCAGGTGCGTCCTATTAAAATGACCCGTCATTACACCAAACATGCGGAAGGTTCTGTTCTGGTGGAATTTGGGGATACTAAAGTGTTATGTAATGCCTCCGTTGAAGAAGGAATTCCCCGTTTTCTGAAAGGCCAGGGACAAGGTTGGATCACCGCCGAATACGGCATGTTGCCACGGGCAACCAATAGCCGTAATGCGCGTGAGGCTGCCAAAGGCAAACAAACAGGCCGCACGATGGAAATCCAACGCCTGATTGCACGTTCATTACGTGCAGCCATCGACTTAAAAAAGCTAGGTGAATTCACTATTACGCTGGATTGTGATGTGATTCAAGCGGATGGCGGTACTCGTACTGCGGCTATTTCTGGCGCTTGTGTGGCACTGGTCGATGCCCTAAATAAACTAGTTGCGGAAGGTAAACTGAAAGAAAGCCCACTAAAAGCAATGGTTGCGGCAGTATCTGTTGGCATCGTTGAGGGTGAAGGACGTTGTGATCTGGAATATATCGAAGACTCTGCGGCTGAAACTGACATGAATATCGTCATGATGGATGACGGCAGAATGATTGAAGTGCAGGGTACGGCAGAAGGTGAACCGTTCAGCCATGATGAGTTACTCTCACTGCTCTCATTGGCAAAAGAGGGATTGGATACGATTTTCAAAGCGCAGCGAGATGCGTTAGAACAAGATCCATTAAAATAATAAATAAATCAGGCGGCTGAAGAGTCGCCTTTTTTATGCCTGTAATAAATTTACCTGCAATATAGTAATGAATGACAAGAGATCAAAGAGGAGAAACCCCAATGAAAGCCTATCAGCGCGAATTTATTGAGCTGGCACTGAAAAAACAGGTGCTGAAATTTGGCGAGTTTACGCTGAAATCTGGTCGCAAAAGCCCGTACTTTTTCAATGCGGGCCTGTTTAATACCGGACGTGACTTGGCGTTGATTGGTCGTTTCTATGCGGCAGCGTTGCTAGATAGCGGAATTAAGTGCGATTTGCTGTTTGGGCCGGCTTATAAGGGGATCCCGATTGCGACAACTACCGCAGTAGCATTGGCTGAACATCATGATATCGATATGCCTTATTGCTTTAACCGCAAAGAAGCTAAAGATCATGGTGAAGGTGGATCGCTGGTTGGTAGCCCTCTGCAAGGTAATGTTGTAGTTGTGGATGATGTCATTACCGCAGGTACGGCGATTCGTGAGTCGATGGAAATCATTAAGCAGCACGGAGCAACGCTATCCGGTGTTATTTTGTGCCTGGATCGCCAGGAACGCGGGCGTGAAACGCTTTCAGCGATTCAAGAAGTTGAACGTGACTACCATTGTCAGGTTTTCTCCATCATTACCTTGAATGATTTGGTAAGTTATTTGCGCGAAAATCCAGAGATGCAATCTCATCTGGAAGCAGTAGAAGCTTATCGCAAAGAATACGGTATTTAATGGTCAGTAATTTGGGTTGAGTGAAAAAAATCCCTCGCCCAAGGATGGGCGGGGTGAGTAGTAGAAATGGCATCTATCTATATGATAAGGATTGCGACAATGATGCCATTATTAGTCACTTAGTAGTGAACTCAATGAGCCGGAACATATTAACACAACTCAATAAAAAATCCGCACGTTATCATTCACTGGATAAGGATATGAACTTACGATACTGCGATAAGCTATTGTAATGGATTAGATTATTGCAGTTGGGTTAATATCAATGGCCAGCGTGCTTCAAATTCAGTTGTCGGGCGATAGCGAAATTCAGAGCGAACAAAACGGGAGAGCATCCCTTCACAAAACGCCAGTAACTGTGATGCCAATACAGACTCGTCATAAGCGAATCCTTGCCCATCACGGATTTTTCTCTCTTTTAAAATTTGGCGAAGTTGCATTTCAATTCGCTCAAATAGCTGGTTGATGCGATTTTGCAATCTGTCTTGTTCGAACATTAGGGCATGACCGGTCATAATACGGGTCAGCCCCGGATTCCTTTCTGCAAAACCCAAAAGCAGGACGAGGATTAACCGAATGCGTGTGATGGTATCTTTTTCATCTTGCAGGATCAGATTGATACGTGAAATTAAGGAATCTTCAATAAACTCAATCAAGCTGTCAAACATCCGGGTTTTGCTCGGAAAATGACGGTAAAGGGCTGCTTCAGAAACACCAACGTTTGCGGCAAGTTTTGCAGTAGTAATGCGTTGGCTACCATCACTGGATTCCAGCATATGTGCCAGTACCTGCAAGATTTCCTCACGTCTATTTTTCTTTTTTGTACGTTCTTTTTCTGCCATGTCTGGTAAGACCCCTGCTAAAACAGCAAAACAAATCCAGCTATTTTTTGCCACAATGTTATTGCTGTCAAAAGAGATTGTCATCAAAGACATTGTTATCAAAAACATTGTGAGCAAAAAATATAAAAATCAGTTGACGGTATCAGGCCTTATGGAAAATTATTGGCGACCGGAATGACCAAATCCACCACTGCCGCGCTGGCTTGTCTCAAAATCTGCAACCAAATTAAATTCAGCCTGGACCACGGGTACAAAAACCATCTGGGCGATGCGTTCGCCGGGTTCGATGATGAAAGTTTTATCACCACGGTTCCAAACTGAAACCATCAATTGTCCCTGATAATCCGAATCGATAAGTCCCACCAAATTCCCCAGAACAACGCCATGTTTGTGACCCAGACCAGAGCGAGGAAGAATAACTGCCGCCAATTGTTCATCTGCAATATGGATAGCAATCCCTGTTGGCAGAAGTTCAGTTTGACCAGGAGCCAGTTCCACTGCATTATCCAGACAAGCACGTAAATCTAAACCCGCAGAGCCAGGTGTAGCATAAGTCGGTAAAGGAAATTCTTGCCCGATGCGGGGATCAAGGATTTTAACGTCGATTTTTTTCATCATAGCGTTTGAGTATCTCGTCTAATAAGCGGTGGCTGAGTTGTAATTTACCACTGTGGGGTAACTGAACACTACCATCACGCCAGAATAGATGTAATGCGTTAGTATCACTGTTGAAACCGTGTCCGGCCAGAGATACATCATTTGCGCAAATCAAGTCCAGATTCTTCTGCTGGAGTTTTCCGCGGGCGTATTCTTCCACATTCTGGGTTTCAGCTGCAAATCCAACGACAAATGGACGATTTTCTTCCATGGCCGCAACGTTCGCTACAATGTCAGGATTTTTCACCAGTGTAAATGTGATTTCGTCACCCTGCTTTTTGATTTTCTCTGTTGCGATTTGCTTGAAACGATAGTCAGACACGGCAGCGCAACCGATAAAGATATGCTGTGAGGTTACGGTAGCTTTAACCTGTTCATACATTTCCAGTGCACTATTGACATCAATGCGTTTAACGCCTTGCGGTGTGGGTAAATTAACGGGGCCGGTAATTAATGTTACTTCAGCACCATGCTCTGTCGCAGCCTGTGCAATGGAAAAACCCATTTTACCGGAGCTATGATTGCTGATGAAACGGACGGGATCCAAGGCTTCACGGGTTGGTCCTGCGGTAATAGTGATGTGTAGACCAGAAAGATTTTGCTCGGTGTTGAAATGTTGTATTGCCCGTTCGACGATAGTCATTGGTTCCAACATTCTCCCTGGCCCTACATCACCACATGCCTGGCTGCCTTCAGCGGGTCCCCAAATCAATACATTACGCTCTTTAAGTACCTTCAGGTTATGCTGAGTGGCCTGTGCACGGTACATTTGTTGGTTCATTGCGGGGGCAACAGCAATAGATGCAGAGGAAGCCAGACAGATTGTGGTGACTAAATCATTCGCCATGCCTGCGGCCAGACGAGCCAGCAAATCAGCCGTGGCAGGCGCGAGAATAATTAAATCAGCCCATTTTGCCAGTTCGATATGCCCCATGGCGGCCTCGGCTGCGGGGTCTAGAAGATCATCTGAGACAGGATGACCAGATACTGCCTGTAAGGTCAGTGGAGTGATGAAAGCCTCTGCTGCGGGAGTCATGACAACGCGTACCTGGGCACCACGATCACGCAAACGGCGCACCAATTCGGCAGTTTTGTAAGCGGCGATCCCTCCGCTGATCCCAAGGACTATTTGTTTACCAGAAAGTGGGTTGCCGGAAAATCCTGTCATTTTGATTGTCCAGATGTCAGTTGCAATTCCTTAAGATTCTATCACAAGAAAATATTGCGTTGAGAGCCTTCCCTATTTAGACAGCCAAAAATGGCAAGTTTGCGAAGCACTGCGCAAGCCTCGCAAGTCGATCTGGCGGCGATTTTTTCATCATGGAATAGTAGATGCGAAATGTAGGTGAGTGATGGTACCCATCGTTATGGGGGACTATAGGGCAAGGGGTTGGAACAAAGGATATTGAAGGGGGAGAAAATTATGGATTTGACGGTAATGGAAAGAAACGATGAGTTGCATTTAAATCTTCTTCCCCGAGAGAAATTATTGGCTTATGGCGCTGTTTCCTTAACAGACGCGGAGTTATTGGCTATCTTTTTACGTACAGGCTCCAGGGGGGTTCATGTCGTACAAATGGCAGAATATCTGCTGAAATCATTTGGTTCGCTTTATCACCTTCTATCCGCGGATTACGATGACTTTTGTGCACATAAAGGCATGGGGCGATGCAAATATGTCCAATTGCAGGCGGTATCTGAACTGGCAAAACGGTTTTTCTCCAGTCAATTTATCCATGAAGATATCATGAGCAGTCCCACGATAACCCAGAATTATTTGCAGGATTTATTATCCTGGCAAGATCGGGAGATATTTGTGGTGCTGTTTTTAACTAACCAGAATAAAGTTATTTGCCATGATGAAATGTTTAAAGGAACGATAAACAAAGTTGAAGTTCACCCGCGTGAAATTGTGAAACAGGCGGTTAAAGTGAATGCCGCATCAATTATTCTTGCCCACAATCACCCTTCCGGCAATCCAGAACCTAGTTTGGCAGATAAATTGGTGACAGAAAAAATTATTGAGGCTTGTGGCTTGGTTAGCGTTAAGGTTTTGGATCATATCGTCATTGGCAAGCAATCTTGTGTCTCATTTATGGAAAGAGGTTGGATTTAATACCGTTTTTTCGCGATACGATCAGATCTTAGTTGTTCGGGACTTGAGCATCAGCGAATGAGGGCGTATACTACGCCACCTTTGAGGATCTTGGGTTTGACGAGAAGAGCCTATCTCAGTAAGTTTTTTTACTGGGAAAATGTGAGTCTTTTCAGTGACGTTCTTTTCAGTAACCTCTTTTTAGTAAGTAAAGAAAGTTTGCTGAGATGGGCTCCTAAGCCTGACGAGGCGGTCATACCCAATACAAAGCTCGAGCTGATTTGATTTTTGGAGAATAGACATGTCCCGAGTCTGCCAAGTTACTGGCAAGCGTCCGGTGAGTGGTAACAACCGCTCCCACGCATTAAATGCGACTAAGCGTCGTTTTCTGCCTAACCTGCACTCTCACCGTTTCTGGGTTGAGTCTGAGAAACGTTTTGTAACTCTGCGTGTATCTGCTAAAGGTATGCGTGTGATTGACAAAAAAGGCATCGACACAGTTCTGGCCGAACTGCGTGCCCGTGGTGAGAAGTACTAAGGAGCTGAAAAATGGCTAAAGGTATTCGCGATAAAATCAAGCTAGTTTCTTCCGCTGGTACAGGTCACTTCTATACCACTACGAAGAACAAGCGTACTATGCCTGAAAAACTGGAAATGAAAAAATTCGATCCAGTTGTTCGTCAGCATGTAATGTACAAAGAAGCTAAAATTAAATAATTTTAGTGGATTATAAAAAGCCCAGCATTATGCTGGGTTTTTTTATATCTGTTGATAATGCCACTGTAGCTTATTTTAAATTGGGCTATGCGTGTAGGCCCATGCATCGTTCAGTTATACTACTTTTTTCAATTATGGACCGTCAGGTGTAGCGCTAAAATGGTTAGAAAGACCTTGAATATCTTACATACAGAATCATCGTGTGGTTGGGGAGGGCAGGAAATTCGTATCCTGACAGAGTCTCAGGGCATGATACAGCGCGGACACCATGTGGTTATCGTTTGTTGCCCAGCTTCAACCCTTTACCGTGAAGCTCATCATTATGGAGTGTCTGTTGTTGCGCTCCCAATTGAAAAAAAACGTCTTTCTTGTCTTCGGGCAATGCGTCATTGGCTAAAAACAGAAGGTCGCCAGTTCGATGTAATCAATACCCATAGTTCTACTGATTCTTGGCTGGTGGCTGCGGCATGTGCCACATTAAAAGGTATGCCTCCGATAGTTCGAACCCGTCATGTTTCGACTCATGTTTCAAAATCTATTGCGACTCGTTGGCTGTATTTACATGCTGGTCAGCATATTGTGACAACGGGGGAAAAACTACGCCAATATCTGCATGTACATAATGATTATCCTCTGTCTCATATGACCTCTGTGCCGACAGGAATCGATTTGTCACGTTTTCATCCTGAAAGTAAGTCCTCAAGCCGTCAGCGTATTGGCATCAAAGACAAGCCAACACTGGGCATTGTTGCCACAATGAGAACGTGGAAAGGCCATCGTTATCTGCTTGATAGTTGGAAAATTCTCCATCAACGTTATCCTGATTGGCAATTGCTGTTTGTGGGAGATGGTCCCCAAAGAAAGAATTTAGAGCCGCGAGTTCAGCAGGAAGGGTTGACAGAGAGTGTCATCTTTCTTGGTAATCGCCAGGATGTTCCTGATTGCTTAAATGCAATGGATATTTTTGCTCTACCTTCGTTTGGTAATGAAGGTGTACCTCAAGGTATCATGCAGGCAATGGCGTGTGGATTGCCTGTTGTCTCTACATCGGTAGGAGCGATTACCGAAGCTGTAATTGATGGCGATACAGGGTATATTATCGAACCTAAAAATGTCGAACAATTAACAAAAAAGTTAGATTTATTAATGCATGATGCAGGGTTACGTTTACAAATGGGGGAGGCTTCACTGCGACGGGCAACTTACTTATTTGGCATGGATAATATGTTAGAAAAAATGGAGTCTATTTTTTATTCCAGTATGGAAAGTAAGCGGTAATATTTTGTTTATATTATTTTTATCCGTATTAGCAGAGTCATCTATGTTTTTTATTAACTATTTGCAATATCATTAGCTTTATTTTTTGTATACCTATTGTGCTTATTAACCATAAATAGAACAGTGATTCACTTTACTGTATAGTACCTTAAGTGCCCAATCTTTGGATTGATAATTTAATATTCATTATTATGCAACCCCAAAATATTCTAATCATCAATATTGCCCGTTTTGGTGACACCTTGCTAATAACTCCGGTTATACGTGCCCTGAAAGAAAAATGGCCGGAGGCAAATATTGATATATTTGTGCATAAAAAAACGAAAGAAATCCTTGAAAATATCGATTTAATTAATCAATTGAAAGGTTTTTCAAAAGGCAAGGCGAAATGGTGTGGCTGGTTTTCTCGTCGACACTATGATCTGGCATTAGTCTATGGCCAAGATAAATCCCTATTGCAGTATGCCAAACGTGTAGCAAATTTGGCTGTTTATTTTTCGGATATCTCTGGTAAAAACCCAAATGAGTATGCTATAGCAAAGCCTAGAGAACTTATGCCTGCTCAACAGGAAAGGGCGCTGTTAATCGATTCACTTGGGGTTGAAGTGAGTAATTGGCGTTTGCAGTATAATGTAAGCCGGTATGAAGCGGAGTACGCCAGAGATTTTCTTCAACGGCAAGGGATAGAACGACAATTAAGAATTGGTTTTCAGTTACAGAGTTTCCCTGCAAAAGCCTATCGTGATTGGCCTGTAGAACACTTTTACGAATTAGCTCAACATATTTATCGTGATTATCCGTATGCGCATATTTTGCTGTTAGGCAGTAAAGATGGTGAAAACAGTGCGCGAATGCTGGCTGAGAAATTGGGCACAAACAGATGCTCATCATTGGCGGGTAAGACTACGATGCGGCAAAACGCGGCAATCATGAGTCAGCTTAATTTGTATATAGGCGTTGATACTGGAACAACTCATCTGGCAGGGGCCTTGGGAATACCAATGGTCGCTCTGTATCACAGTTTTCACCCAGGGCGTTTTCTCGCACCTCAGCAACATCCAAAATTAGTGGTAATTGAACATCCTGTAGATTATCGACAGGCAACTCGTCAAGATACAATGTCAGCAATATCGGTAGATCAAGTCTGGCATTCAGTTCAGTACTTGCTGAAAAATGAATGAAAGGATAATACACCAAATGAAGATAGGATTTATCGATGTTACTGTTACCATGTCGTACGGCGGCATTCAAACCGCTGTTTGGGAGTTAGCCAAATCACTGACAGATGCGGGGCATGAAGTTCATATTTTCGGTGGTACTGGCGATATTCGGCCTGCATTAGGCGAAAGAAATATCCATATTCATACTTTTCCATTTATTCCCAGAGAACGCGTGCTTAACATTGGACGTCGCTTCCAACGTATTGTTGAACGTTATTCTTTTGCCCTTCATGCCCGTGCAACAGTTATTGCTGAAAATTTTGATTGGGTGATTTTGACCAAGCCTTTTGATTTTTTCTGGCCCAGAATGATGCCTGAAACATCCCATACCCGGTTTTGCTATATGAGTGGTGGAACCAGTTTTTTTAAAGGGGATCGGGTATTGGGTAAAAAAATATCTGCATGGGTTGCATGTAGCCATTTTAATGCCTGGCAGATTCAGCATCATTTCAAGCAATTTCCGAGCGTCATCTATAATGGGGTAGATGTCGATAAATTCAAACCATCTGGCTCAGATGTTCGAACTCGATTAGGCATCCATGAGAAAACGTTTCTGTTAACGTTTGCTGGCAGGTTGGTTGGTTGGAAAGGCATGAAAATCGCCATTGATGCAATGGCTTTGTTGCGGACCAAGGATGTAAAATTATTGATTATTGGTGGAGGTGAAGATTTGAAATTGCTTAAAAAGCGGGTTTCTGCTTTGCAGCTAGAAAAATCCGTGATTTTTCATCCTCCTGTTGGTCATGATCAATTACCTGAATTTTATGCGGCGGGTAATGCCGGTGTTTTCCCTAGTATTGGTGATGAGGCATTTGGTATTACTATTGCTGAAGCGATGGCATGTGGACGTCCTGTGATTGCCAGCTATATTGGCGGAATACCGGAAGTGGTTGGTAATGAAGGCAGTGCTGGTATTTTGGTGACACCGGGTGATGCTGTGGCTATTGCTGAGGCGGTAAATCATCTTTTATCTTTGCCGGATAGAGGAGAAAAGATGGGGGAATCTGCCCGCCAGAGAATTGAAACGATGTACACTTGGGAACATTCTGCTAGCCGTTTATTGAACACCATAAAAAATAATGAAAATTGCGTATATTGATCCTTATCCTGTGCCTGATTATCGGGTTGCGTCACTACAAATTTTGCAGAATGTAGACGCTTTTGCTCGTCAGGGGCATAGTGTTTTCCTGATTACCCCAAAAGGCCAAAGCCAAGTTGAGGAAATTCTTGGCAGGTCATTGCCGCCTTCTGTGGAGTTAATCGCCCTACACGATATACGTAGAAAATGGTATTTCCCGCTAAATACTCAGAAATTGTTTTATTTGCAGGTTTCTCGCTGGCTTAAAGAGCATCAAGTTGATGCCCTTTTTACCCGCAATATTAAAATGGCGAATTACCTGCTGTGTAATCATTCGGATATTCCTCATTTCTTTGAAAGCCATGAAGTATTTTCTCAGTCGTTTAGAGAATCCCATGATTTGCTCAATCGTAGAAACCAACGTAAGTATCATACACTGAGAAAAATTGAACAGCAGGTTTATGCGGGCTCTAGGGTTGTTTTTGCCCTGACTTCACTATTACGAGAAGATATTTATAAGCAATACGGTGTCAAAACACCGATTGTTGTAGCCCCCGATGGGGTTGATATGCTGGCGGTTGAATCTGCTAAACAGACGCTTGCTGGCAGCGAACCCAACAGTACTCTTCCTAAAAAAGTGCTTTATTTGGGGAGCTTACATCGTTGGAAAGGTATCCCAACGGTAATGAAAGCCATGTCTTACCTGGATAACGTTGAACTGAACATTGCTGGTGGTACCACTGAACAAATTGAGCGATTGCGACAGACGGCTGAACAGATTGGTGTAAGTGATAAAATTAATTTCCTTGGTTTTGTCCAACCCAGAAAACGCTTTCAGGTTATTGCTGGTAGTGATATTTGTGTTCTGCCATTGACGAAAACCAGTATTGGCAGTCGCTATACTTCCCCTCTCAAGCTGTTTGAATATATGGCTATGGGTAAGCCTGTGGTTATTTCTGATTTCCCTTCCATTCGTGATGCTGTTGATGAAAATGCGGTAAATTTTGCTGATAGTGAAAATGCAGAGAGTTTTGCTGAACAGATTCAATGGCTGATTAATCATCCCGCTGAAATGATGGCGAAAGTTGACTATTCTCAACGGCTGGTTGCAGATCGTTTTAATTGGGATCAGCGTGCGAAGTTAATTATGGGGGGGATAGCTGAAGGGTTGTCCCAGTGAGTATCTTTACCCTGTTATCTCAATCAAATCTGGCTGCAAATGATACATGAAAACGGTAATGTAATCTGCTTAGATACAATATTCTCAGAAATAATATCGTAGATAATTTATTCAAGGAGTGGGTATGCCGGAACTACCAGAAGTGGAAACCAGCCGCAGGGGAATTGAACCTCACTTAGTTGGTAATGTGATCCAATATGCTGAGGTCAGGAATTCACGTTTGCGCTGGCCTGTTTCCGGGCAAATCATGACGCTTTCAGACCGGCCAGTGTTGAGTGTTCAACGGCGGGCAAAATACTTATTGCTCGAGTTGCCGGAGGGCTGGATTATTATTCATCTGGGAATGTCTGGCAGCTTGCGTATTTTGTTGGATGAACTGCCTCCAGCAAAACATGATCATGTCGATTTGATTATGGCCGATGGTAAAATTCTCCGGTATACCGATCCCCGACGTTTTGGTGCGTGGTTATGGAGTGACAATCTTAAAGAGTGCTCTGTACTGGCTCATTTAGGCCCTGAGCCTCTTTCTGAGCAGTTTGATGGCGAATACCTTTACACTGTTTCTCGCAACAAAAAAGCGGCTATCAAATCGTGGTTGATGGATAATAAAGTTGTTGTTGGTGTTGGGAATATCTATGCCAACGAGGCGTTGTTCGTTGCACATATCTTGCCTGAACGCCCCGCGGATTCATTAACGCAGCAAGAAGCCCATCTATTGGCTGATATAATCAAACAGATTTTACGTCGTTCCATTGAGCAAGGCGGAACGACACTGAAGGATTTTCTGCAATCTGATGGCAAACCGGGATATTTTGCTCAGGAGTTGTTTGTCTACGGCAAGAAAGGTGAACTTTGTCCGCTATGCGGTGAGAAAATCGAGTGTGTAAAATTGGGGCAACGTAGTACATTTTTCTGTCGTCAGTGCCAGCATTAAACGGATTGGGGGCAGAGGATACTTGCCCCACGTAAGGTATTATTTACCTAATTTCTTTAGCATTGCCTGTGTAACTGGTTCTGACAGGAAGGATGAAACGTCGCCATCATGGCGAGCAACATCCTTGATTAAGGATGATGAAACGAAAGACAAGGTTTGGGAAGGCAATAAAAAGACACTTTCCAGCTCAGGCATAAAATGTCGATTCATATTGGCAAGTTGCCATTCATATTCAAAATCTGAAACAGAACGAACGCCGCGGATTAAGATGTTAGCCTGCTGCTTTTTGGCAAAATTAACCATCAGTTCGCTAAACCCAACCACGTCGACATTTTCCAGATGAGCCGTGACTTCTTTTGCCAACGCGACACGCTCTTCCAAACTGAACATGGGACTTTTTCTATCACTATTAGCGATGGCCAATAAAACATGGTCAAACATGTTTGCGGCGCGAGTAACAATATCAAGATGACCGTAAGTGATAGGGTCAAAGGTGCCGGGATAAATCGCTTTTCTTTTCATCGTTGTTTTTACCCTTTGTTTGAGTCATTTCCCAAAGTGCAGCGTATTTGTTGAATGTATACTGGGCGTTTACAATTGCCAATATCAGGCCTTGCTTACCATCCAAAAAACCTGCCCTTAATAGCCAGGTTTTGAGAAATGCACCCAGCGTATGGCTGATTATAGAAAAATAACGGATTTTTTTTCCTTGCTCGTAGCGATGCTTTGCCCAATCTCTTGCATAATTTAATTGTTTTTGCTGGAACTCCATCAGGTCACGGCAGGTCAGGTGACGTAGTTCTCCCCTTAGCGTCACGACAGATACGCCTTGAGTATCAAGGGATTCGTGAACCTGATTGTTGTTGTATTGGTAACGTTCGCGGCAATAAAGGCGAATAACCCTGTCAGGATACCAGCCACTGTGTTTCATGAATCGCCCCATAAACAGATTGAGGCGTGCGCAGCTATAGACTTTATTGTTATCAGGATTTGCCAGGACTTGTTCAATGGACGCTTTTAGTTCTGGCGTTACGCGTTCATCGGCATCAATCATAAAGATGTAATCACCGCTGGCATAGGATTGCGCGAGCTGCCGTTGCCGACCGAAGCCAGGCCATTGGGTATTTGAGTAGACTTTTGCCCCCATTTCGCTAGCTATTTGGCAAGTTGTATCGGTGCTGCCGGAATCCAGGACGATGATTTCATCCGCCCAATTCACAGAAAGCAGACAATCTGCCATCACATCAGCGGCATTTCTGGTGATCATGACAACGGACAGGCGTTTTTTCGCAATCATCAATGTCTCCTTGGAGGGAGGTAAGGTTCCAGTAATTTTAGCAAGCGTTGAAGAGCACCTTGGTTTTCATGCAGGACTTCTGCGGCGTGGTGGCCGTAATAGCGTCGGTAATCTTCGTCTGTCAGCAGGCTATTGATAGCTGAACTTAATGATTGGCTATCCGTAACAGTAATCAATCCATCTGCTTTATTCAGCTTGGCGCAAATATCTTTAAAGTTGAATGTGTGTGGACCCATGATAACAGGAATGGCATGGGCAGCCGCTTCCAGCGGGTTATGTCCTCCGCGTTCTATCAGGCTCCCTCCGACAAAAGCCAGATCAGCGATACCATACAGGAGCATCAATTCGCCCATCGTATCGCCAATAACCACTTGCACATTAGTGTCAGGAATAATGTTAGCACTGCGTAAGATCGCGTTTAATCCCGCTTTTTGGGTTAATTCAGCGGCTTTAACAAAACGTTCAGGATGGCGGGGCACCAGAATTAACAGCAGATCAGGGAATTGTTTAAGCAGCTTGCAATGTGCATCCAGGATAATCGTCTCTTCTCCATCATGGGTACTGGTTGCTATCCATACAGGGCGATGCGGTGCCCATTGGCGGCGTAACGTGACGGCTTTTGCCGCGAGTTCTGGTGTAACAGAAATATCGAACTTCAGGCTACCCGTTACAGAGAGTTGGGAGCGTCTTAATCCCAATTCGATAAAGCGTTCACCATCTTCCTGATTTTGTGCGGCAATCAACGTGATTTTATTTAAAATGGTTTTAATAAAGCCGCCAATTTTCTGGTATCCCACAGCAGAGCGGGCTGATAGTCTCGCGTTGGCGATAACCAGTGGGATTTCCCGTTGCTGTAGCTGAGTAATCAAATTTGGCCATAGTTCAGTTTCCATAATGATCACGAGCTTAGGGTTTACGTGATCAAGAAAACGTCTCATTGAACCTGGCAGGTCATAGGGAAGGTATACATGGTTAACATCATTGCCCAGAGCAGAAAGAACCCTTTCAGAACCAGTCGGTGTCATGGTTGTTATAGTAATGGGCAAAAAAGGGTAATGGTGCCGTAAGATCCGTACGAGCGGAATAGCAGCCAATGTTTCTCCAACAGAAACGGAATGCAGTAAGATCCCACCAGGGGCCACCTTTTTAGCGCAAAAGCCATAGCGTTCTCCCCAGCGTTTGCGGTACGCAGGTGATTTTCGGCTGCGCAGTAGCAGACGTAACCAGATAATTGGTTGGATAAGGTAGAGAAGTACCTGATATAAGCGAAGCAACATTCTATCAAATTCACTGACATAGACTGCGGTTATAGTACCACATTGGCTTGAAGAAAGTGTGTAAAATGCGGATACGTTGTGCGCCAGTGAATATACTTGATATCTAAAGATGGAAGGGGAGAGTTGCTGCCTTTAGAATATAATTAATAAGATTTCTGCCTCAATTGCGAATATTGGAAACACAATGGGTAAAATATCCCCTGGGTTTAAAAAGATTCTTATCATAAAACTAAGACATCATGGTGATACATTGCTTATCACACCAGTTGTGAATACGTTAAAAGAAAATTTTCCTGATGCTGAAATTGATGTTTTATTGTACAAAGAAACAGAGCCAATGTTGATAAATTTTGCTCCCGTATCCCATATTTTTTCCGTTGATAGACAATGGAGAAAGGAAGGTCTAAAAGCTTATATCACCCATCATTGGCGTTTACTGAATCAGTTGAGGAAAAGAAAACACGATCTCATCATTAACCTTGCTGATCAGTGGCATAGCGCTCTGGTATCTAAAATTTCTCGCGCCCCAACCCGTATCGCCTTTGATTTTCCCAAGCGACAAAACTGGTTATGGAAAGTCTGTTTTAGTGATTTGGTTTCTACTGAAGGTGAAGAATCTCTACATGTAGTTGAGCAGAATTTATCAGCACTGAAACCGATTAATCTTTCCAGTATCAATTTCAATGTAACAATGAGTTATAGTGAAGGCGATTGGCATAAGGTATCAAATCTTTTACACATGGGGGGAATTCATCACAAGTATATCGTTATCCACCCGGCATCACGTTGGTTTTTCAAGTGTTGGAATGATGAGAAAATGAGTGAAACCATTAATGCTTTGCAAGCAGATGGACATTCAATTGTTGTGACATCTGGAACGGAATCACGGGAAAAAGAGATGGTGGAAAAAATTTTATCTACCTGTAATCAGAAAAATATTGTGTCTTTAGCAGGTCGGATTACGTTACCTCAGCTTGGGGCACTAGTTGCCCATGCTAAGTTGTTTATTGGCGTTGATTCTGTTCCTATGCATATGGCTGCTGCACTGAAAACACCTTGTATTGCATTATTTGGACCCTCTAAATTAGCTTTCTGGAGTCCATGGCATGCTATTGGAGAAGTGATTTGGGCGGGGAATTACGGTAAATTACCTGATCCTGATGATATTGATACCAAAACAGATACTCGTTATTTGGATCTTATCCCTACTGATGTCGTAATTACTGCTGCCCGGAGATATTTATCATGAAACCTATGCGCCTTGCTATTGTCCGGCAAAAATATCGGCCTGATGGAGGTGCGGAACGTTTTATTTCCAGAGCCCTTGAAGCATTGGATAATGGCAGTTTGGAATTGAACGTCATTACTCGCTCTTGGGAAGGGAGTCGCAATCCTAATTGGCATGTACATTTGGCAAATCCTTTTAAATGGAGTCGGATTAGTCGCGAGAAGAGATTTGCAGAGGCTGCAAGGCTCATTTGGCAAAGGGAGAAATTCGATATCGTTCAAAGCCATGAACGCATTGCCGGATGTGATGTGTACCGAGCAGGGGATGGTGTTCACCAACGTTGGTTGCAGCAAAGATCACGGATCTTGCCATCCTGGAAAAGCAAATTGCTTTTTTCTAGTCGTTATCATCGTTATGTTATGGGCGCTGAAAAAAAAATGTATCTCTCCCCTGAATTAAAAAAGGTTATTTGCAATTCTCAGATGGTTAAGCGTGAGGTGATAGCAGATTTTGGTCTGCCCGATGAGAAAATTTCTGTTATCTATAATGCCATTGATCAGTCACAATTTTTTCCTGTTGGGGAAGCTGAACGGCTTGCGTTGCGGCAAAGATATGCTATTCCTGCACAAGCAAAATGTTTTGTGTATGTTGGTTCTGGTTTTGAAAGAAAAGGATTGAAAGCTGCGATAGAATCTATCAGCATGACGGATGCTTATCTGGTTGTGATTGGCCAAGATAAAGAAGAAAGTAAATATCAGCAGTTGGCCAACTCGCTTGGTTGCCATGAACGAATTCGATTTATGGGGGTACAGAAAAAGACATTACCATTTTATCAAATGGCAGATGGACTATTATTACCAACATTATATGACCCTTTCCCGAATGTTATTTTAGAAGCTATGGCATGTGGCTTACCTGTCATAACTAGTGACACTTGTGGGGGCGCTGAATTCATTGTTTCAGGTGAGAATGGCTTTGTGTGTGATGCCCTCGATATTTCGGCTTTGGCTGAGTCTATCTCTTTAGTGCCAGCAAACCATTTGACCAGTAAAATCTCAATGTTATCAAAAGCGAAAATAGTGAACTACACTCCTGCTTATTTGTCTCAGCAACTTACGGAACTGTATAACAAGGTGCTTTCCCAATGAAAGGACATGTTTTATTTATTATTGATGGATTACCGGGAGGAGGAGCTGAGAATGTTACAATTCGTTTGTGCCGTGGCCTGCAACAAAAAGGTTTTGATATTACCTTGTTATCTCTCTCTGACAGGTGTGACTATCCGATCCCAGATCATGTTGAATTAATCGTTAATGCTGATGAATATAGAGGGCCTTTTAGAAGACAGACTGAAATTATCCGTAGAGCTAAATCTATGGATAAAACTCTGGCTAAAGTCTTTCTTCAAAAAGGTACACCTGTATTAGTAATATCCAACTTACATAAAACGGATCGTATTGTTACAAAATCTAAGATATTGACCGATCTAAATGTGTGGTTTTGTATTCACGGTATGTTTTCAAAATCGTATCTTGAGAATAAAACAGGGTTATCTTATTGGATTAAAAAATTAAAAATCCAACGTGTTTATAAAAATCGTAACTTAATTTGTGTTTCTGATGCTGTTGGTTTGGATTTGAAAGAAAACTTATCGTTAACCCCTAAAAAAATGGTCACTATTTATAATCCATTCAATCTAGATGAAATTAAAAATCATTCTTTGGAAATAAATCCCTATTCCAATGAGAATTATTTTCTTCATTTAGGGCGTTTCCACAATGTAAAACGTCACGACCGCTTATTAGATGCTTTTGCCAAAGCTGATATTCCCTGTAAGTTGTTAATCGCGGGTCAGGGGGATGATGGTATGACTAAAGAAATTAAACAAAAGATTGAGGAACTAGGCTTACAATATAAAGTTTTTCTAATTGGTTTCTTGGTGAATCCATTACCTGTAATACGAGGAGCTAAAGCTATTGTATTAAGCTCTGATAGTGAAGGGTTAGGTAATGTTTTGATTGAAGCGCTGATTTGCCATACGCCTATTGTCAGCACGAATTGCCCAGGTGGTATCAGTGAGATTATGGTAGGTGAGTTGGAACAATACAAGTCAGAACTGACCTCTGAATCATTAGCAGAAAAAATGCAGTTGGTTTATCAAAATCCACCAATCATTACAGAAGATATGTATAAAAAATTCGATTTGGAAATTGTGCTTGATAGTTATTTAAATCTGATTCGGCAATAAATATTATTATTATTATTACTTTGAGATATTTTAATGAGTTATAAGAAATTCCAAAAATTACGTGCAATAAATAGGAAAAAAAATTATTTTTTAAAAAAATTAAAGTTTAATTTTTCTAAAATTTTTATTGATACATGGAAGAAGAATCAATTTCATGTTAATAGCATAAAAAAAGTCCTTTTTTTACGAGATGATAATAAAATTGGTGATATGATAGTTTCTACCCCCATATTCAGAGCATTATCTGAGAGAGGGATTGAGTTACATGTATTATCAGGTTGCTCCAATTACTGTGTTATTGAGTATAATCCATACATAAATAAAGTTTATTTTTATCCGAATAAAACTAGAGAGATAATAAAACTCGGTTTGGCATTAAAAAAAGAAAATTATGATCTTGTAATTGATATGGGAGATCAACTCTCTGTCATTTATCTATTGTTTATACGACTCATCAATGCTAAAAATGTATTAGGATTCAACAAGGATAAAATTAATATATATAATAATAGCATAAAATATTTTCAATATGAATCTCATATTACTGAACGATATAAAGTTCTTATGAATAGTATGGGGGTTTATGATTTTAATATGCAATACGATATACATGTTCCGAAGATTACTCAGGATAAGGTGCATGATTTTTATATAAAATTATCTGGAAAAGTAACTGTTGTTATTAATCCTTTTTCCGCCATAGAAAAAAGAGATCTTTCAGAAGAGCAACTAATAGGAATAATATCCTATATTAGAGAATTATATCCATTAACTAATATTATATTGATTGGAAAGAGTGATAAATTAAACACTATTTCACATTTAAATGGTTATATAGTTAACCCATTTGATGATTTTCTTTCTGCTGTGGAGATCATAAAACATTCTGATTTGGTTATTTCACCAGATACATCAATTGTACATGTGGCTGCAGCATATGAAAAAAATATAGTTGCATTATATGGCAATGACAAGCATGGAAATTTTGTTAACAATAATGTGTGGGGGCCGGGAAATAAAAATGCTATCCAGTTAACTCAAAAGGAAATTAATAGTAAGATTCGAGAAATACCATTACATGTTATTTTGGACAAGATAGATTTTTTCTTAACTAGGCTAACTTTATCATGAATAAATCTGCATTTATCATCACAATTGATACTGAAGGTGATAACCTTTGGCAAAACAGTGAGCAAATATCTACCAAAAATACGCAATATTTACCACGATTTCAGAGCCTATGTGAGCGCTTTGGTTTCAAACCTGTTTGGTTAACTAACTATGAAATGGCGATGGATGAAAATTACATCGAATTTGCCAAGGATGTGATTGCCAGAAGTACGGGTGAAATTGGTATGCATTTACATGCCTGGAATAGCCCACCTATTGTTCCCCTCACTGGCGATGATATGCATTATAAGCCATATCTGATTGAATACCCTAAAGATCAAATTAAAGGAAAAGTTGGTTTTATGACCAATCTTTTGGAAGAGAAGCTTCAAACTAAGATGTTGAGCCATCGTGCTGGCCGTTGGGCATTTAATGAGTATTATGCACAATTATTAGTGGAGTATGGATATCAAGTAGATTGTTCTGTTACACCAAAAGTTAATTGGAGCTTTACCCAGGGTGATCCTAATGGAAATGGTGGAACAGATTATAGCCGTTTTCCTGATCATGCTTATTTTATGAATTTGCAAGACATTTCCAAAGAAGGAGATTCTTCGTTATTACAAGTACCGATGAGTATTCAATATAAGCACTCTGTAGTTATGAACTTCATTAAGCAAAAATATGATCGATTAAGAGGAAAACAGCGTTCTCCGTCGGTTAATTGGTTGCGACCGAAAGGCGGAAATTTGGCTCAAATGAAAACCGTTGTCCAGAAAACGTTGGCATCTGGCAGTGATTATATTGAGTTTATGTTGCATTCCTCTGAATTTATGCCTGGTGGGAGTCCAACATTTAAAGATGAAGAACAAATTGAATTGCTTTATCAAGATTTGGAAGATTTTTTTAAATTTTTAAAACCCTTGGTTCAAGGAATGACATTGGCAGAATATTATAGGTTGAAATGTAAATAATGAATGCTGATTTTATGTTTCTTGGGTTTAAATGTTATTGTGGGATTTTAAAAGTGAAATTATGAGATTTTTATTAAACGAGATGTTTTTTTATAATTATTAATTTATTGAGGTATGTAATGTTTACAAGAAAAATAATGATAGTTGGTTTTGAACTTGGGGGGTTAGGTGGAACAGAAACAGTATGTAAAAAATTATATAATCTATTAAATGGATATTCAGATATAAACTTTGTCTTTCTTAAGCAAGATAAGGAAAAAAAGAACCATAATTGGTTAAAAGATGTGCCTTTCTCTATATTAGAGTGTTATCAAAAAAACACTCCTTTACGTAGATATATCTTTTCATATAAATTATCTAGAATTATTAAAAAACAGAAACCAGACATTATAATATCAATTGATGCCATTAGTTGTTATCTTTCTAATATTGCTAATAAGTTGGTTTTTAGAAAAGTGAAAACATTCTCGTGGATACATTTATCTCTTTTTACTGCATATAAAGCAGAGTTTGTGCTGAAAGCAGAAAATCATTTATCTATTAGTAATGGTAATACAGAATACCTTATTAAAAAGGGAGTTAGTAAAGACAAAATCTTTACTATATTTAATCCATTTGCGAGACAAGAAAAAACGATATTAAGGCCAAAAAATGTAACAAAATTTATTTTCATAGGACGAGTTCTTGCGAAAGAAGGAAAAAATCTGCAAGAAATGTTCAATGCATTATCTATGGTAATAGGTAATTGGGAATTACATATAATTGGTACTGGTGTAGTCGATGATATAAAGTTTTTAAAAAAACTGTCAGATAAATTGAATATTAGCCAGAATATATTTTGGCATGGTTGGATTAAGGAACCTTGGGATTTCGTCCAAAAAAATGTTGTTGAAGTTTCAGCATTACTCTTAACTTCAAAAAATGAAGGTTTTCCTATGGTTTTAGGAGAGGCTATTTCTTATGGTATTTATTGTATTAGTTCAGATTGTCAAACAGGAACAACTGATATTATAAAGCAATATCAAAATGGTGAATTATACCCAGTTGGGGATACTAATAAATTGGCTCATATATTGAAAAATATAATTTCAAAAAAAGAACTTCCAGAGTATAATGAAATCAAAAATACAATAAATGATATCTATGATGAAAGGTATATTTTGAGAATTAAATCGATTTTAAATATTAAAAATGGGTGATTTTGTTTTTTCTACGAATTTAATATTTTTTTATAGGCGCTCCAATATAAGATAGAATAATTTTTTTGTTTTCTTATGATTTAATTTTAGTGATATAATATTTTATAGGACTTTATGGAAAAATTAAAAGTACTTCTTTCAGGATGGAAAGAATGCAATTTTGAACAGTATAAAGATGCTCACGCTCTTTTTGGTGGATGTACATTAACACATCCCAATATTGTGTCTTTTTTGGATAAACATCTTAATGGGCAGTTTTGCTTTTATATCAAAAAAACAGCATCTGGAGTTAAAGGTGCTTGTTTTTCTTACAAAAATAAAAAATTGATTGAAGAAATGCAAACTAGATACCCAGTTTCATATGATGAAATTGTTTTCCCTATTGCAGCAGATGTAAAACTATTTTTACCCGTAAAATCAAAGCGATTATCGCCTATCCATGAAAAGAATTTTATCAATGCTAGTTATAGACCTCTTTTCAGTAAGCGCCAAGTCTGCCTAATCAAAGACAATTTTTCTTACAAAACTCGCCGTAATCGCAGTAACGAGATCAACAAATTTAAACGTGCGGGGGGAGAAATCCGTCCTTCAAGTGAATTCAGTGCAGAAGAATTAGTGGATATTTATATCGATCTATACCAAAAGCGTTGGGATTATAGTCATTCTGAAGAGCAAAAAAAGCATCTCCTTGAGATGTACACTGAGCTTCGTGAGCATATATTTGGTAATGTGCTGTTGATTAACGGAAAACCTTGTGCTTATGATTTTGTCCTGCAGGCGGACAGCCCTAAATGGATTTCTTTTGATGCTATTAATGGTGGTTATGATTCTGAATATGCTCATCTTAGCATTGGCAGTATCTTGATGTGGGTAAATATTCAGGAAGCCAAAGCTCTGTGCCAGCAGGAAGACAAAACCATGCGTTATTCATTGGGTAATCCTACTTTTGAATACAAAAATCGTTGGTGTGAAACATTGCCACTAGGCAAAGTGCTTTTTTAGCTTTCCCTGCAAGAGCAGCATAACTTCCTCTGAAGTAATACCTTGCATCGTATTATCCGCTGATTTTAAAGGATGTTGCTCTTTACCATATCCACCGATTAAGCCAGGATCAGTCGGCCCGAATAGCGTAATATTGGGTCGATCAAGTGCTGCTGTAAGATGGCTTAATCCCGTGTCAACTGAAACTACGGCTTGAGCCCCTGCGAGAACGTGTGCAACGTCAGCCAGAGTTAGTTTTGGCAGAACATCAACATGGGAAAATCCTTCCGCTAGCCTTAATGCCCGCTGATATTCATGCTCGGCACCCCAGGGTAGTTTGATGCGCATACCCGTTGCCCGGATATCTGCAATAAGCTGCCGCCAATGATTTTCAGGCCAATGTTTTTCATCACGTGTAGTTGCATGGAGGAAAACGAGATAGTGATTTCGGCCGCTGGTTTGCTGGCTTAAAAAATGGCGTGCGATGGCATAATCACCTTGCTCTGATGGTTTTTTATAGCCTAAACTATCAGCAAATAAAGCTCGAATGCGTTCAACCGCATGCTGTTGCTTGCTGACAGTATGGCAGTGATCATAGAAGAAACTGGCGATGGGTTCACGGATGCTTTTTCTGTCGTAACCATGCTTTGGGCCATGTGCTAATCGGGTTACCAAAAAAGCACTTTTTAACAGGCCTTGTGCATCAATGACAGCATCATATTGGTATTGTTGCAGTTGTTTCCGGAACAGCGCTCGTTCTTCACGAATATCTTTTCTGAACCAATTTTTCCGCCAACGGCGAATAGCCACAGGGATCACATTGCCGACAGCATTGTGCCAGGTTGGAATTTGGGCAAATCCTTCTTCCACTACCCAATCAAATTGAATGTCAGGAAACTGTTGTTTTGCATCCGTTAGTGCTGGCAGAGTATGTAATACATCCCCCATTGAAGACGTTTTTACCAGTAAAACACGCATTAATTTTGGCTCTCCGCCTGTAGCAGTTTTTCTAATGAAGATAAAACCCTTTCAGGTTGAATATCGATCAGGCTTTGGTGATAGCCGTCATCGCTGTCGCCTTTTCTGATTTTGTGATAGCCCGTAATCAGACGGATCACTTCAGCCTTATCCGATAGTGGTGGGGTAAAATCCGGGCTGCTTGGCCCGTATAATGCCACCAGAGGACGGTTTAAGGCCGCCGCGACATGCATCAAACCTGAGTCATTTGTGACGATAGCATCACACGCTGCGATGACATTTACCGCTTGTTCAAGCGAGGTTTTTCCAGCCAGATTGAGACAATCTTCGCGGGCATCATCGCTTAAAAGTGCGCGAATATCTTCACCTGCCTGATGATCTTTGTCAGAACCAAACAGTAAGACTTGATAGCCTTTTTGAGTAATTAACTGTTCAGCTAGAACTGCATAGTGATAGTGTGGCCAGCGTTTGGCTGGACCGAATTCGGCACCTGGGCAGAAGCCAATAATAGGGCGGTGATCAGCAATATTGAAGGCTGAGCTCGATTCTGCAATATCTTCGTCATTGACACTTAATCGCGGCCATAATAAAGGTTTTGGAAGATCATCTGCGCTACGCATGTTTTTCCCTTCATAAGCGAGAGCGGCGTAGCGTTGGACCATGAGTGGAAAAGCATTTTTATTTAGGGCTCGGATATCATTTAGCAGCCCGTAACGCATCTCACCGCGCCAGCCTGTACGTAGCGGGATATTGGCGAAGAAAGGTACTAGTGCAGATTTGAATGAGTTGGGCAATACATAAGCACGATCGTATCTATTTTCACGCAATGCCAGCCCAAGACGTCGGCGCTCAGCCAAGGCAAGGGCACCATGACCAAGCGGCATGGCTAATGCCTGATGCACTTCTGGCATTTTTGCCAGCAATGGACGGCACCATGCTGGCGCTATTACATCAATTTCTGCATTGGGGTACAAGCCTTTCAAAGTACGGTAGAGGCTTTGTGACATCATCATGTCACCCACCCATGATGGGCTGATCACCAATATCTTCATAGAGGTCGATTAATTATCCTGATTGAGCCATTGCATATATTCAGCGACGCCTTCGGCAACCGTCTTGAACGGCTTTTGATAGCCAGCGGCACGAAGTTTTGTCAGATCTGCTTGAGTAAAACTCTGGTAACGGCCTTTTAATTTTTCTGGAAAGTCGATGTATTCCACGGCTGGGGATTTTTCTTTATGGAATTCAATCACAGCATCTGCAACAGCCTGGAAAGATTCAGCGCGGCCTGTTCCACAGTTAAAAATGCCGGAAACGCCATTTTTCCAGAACCACAGATTGACGGCGGCAACATCGCCGACATAGATAAAATCGCGGCGGAAATTCTCACTGCCAGCAAATAACTTCGGATTTTGTCCCTGGTGAATCTGATTATTTAAATGGTAGGCGACACTCGCCATACTGCCCTTATGCCCTTCGCGCGGCCCATAAACATTGAAATAACGGAAGCCACAAATTTGGGAATCCGCATGGGGCAAGATATCACGAACATATTGATCAAACAGAAATTTGGAGTAGCCATAAACATTGAGCGGTTTTTCATATTGGCGCTCTTCAATAAAATTATCACTGCGGCCGCCATAAGTAGCAGCAGAGGAGGCGTACAGGAAGGGGATTTGACGATCGAGACAATAATGCAGCACATCTTTGGAGTACTGGTAATTATTGTCCATCATATATTTACCATCCCATTCCGTTGTGGATGAACAAGCCCCTTCATGGAAAATGGCATCAATGTCACCTAAATCATCACCCGCAACGATGCTGGCGATGAAATCTTCTTTATCTATATAGTCGGTGATATCCAAATCAACCAAATTGACGAATTTTGTTCCATCTTTCAGGTTATCAACAACCAGAATATCCCTGTAGCCTTCGTCATTCAGTGCCTTGACAATATTGCTGCCAATAAACCCTGCACCACCAGTGACAATAATCATTTGGCTCACCTCTAAATAGTCAGTTCATTTTATACCCAGCTTTATACTGTAACTTGATGTCTATTGGGTATGTCTTCGCTGCGTATAATAGCACTTAACCCCACTGACGACAGCAGCTTAAACAGGGGAATATCCTGAAATATTACTGTATACCAGACTCTGGGGCGTGATCAGCTTTACAAAGTTGATATTATCTTTTTCGTTGTGTCGTCACTGGCAGGATCTACCAGTAATATACATTTCGCCTTTCACTTACTTAAGGATTCAGGAGAGAAAAATGTCAGCGTCGTTTTACCAGAAAATTAATGCGCAGTTGGAACAAACCCGCTCCGAAGGATTATTCAAAAGTGAGCGTATAATCACTTCTGCCCAGGATGCCAATATTGCTGTTGCTGAAGGTAACCAAGTAATTAATTTTTGTGCTAATAACTACTTAGGCTTGGCCAATCACCCTGATCTGATCGCTGCTGCAAAAGCAGGCATGGATAGCCACGGTTTTGGTATGGCATCCGTTCGCTTTATCTGTGGGACGCAAGATTCTCATAAAGAATTAGAAAATAAGATTGCTGAATTTTTGGGTATGGAAGATGCCATTCTGTACTCCTCGTGCTTTGATGCAAATGGCGGTTTGTTCGAAACCCTGTTTGGGCCAGAAGATGCCATTATCTCTGATGCCTTGAACCATGCCTCCATCATTGATGGTATCCGCTTATGCAAAGCAAAGCGTTACCGCTATGCCAATAATGACATGCAAGAATTAAGAGCCCAGTTGGGAAAAGCAAAAGCAGAAGGTGCGCAGAATATCCTGATCGCAACTGACGGGGTATTTTCAATGGATGGTGTCATTGCTGACCTGAAATCCATTTGTGATTTGGCTGATGAATTCGGTGCTCTGGTCATGGTGGATGATTCACATGCGGTTGGCTTTGTTGGTAAGCATGGTCGTGGCACACATGAATACTGTGATGTTATGGGACGTATTGACATCATCACCGGTACGCTTGGTAAGGCACTAGGTGGCGCATCTGGTGGTTATACTGCCGCGCGTAAAGAAGTTGTTGAATGGTTGCGCCAGCGTTCACGTCCATATCTGTTCTCCAACTCACTGGCTCCGGCTATTGTCGCTGCATCGATTAACGTGCTGGATATGTTGAAAAATGGGGATGATCTGCGTGATCGTCTCTGGAAAAATGCGAACTTGTTCCGTGAGAAAATGACGGCGGCAGGTTTCATTCTGGCAGGGGCAGACCATGCAATCATCCCTGTTATGTTAGGGGATGCGAAACTGGCGCAGGAATTTGCCTCAGAACTACTGAAAGAAGGCATTTATGTCATTGGGTTCTTCTATCCGGTTGTGCCGAAAGGTCAAGCGCGTATTCGAACCCAGATCTCAGCCGCTCATACTGAAGAACAAATTGAACGTGTGGTGGCTGCATTTATACGTATTGGCAAGCAATTGAATGTCATTGCTTAAGGTATCATTATGAAAGCATTGTCCAAATTAAAGCCACAAGGAGGTATCTGGATGACAGATGTGCCCATTCCAGAGCTTGGGCACAATGATGTGATGATTAAAATCCGTAAGACTGCCATTTGTGGTACGGACGTTCACATCTATAACTGGGATGATTGGTCGCAAAAAACTATTCCTGTCCCGATGGTGATAGGGCACGAATATGTCGGTGAAGTTGTTGCGATTGGTCAGGAAGTAAAAGGGTTCAAGGTTGGTGATCGTGTATCCGGTGAAGGCCATATTACCTGTGGTTACTGTCGTAACTGCCGTGGTGGACGTACTCATTTATGCCGCAATACTACGGGTGTTGGTGTGAACCGTGAAGGTGCCTTTGCTGAATATCTGGTTATTCCCGCATTTAATGCTTTTAAGATACCGGACAATATACCCGATGAGCTGGCTGCGATTTTTGATCCATTTGGCAATGCGGTACATACTGCGCTGTCTTTTGAGCTGGTGGGGGAAGATGTACTGGTATCAGGTGCTGGCCCTATCGGGATTATGGCAGCAGCGGTGTGTAAGCATGTTGGTGCCCGTCATGTCGTGATTACGGATGTCAATGAATACCGCCTTGAGTTAGCTCGCAAAATGGGTGTTACCCGTGCTGTGAATGTCAGTAAAGAAAATCTGACTGATGTCATGGCAGAACTGGGAATGACAGAAGGTTTTGATGTTGGTTTAGAGATGTCAGGTGCTCCGCCAGCGTTTCGTACCTTGCTCAATACCATGAATCACGGTGGACGTATTGCGTTATTGGGTATCCCACCTTCAGATATGGCGATAGATTGGAATCAGGTCATCTTTAAAGGATTATTTATCAAGGGCATCTACGGGCGTGAGATGTTCGAAACTTGGTACAAGATGGCGGCTTTGATCCAATCTGGCCTGGATTTGTCCCCGATTATCACTCACCAATTCTCAATTGATGATTACCAGAAAGGCTTTGATGTCATGCGCTCTGGGCAATCTGGCAAAGTTATCTTAAATTGGGATTAAAATTAGCGCAGGCGTCTTTGGCTTTTAAGGCGCCTGTTTGATCGGCTTTTGGTGGCGCTCCTGTTTTATTTGCCGCTTTGTTTTCCGTTGCTTGCTTTACTTCTGGCTTACCTGAATCATTTGGTATTTTTTGTATTGGATAGTTACCCAAAAGCTTTTGCATGTACCGATTTAAAGCATCAAAGATAACACTGTTAGATAACTCCTTTTGGACTATCTTGAGATACTCCAACTGAGTGGTTGGTGTGGGTTTTGATTGATGGGGTTTTATGCACTTGTGTGCAGTTTGATGATCTAACAACAGGCTGGGTGTTACCAGTTCAATATCACAGGGTAATGTTGCAAGTGCTTGCTGTAAGACGCTTATAGTTGTGGGATGTGGGTGTCCAATTGCGACGGCAGCGCCTCGCTTACGGGCAAGTGAAATTGCTCGGTCAAGTTGATGCCGTGTTTCGGCTTCGGTTTGAATATTATCCAAAAACACATTCCTTCGGAGCACAGAAACAGAGGTTCCCATCGCTGCTTTAGTGACTTGTGTATTGCCTACTGTCACACTGTCCAGAAAGTAAAGGTGATAATGGGATAACGCTTGCATTACCTTTTCCATGCCACTGAGATTAGATGTCATTGCACTGCCCATATGATTATTCATACCAACAGCATGGGGAACTTTCTGTATCGCATTTTGAATAATACGGGTAATTTCTTCCTTGCTCATCGCAGGATGGAGAGTATTTTTTTCCAGAGGTTGCCTGCCTAATGGTGCCATTGGCAAGTGGATTAAAATTTCCCGTCCCTGCTGATAAGCCTTTTCCGCCATTTTCCTGCCATACGGGGAGTTGGGCAGGATTGCGATAGAAACCGCAACGGGCATTTGTAAGAGTTCATTTTCTTCACTAACACGATAGCCAACATCATCAATGACGATGGCTAAACGTGCAGCTTGTACATTTAAAGTAAACAGCAATGTTGTGAAGAATAGCAGTATCCAAGATAAAAGAGTGAAGACATTAACCCGCTTTATTAATTGATACCGCATCTTCACCATTATTGCATTCCTGTCCTATTTCCCTAACCACGGTAACGGATTAACAGCCTGCCCTTGACGGCGGATTTCAAAGTACAGTGAAGGTTGTTGTTGCCCGCCGCTGCTGCCTACCAACGCTATTGGCTGGCCTGCCCGAACTTGTTGCCCAACACTGACCAATGTGCTCTGATTGTAACCGTAAATGCTCATATCGCCTTTACCGTGTTCAATCACGACAACCAGTCCATAGCCTTGTAGCCAGTCTGCCAGCAATACACGTCCATCAGAGATTGCCCTGACTTCTGTCCCTTCCGCTGCTGAAATAACAACCCCTTTCCAACGAAGTTCACCTTGTATCGCTTCGCCAAAACTATGGATGACACGACCACGTACTGGCCAGATGGCTTGCCCAGCAGGCCGCCCAAGGCCACCAGTTCGTGCCATGAGAGCTCGTTCTTCTTCTGTTGGTTTATAACTGGAACCTTTTTGTTGCGCTTGTTTCTGTTTGGCGGCAACTTGGGCACGAACACGAGCCGCTTCACGAGCTTCACGTTCAGCACGCGCTTTGGCTTCCCGTTCAGCTTTAGCAATTTTATCTCTCAGTCTGGTTTCATTCTGTCGAAGTTCTGCCAGGCTTTGTTGATCTTTTTTCAATGAAGATTCAAGAACCGTTAATGTCTTATGCCGCGCAGTACGGGCAGTTTCCATCTTTTGCTTTTGCTGTTTTTGGCTGGTCAGTATCGCTTTCTGTTCACTTTGTTTTTCGAGTTGCAGTTTTTTTTGCTGGTTGAGTTCTGCAGTTGTTTTTTGCAGTTTGGCGATAGTCTCCTGGCGTGCCTGATTCAAGTAACTGTAATAGGCGAGAATACGTTCTTTGCGCTGATTTTTCTGCCCATTGAGCAACAATTCTAATCCTTGGTGATTTCCTTGCCGAAATGCGGCATCCAATTGGTTGGCCAGTAATTGTCGTTGCTCCTTTTGTTGCATTTGCAGGTGCTTGATATTGGCATTTAGTGATGAAATATCGTTTTCTAGCTTATTCAGACGAGTCTGTGTCGTGTGCAGCGAACGTCCCACTTCTGAGATAGTACTTTCTTGTTCTTTTAATTGGTTAAGCAGATCTGTACGTTGTTTTTGTTGCTGTTTTACGCTTTTCTCTTTCTCGGCAATATCCTGCTGAATATCTTTGAGCTGATTTTTATTCTCTGAAATTGGATTGGCGAAAGTATTTGTACTGAAACTGAGAAAGGTGAACAACAAGGTACAGAGCTGTAACACTCTGATTTTATTTTGCAGTTTGTATTGCCTCTGCCGCTTCTTACGGCTCCTGAGATCCTTATTTTCAGCCATTTTATTGAGTACCCTGCTGCTACATAGCGCCTGATTATTTCATGAGGAATTGCACCTGACCAGAGAACAGACTGTTTTTTATCATTAATATAAGTTTTAGTTAATTTAGTCCATTTATTGTCGAAGATCCTGCCTTGGTCCAGTGTTACATGAAATATTTTATTGATACATTACAATCAAGTTGTTCTCGGTATGTTTTTTAATTTTTCTCGAAACTCTCCGCAAAATCTGCATTGGATTGATGCTAATTGGCTGTAATTGATGCAACACACAGGTATACTCTTCTACCTTAGATATTTGTTATTAACCAACGGGAGTTGTTGCCCTCCATGCTGCAAGAAATCATGCAATTTATTAGCCGGAACACGATCCTAAGCCTTGTCTGGATTGCATTGCTGGTGGCTGTCATTGTCATGACGGTAAAAAGCGTATTCTCCAAGAGTAAAGAGATCACCCGTGCTCAGGCCATCCATTTCATCAACAAGGAAGAAGCTATCGTCGTGGATTTACGCTCCCGTGACGATTTCCGCAGGGGGCATATTATTGGTTCCGTTAACCTGACGCCATCTGAAATTAAAGAGAGTAATTTAGGTGAGTTGGAGAAACATAAAAAACAGCCTGTTATCGTAGTTTCAGCGAATGGACTAGAATCTAGAACACCAGCGGAAAATCTGGTCCGTTTAGGTTTTGAGCAGGTTTATTCCTTGAAAGAGGGGATTGCTGGTTGGGCGGGTGAAAATCTGCCATTGGCTCGCGGCAAGAAATAACGAATTCAGGTGCAAGTAGCAGGCTTGCATTCTTGAAAAGTTTAAATAAGGACATCTGAAAAAGGTAAATATTATTATGTCAGAACAAAACAACACAGAAATGGCTTTCCAAATCCAGCGTATTTACACGAAAGATATTTCTTTCGAAGCACCAAAAGCTCCGCAGATTTTCCAGCAGGATTGGCAACCGGAAGTTAAATTGGATTTGGACACTGCTTCCAGTGAATTGGTTCAGGGAGTTTATGAAGTTGTTCTGCGTGTTACCGTCACGGCGACACTGGAAGAAGAAACAGCGTTTTTGTGTGAAGTTCAGCAAGCGGGTATTTTCTCTATTGATGGTATTGAAGGAACCCAGTTGGCTCATTGCTTAGGTGCATATTGCCCGAACATCCTGTTCCCATACGCCCGTGAGTGCATCACCAGCTTGGTAGGCCGTGGTACTTTCCCACAATTGAACCTGGCTCCTGTTAACTTTGATGCCCTGTTCATGAATTATCTGCAACAGCAGGCTGAATCTCAGCCTAATGAGGCTGCACAGGAAGCCTAATGAATACTGCTTCTATGACAGTGATCGGTGCCGGTTCATACGGCACCGCTTTAGCCATTACTTTGGCTCGCAATGGGCACGATGTTGTGCTTTGGGGGCATAACCCTGCGCACGTCAATGCGTTGCAGCAAGCGCGCTGTAATCAGGCATTTTTACCGGATGTTTCTTTTCCTGATAGCTTATTGCTCGAGTCCGATCTGAAAAGCGCTGTTTCAGCCAGTTGTAATATCCTGATAGTGGTTCCCAGCCATGTTTTCGGTGATGTCTTACAGCAGATAAAGCCGTATTTACAACAGAATAGCCGCATTGTTTGGGCTACCAAGGGGCTTGAAGCGGAAACAGGACGCTTATTACAAGATGTCGCCCGTGAGATATTAGGTGATGAAATCCCCTTGGCTGTAGTTTCTGGCCCGACATTCGCCAAAGAGCTAGCGGCAGGTTTACCAACAGCGATTGCTGTTTCTGCCACAACACCAGAGTTTGGTGAAGAACTACAACAGTTTTTCCATTGTGGCAGAAGCTTTCGAGTCTACAAAAACCCAGATTTCATAGGGGTACAGCTCGGCGGGGCAATAAAAAATGTGATTGCAATTGGTGCCGGAATCTCTGATGGTATGGGGTTTGGAGCTAATGCCCGTACGGCATTGATTACCAGAGGGTTAGCGGAGATGAGCCGCCTTGGCGTGGCGTTGGGGGCCGATCCTTCTACATTTATGGGCATGGCTGGATTGGGTGATTTAGTTTTGACCTGTACCGATAACCAATCCCGTAACCGTCGTTTTGGCATGATGCTGGGAAAAGGTATTGGTGTTGATGAAGCGCAGCGTGAGATCGGGCAAGTTGTTGAAGGATACCGCAATACTAAAGAAGTTCGGGCTTTGGCGGAAAGAGTGGGTGTTGAAATGCCTATCACAGAGCAGATCTACCAGATACTATACTGCAATAAAAATGTGATTGAGGCTGCCCAAACATTATTGGGAAGAGCGACAAGAGATGAGGGAGATGGCTCTCACTCTTAAATAAATGAGAACACTGATATGTCGCGAGCAGAACTGAACGAAGTCTGGAAAAATATAAAAAACGAGGCGAGGGCGCTGGCAGACTGTGAACCCATGTTAGCCAGTTTCTTTCACGCGACACTACTCAAGCATGAAAATCTTGGTAGTGCCCTGAGTTACATGCTGGCAAATAAGCTGGCAACACCGATTATGCCTCCCATTGAAGTCAGAGAAGTCGCTGAAAGTGCGTATCGCAGTGATCCTAAGATGATTGAATCGGCAGCACGTGATATCAAAGCTGTTCGACTGCGTGATCCGGCAGTAGATAAATATTCAACCCCATTACTCTATCTTAAAGGCTTCCATGCTCTGCAAGCCTACCGTATTGCTCACTGGCTATGGAAAGAAGATCGCAAGGCATTAGCAATCTATCTGCAAAACCAGATCTCAGTTTCTTTTGGCGTTGATATTCACCCCGCTGCCAGAATTGGTTGTGGCATTATGCTTGACCATGCGACAGGTATTGTAATTGGTGAAACAGCGGTTGTTGAGAATGATGTTTCTATTCTGCAATCAGTGACTCTTGGGGGAACAGGTAAAACCAGCGGAGATCGTCATCCGAAAGTACGTGAAGGGGTAATGATTGGCGCGGGTTCCAAAATACTTGGCAATATCGAGATTGGCCGTGGTGCGAAAATTGGGGCAGGGTCGGTTGTATTAAGATCAGTTCCACCTCATACCACAGTGGCAGGTGTACCGGCGAGGATTGTTGGTAAACCGGAAAGTGAGAAACCATCGCTGGATATGAACCAGCATTTTAATGGCATCAATAATGGATTTGAGAATGGGGATGGGATTTGAAATTCTGTTCTTTTCTTATGAGCATTAATAGATAGGACATTCAGCGCGTATTAAACGCTGAATGTCCTATTAATCTTAATCCCGCAATAACGCACCTGGATAACCCAGTTGCCGCCATGCTTCAAACACAACCACTGAAACAGAATTGGACAGATTCATACTACGGCTATCTGGCAGCATGGGAATTCTGATTTTCTGTTCAGGTGGTATGTTATCTAATACATAAGACGGCAAACCACGAGTTTCCGGTCCAAACATTAAGTAATCACCATCACGATAACTCACATTACTGTGCGCCGGAGTACCTTTTGTGGTTAAGGCAAATAGACGTGCTCCAGAAGAGGACTGTGAATTGACGGAACTAAGCCCTTCACTTTCCAGAAATGCGTTGTAATCGTGGTGTTGTTTGATATTAGCAAATTCATGGTAGTCTAACCCTGCACGACGCAGGCGTTTGTCGTCCCATGTGAAACCCAAAGGTTGAATGAGATGAAGCTGGCAGCCTGTGTTGGCACACAGGCGGATGATATTGCCTGTATTAGGCGGGATTTCTGGCTCGAATAGGACGATGTTTAGCATGTTTTGATTAAATTGTTACAGATGTAGTTGTAGTTTCCTATAAAATACATTTCTGATGTGTGTGTTTTATAATAAATGTAACCAGATTTTATTTTATCAGTTAAAGATATTATCCTAACCCGATTTATATAGACGTCCCATAATATTCAACTTTTTTAGAACCACTCGGAATCTTTTTTGAACGTAATTGTTTTTCCTGTATTCTGTCCGCCCAAATAAGATAAGTGCCTATATAAGTGACCTGCTGGAATGAGAAAAATCTACCCGAGTGATATCAGCCGAGAAGCCTTTCAGAAAATTGAACCCTTGTTGCTCAGCAGCCGAAAACGTACGCGTCCTCGAAAAGTCGATGTGTATGAAGTGTTTTGTGCCCTGCTGTATATCCTCAAGAGCGGTTGTCAGTGGGATATGCTCCCCAGTGATTTCCCCAGCAAAAGTACCGTGTATTACTATTTCAAACTTTGGAAAGAGAAACCGTCAGAAACAGAACCTAGCCTGCTGGGGCTGGCATTAAAAAAATCGGGTTGGCGAGGCCCGTATCACCCATGGTCGGAACGCTAACACGACGTTTGTGATCGTTGACGCACAAAGCGTTAAGAACACAGATACGGCGCGTGAGAAAGGCTATGATGCCGGTAAAAAAGTGTCTGGCATCAAACGCCATATCGCGGTAGATACTCAAGGTTTACCTCACGCAATAACCATCACCACGGCAAATGTCACGGACAGAAAAGGGGCACTGGAGGCTTTTACGCGGCACAAAAAATCACCCAGTTGGGTGAAAAATGTTTTAGCCGATGGCGGTTATACGGGAGAAACCTTCGCTGAGAACGTGCATCATATACTCGGCGCGACTGTCGAAATTGCCAAACGTAGTGAATTGCATACTTTCAAGGTGATACCCAAGCGATGGGTTGTCGAACGTTCATTTGGTTGGCTGGAAAAATGTCGACGATTGTGGAAGAACTGTGAGAGATATTTGAATACCCGCCTTCAGCTCGTCAATCTGGCATTTCTTGTCGTGTTACTGCGCAGAAAAAATAACTGAATAGGCTGTTAGTGACTCAGTGTATTGCTAATTTCGGTTCACGGTCATATATCTGGCGTCTGGCAATCATTTAAATTTGCTGCGCAGTGGTGAAGTCCGAACCTTGCCTCCTCATCAGATCAACGGATTAAAAATCCTCGACAGTCTCAGGTTTTTGCAAGGCCGGATAACCGTTTAGCTCATCAACTTTAGTCAACTCTATTGAAAATGAAACCGGTTTATTTAAGCAAAGGCTTTGCTCATCTGGAACGCATCTTTATTAACCATAATTGACCAGCATATCCTGGCACATTTATTGGCATAAGCGACACACGCCTTATTAAATCCCCGTCGGTTAACCAAAGACTGCATCCAATCACCGAGTGCATCATGCCGTAACGCTCTGCGTTGTATAGCAGCTCTGGCGCCATGAATTAAAATCCCGCATAGGTACCGATTACCATTTTTGTGATTTTGCCTAATTGTGTTTTCCCTCCACTGCTGGCCTGTCGAGGAACGAGTCCTAACCAAGCGGCCATTTGCCTGCCGTTATTAAATTGTTTTCCATCACCAATATACGCGACCATTGCGGAGGCAATCAGGGGGCCAATACAGAATAGTTAACCTCACGCGATGCTCGACTTTAACATCCTATAACGTTGGCTTGTTGAAGCCAGTCGCGTTGATTTTTACCTTGTTTAAAATTGGCAAAAATACCCAACGTGTGAGAAAGCAGTTTTCTGGCAATTCGATTACTCAAATGCCACAAATCCCGTGCCCAGCACTTCTCGATAGCAAATTGTCCGGCGAGTTGACCAATCACGGTTTCAATTAAACGGCATTTGGCGTTAATGACCCTTCTCATTTTTCTGGGGAGGGGATCATCCATATTGGCACGCACAGGGGTAATCATTTCAATACCCTCTACCTTCATTTCCTGTTTAAATTCAACGCCTAAATACCCTTTATCACCCAGCAAACAGCCTTTTATCGAGCCGATCACATCCCAGGCTGCTTCACGCTCACTGACATTGGCGGGCGTCAGTGTAAACCCGGTTACTACGCCGATTTCGTCTATCATGAGATGTACTTTGAAGCCGTAGTCAGTTTCGTTTTTGGCCGCGCAGTACCCATAATCGGCTTGCCCTTTGAAGTTGGCACAGCCTTTTGCTCTTTTGAATCCACAGACGGGCAGCGGAAATCCGTCGATAATATGTACCGGCCTGTCGAGTGCGCCCAATAACCTCGCCAGCTTTTCTTGCAGTTGTTGTTTAACAACCCAAAGATTCGAAGTCTGTTTAGCGAAATTGGCGCGTGAACCTAGCCCCGGAAACCATTCGCGCCAGTGATCATTGAAGTATGTCCAAATGCCTTTATCTGTTGAAAATCCTAAAAATTCACCCACCACTTCCATCGTGATGGCTTCTGCATCGCTCAGTTTAGGCGGATATCCCCGGCTTCTGAATCGTATACCTTGCTGTAACTGCGTTAAATTGTCATCTACCCAACAAAACACCCAAATGATAAAATCTTGCTGTGACATAGCCTTTTGTTCCTTTATTTCTCTATTTTTGACGACTTAAAGTTATAAAGGAGCGGCTATGTCATTTCAACTCACCATAAAAGTCGAGCATCGCGTTAGATTTGTTATGAAATATAATAGTTACGCTCAATGAACGTGCCTATCACTTTATCGTGCATTGCTTCGGATTTGGAATAACCTATCGTTTTGCGGTTCAGCTTTTTTATCCTGATGCGCAGAGTGAGATTCCTTCTCTCAATGCGTTGGGTAAATTTCTTGCCTGTGCGGTGTTTCTCCGCAGGAAGGCAATCGTAGACAACATAGTCATCTGTGCAGTAGCACTGAATGTTGAAAGGAGCCATAAGTGGCAGTCGTTTTTTTAACGTTTTCCTGCGGCGGTCACCAAACACATGGCCACGATCTTTTTCATGTTCGGCTCCCAGGCATACCAGAGCCAGCGCTGATTTTTCTTGTTACCGACAAATGACCACTGCTCGTCTATTTCACCGATAATCTGAATATCACTGCCCGCAAACGGCAGCGGGGTTACTTGTCTTGGCGTGAGTTTTTTAATGTGCGAATAACGGTGTTAATGCCGATTTTCAGAACTCGAGCTGTGTCCCTGATGCTGGCGTTATTCATTGCCATATCAATAACCTGCTCCTTCACACCGGGATTGCAGGCTTGATAGGTATAGTTCAGTTGAAAGGTTTTACGGCAGGCATAGCAGTGATAACGGGAATGTCCACAGCTTCCTTTTCCATGTCCTTTAACCGCTTCTGTTTTGTGACAGTAACGACAAACCACATCCACTTTAGCCATCTCTCACCCACAATAAAAAGTAGGGCGTTTATCACAAAATCTAATTATTGGGAGCATGACCGTGAGAATATCACTTCCTATGAGGGTGACCAAAATCAGTCTGCCACTTCAAATTTACTTCAGCATACCCAGCACTAAAATAACTGCAAGGCTTAATCTGTCGCGTAATTTCCTGCGAACCTTGTGGATTTTACACGCTATATAAAGATGACCAAAATAACCGCGATTCAGGCAATTAACAAAGAACGGACGATTTTCAAAACCGAGGATGTTAACGATACGTTTTATTTCTGTAAGATACCAACTGTTACGTATCATTTGGATTCTGCGCTTCGCTGCCTGTAATCCGCCGTTTGCGCCAAACTGGTTGCTACTGTGCTGTCTGTATAACATGCTCGGCCACGAATCAATAAACCACTTATATCCGCTGTGGCGAGCAAATGCATAAATTAACCAGTCATGCAATTCAACTTCATCGACTTTATCTTTATTATTATTGCTGATGAATGACTGAAATTTTAATGCAACTTTTTTGCTGAACACATAAGTACAGCCCGGTCCGGCAGATTCGAAGCAATAATCATACTCGACTTGATCTTGCGCTTTGTTGATAAGCACTTGTTTGCCATTTTCCCAGAAAGCCATGACATTACTGGAATAACAATCGTAGCCTTTTTCGGAAAGTACCTTTATCGCGTTCGATAATTTATCCAAGTGCCAAATATCATCCTGATCGGCAAAAGAGACAAAATCATAGTTTGCCAGTTCAACATCACGGACTAAACGATAGAAATTGCGTGCTGCGCCACCATAGCGGGTACCATAAGGCAAAATATAAATATTGCTATATTGTTTTGCGAGCTGAAGGCAGTGCTCATAGGTACTATCGGTACTAACATCGACACTAATGTGAATATCTACGGATATATCTTCTTGATTAAGAACACTTTGAATTTGTTCGTCTATCCACTTCATTCCATTATATGCAGCCAGTAAAACAGCTATTTTACTTCCCGTCATTGCTACCTCCCACCAATGGGTTTGCTGGTATTACCTACCATAGAAAACTTTAAAAAATTAGAAAATAGGTACAATAAGAATATAAGAATAGAGCTCATAATATTAAGCAAGATATAGAACTGTGGAGCAAACCCAAGGAATAGCATAAGATAGACAAACTTAAGGAAAAGCAGCCAGGCATAAATCCCTTGAGTTTTACAGAACCAGTAAAATACAGCGCCAAATGTCAGAACGACAAAGAACATTGCAATAAATACCAGAGGCAATCCTCCAAACAGGAGGAAAGGATAGAACTCCGTACCTACGTTGTAACGGACAATCAATACTGGTGAATAAGGGTACATAGGGAACTCTTCACGAGAAAACGGTGAAATCTGGCTGAGCAAGAACTGGTCGTTCAGGAAGCCCGTCGACGCCACATGAGTGAAGTTAAGGATAGGTGTCGTGATATATAACAATATTTGCTTGACTGACGGCGGCATGATGTCGAAAAACTCCGTTAACGGGAATTTCCCATAAACAATATGATCGCCAGAAGATTCAATCGAGAAAGATGTACCACTACGATAAAACCCAATAATCACAAAAATCGTCGGTAGTAAAATTAATAGTGAATACAGGCCGAGCTTCACCTTACGAAATTCGTGCGGACGGCTTTTGACTGACGTCGAACGGAACCGTGCGTAGAGAATGAAGAAATAGCAAAAGAAAGACATCAGCAAGCGATTACGGTCAATCATCATTATCGGCAACAGCATCGAAAACAGAATGAAGAACCTGGCAACCCACGGGTTTTCACGCCTGATAATATAAGCGATGGGAACCAGCATCCAGCACATTGAAGTGACATGGCGAATAAATCGTCCGACCCCATAGAATTCAGCATAGCTAGCTGGATTGAGTAGTTTGAACCCATTAAAATAAACATCAAGAGGAAATAGAAGCAAAACTAAAAAGCCCAACGACTTTAGCACCAGCTTATCGATCGGTGCTATGTTATTGTAAACATTTTCGTATAAACTGGTATAATTTAGTCTTCTTCTGAATATTAATTCAAAAAAACAGACCAGAAAGAATATGCTGCTGCCGTAAAAGAGGGAATAAAAGAACATACCCTCTGTCACGTTGAAGCACAGATAAAAAATAGCTAACTGAATTAATATCGGTGCCATTATATAAAATGACAACCGGCCTTTCATTTCACTCATATTTCAATCCACTCTAAGCTGACTACTGGCTATTTTATCTCACTAGCTGATTACTTAGTGATGAATAATATTTGTGAATAGCATAATGATAGATGGCTTTGAGATAACTACTCTGCAAGTAGTTAATTTTGCACTTAGTGAGATATCTTTTGGCCAGAAGTTGCTTCTGCACATATTTCAGTTCAGGAGAATAGGTATATTTTTCCAGCAAATAGCAAAATGACTGCAAGTTAGCAATTCGCGTAGTTACATCTTTCACTTTTGACGTGTTGTTACCGTGTATACGGTAGCAACAAACTTTTTGATTAAGGTAAATTACGCTGTCCGGCTTCTTAAACACATTCAGGAAGAAGTCGAAATCATCGATCCTTGAATTTTCGTCGTACTGATAGCTGTTAAAGAAATTCCGCCTTACTAGAATGCACGGACCGGCAATACACCATTTGTCGATCAATTTTTGCGGAATACGCTGGTTATTTCGCAGATCGTCAGGGTTCCCGCCATGATAATCCATAAAGCTATCGCCAACTTTCTTGCTATCGTTGTCAATAACGGTGCCATCACCAAACACGCAGGTGATATTATCCGCGGCAAGTGCCATCATCGCAGCGGAGCTGCCGGGAAGAACGATATCATCGGAAGCGGAAAGCCGAACGAATTTACCGTCAGAGTTGTTATAGAGTTTATTGACAGTTTTGGCAATGCCATGGTTTTCTTGCGTAATTAAACGAACATTGATATCGCTGTTGGTTTCCATCCATTGTTTGATAACGTTAACTGAATCATCCGGTGAACCATCATCGATAATTAATACTTCATAACTGAAATCGTGAGTCGCGACATCATTTTTTATAGAATCCAAAGCCTCAACCAAAAAAGCGCTATGGTTATAGCAAGGCATTGCATAGGTCAACTCTAGCATTATTCCTTCCGATTTAACGAATGATATGTTTTAGTGCAAGTCGCAAGAACAGGAAACAAACCAGCTGGACCATGACGTATGAATACAATACGGAGGCGACAGCTAGATTCGTAAAGTGCAGCAAAATGGTAGTTAAAATATAGAACAAAAAGGCGAAGAATAACTCGAGCGAGATAAACCAACGCGTAGAACCACGCGCTAGCATAGGGTAAGTGTAAACCCAGTTAATGAGTTTCAGGCAGTCTCCCACGAGCTGAATAGTGAAAAGCTCTCGCGCCGGTAAAAATTCTGGTGAGAACAAAATCAGAATAATAAAATCTTTCATCACGTAGACGCTGAGCGCCATAATGATAGCCAGACCAAACATCAGGTAGCTTGTCGTTTTTACTTCTGCCAGAATTTTATTGCTATCGCCAATAGAGGAAAGCTTTGGCAAATAGTAAACTCCGAGCGCAAGCGTCAAGACGCTAAGGTAGACTTCTGATATCCGCCATACGGCCTGCCATTGTCCCGTAAGCATCCAGCCAAGCTGGCCAACCATTTCGTTACGGATCAACAGTAACGCGGTGGGTAAAGCAATGGCACTGATCACCGCCATGCAAATATAACCCGCGATACCTTTAACATTCTCTTTGTTTGCTTTACCGAAGAAATTAGCCAGCTTGAACCACTTTTGTCGACAGACAAAAGCGATAGAGATAAGCCCAGCCAACGCATATTGAATACAAACAGAAATAAGTGCGCCGTGCAATTTCTTGTAATAGATTAACACCACCATTATCAGACATGATAATAGCGTTGAGAACATGCCAACAATGACATATTTCTTATAATCTTTCGCACCGTTGATGACGGAGTTGACAAAGGTTCCGATGGCAGTAAATGGCAAAAAAAAACCTGCCAAGACAATTATCCAGGCATACTCTTCATTTGCCAGAAAAACCCGCGCCAGATAGTTCGAGTAGAATAAAACAACGGCTAGGATGATAAGATAGAGGAATATCGTACAGCGTATACCTGCACGCCACCAGGGCGTGCATTTGTCGATACCAACGTCATAATTCTCGGCGGTGTAGCGAACGATCCCGTTACTGACCGGAGCGTTAATTATGCCATTGAAACTTGTGACAATAGCCTGTAACTGTCCTAAAAGAGCCAGTCCTGAAGGGCCGCCGTAAACAGCTACAAATTTTGTAATAACAAAACCCACAGCCATTTTACATATTGTCAGCAAACCGGTCCAAAAAGTGACGCTAAATAGAGCCCGCATTAAATTTGTTCTTACACTTTAAATTCATTGATTTTGTTTACGACATACATCGCTTCATCTTCTGTCAAAATCGGAGATATTGGCAGTGACAATACCTCTTCATGAATTTGCTCAGTGATCGGATAATGCAGATAGTTCAGCTCAGAGTAGGCCTGTTGTTTATGCGGCGGAACAGGATAGTGAATTAGCGTTTGAATGTTGTTCGCCGCTAACCACTCCTGCAACTGTTGTCTATGCGAGGTTTTAATCACAAATAAATGCCAGACATGGGCAGCCGCTTCGGTGACCAATGGCGTAGTCACCAGTACATTATTCATGTTCTTGATATATATATCCGCAATGCGACGACGGTGCGCAGTATCACTCTCCAGACGTTTTAATTTAACGCTGAGCATTGCGGCCTGTATCGGATCCAGGCGACTATTCAGCCCCTGATACAGGTTTTCATATTTTTTGTGCGAACCATAGTTGCGCAACGCTTTGATCGCATTTGACAACTCGTCATCATTCGTCACTACGGCTCCAGCATCACCCAATGCACCGAGGTTTTTACCTGGGTAAAAACTAAAGCCAGCGGCATGGCCCCATGTACCCGCACGTTTCCCCTCAAGCATGGCGCCATGCGCTTGGGCACTGTCTTCCAGCACTAACAGGTTATGTTTTTCGGCAATGCTCATAATCTCAGGCATTGGCGCTAACTGACCGTACAGATGCACAGGAAGGATGGCTTTCGTTTTCGCAGTGATAGCGGATTCAATACCAGCCGCAGTGATGTTGAATGTATTATAGTCAGGCTCAACAAGTGTAGGTACTAACCCGTTATCAGTGATCGCAAGCACCGATGCAATGTAGGTGTTAGCAGGAACAATGACTTCATCACCGTTTTGCAGGCAGCCCTTTAGTTTCCAAGCGCGTAAAACAAGGTTTAATGCGTCAAGACCATTTGCCACGCTAATGCAGTGCCTTGCTCCGCAGTAAGCTGCAAATTCATTTTCGAAGGCATCAACTTTATCGCCGCCGATATAATAACCAGAATCAATAACATCTTTGCATGCCATAAGCATTTCTTGAGCATCGCGTGTGTTAATTTGTTGCAGATTCAAAAAGTCTACTTTCATTTATTTTCCATCTTTGCTTAAGCTAACTGTAATTTTTTGACTAACCAGGCAACCAATGCTCTCTTTAAAATTGAGCAATCCCTGATTTGGTTCTGAATGGTCTGTCGAAGTGCCAATATCAAGCGTCGAAAACCCGCCTTCAGCGGCTGCCAGATAGATACCTTCGGCTAACTTAATGATGGTAGAATCTTTTCTATATTCCGGATGTTCGCCCCAGTAAAACACATATAATGTATTGGTGTCGAGTATCAGACAAATAGCGCCAGCAAGAACAACATTGTCGCGCGTCAGAATATAAAACTTAATCTTCTCACCCATGGCGAGAGAAAGCGCTTCAATTGCCTCCCATGACATGGTCATCGGGAATCCCTGACTTTCTCGGTTTAACTTAATGACGTCATAAACGCTTTTACGCTGCTCAGCCGTGGTTGTTTCGTTAAATTCAGGCTTAGACTTTGTCATGCGGTTAAGCTGGTTTCGCTTACTGCTACCGAGGTTAGAGCGAAAATCCTCATAGCAGGTAATGGGGAGATGAAAGTTAAGATCATATTCATCCAGAACCCATTTTTGGCGGAACAGCACATTCTGAACTTTGGTGTGGACTTTGCTTTGGTAATACTGTGGTGGCAGGCGCCAGACGATTTTAGCGCTATTTTCCAGAGATAACAGATAATTAGAGATAACGCTGATGAAAAAATCCAGCTCGCACATAGAAATAAGTTCGCTGGCCTCAACGGGTCCAAAAGCACCGGTTACCGGGGACGTCCAGTCAGAGGAGTTTTGTTCGCGGGCAAAAGATTTGATGGCGAGTTGTTTGTTGCTTGTAAGATCCACCAGAGCAAATGTTCTTACCTCTTTTTTCTGCACGATAATCTGGTGTTCAATAAAGCATTTACTGGAAAAAAAATTATTTTCCGCATACTCATCAACTAGGTTAACAGCATATTTTTCATTCGATGCTATTCTGGTCATAACTTAATCTTTCTCCAGCTCATAAGGATCAATTCTCTTAATTAATCGAGCAGGTGTTCCACCTATAATTGAATAGTTTTCAAATGAAGTATTGACGTAGCTATTCGACGCGACAATACAAAAATTACCCAATTTAACACCGGGCATAATAGTCGCCGAAGTGCCAATCCAGCAGTGATCGCCAATTTCTACTTTTTCTTTCTGAATCGGATAGATTTTTTGCAAAAGCTCGCTGGCGTTTGGACCTGAATCGGTCATTATGTTTACATTTTGAGCAATGCTTACATGAGCACCGATAATTAATTTGGCACTGTAGCCGTTTAAAATTGAATTCATGCCGACATAGCTGTCATGACCAATTTCAAGAACGTTTTCCTTTGAGCCAAAAACAGAGCATCGTTTAGCAATTTTAACATTATCTCCTAAACGAACATTATTAATGCTTGTCGAAGGATCTACTGTTGCACTACCAACCAATGTAATGTTTTCTAATTTCATCACGCACCCCGTTGAATAAATTCATTGTAGACAAAAACAAAATAGTCTAGGTCTGCTTGTTGCAGTCTATCGTGCAGAGGAATGAAAAACGTCTGTTCGCCATAAAAAACACTGCATTCTATTCCGTTACCCTGCATAAATGTTTTCAGAGCAATAAGGTCAACCCCTGCCGGAGGGCAAAACATAAATACGGACGGTGTTTCCTGTTCGCTAAAAGTAAAACGTGGCGTACAGGACAAGCCCGCAAACAGCTCCAACAGATAGCGATAGTTTTTCCATCGTATGTCGGCATATTCCTCAACATGGTCAACATGTGCGGAAACTACACACTTAATATAGTTTTCGTACTCTGCGCCCAGCTCTGGCTTAGTGGTTAACGCCTTGCGACTAAGGATAATTCCACCGAACTGAATCGGGAAATACTTAGGAAAGCTATAGACGACGAAATCACTGCGTCCGGAGTCTGCAGACGAAGAATTAAATGAATGAGCAAAGTCTTCGATAACGGGAACACCAAGCTGGTAGAGCTTATCCATATCCGGATACACAGTGCCAAACTCATGGACAACCACGATAGCTTTGGTTTCTTCATTCAGCGTGCGGTTCCATTTGCAAACAGCTTCAATCGCATTCATCACGCACCCGCTGACGTACAGATTATCCGTGGTGGTAAGCACTGTGACATAATCTGTTTCTGACAGCTCCAAATTGGTTAACGCCAGCGTGATACCATGACGCGCTTTGAGCAAATAGTGCTGATGGTACGCCGGATGTCTTTTTTCAAAAAACTGCACATCCTTGCTGGTCGGTGGTAAACCGCAATTCTTTGCAATGGATGATGTACTGAACGGGCTTATCCTGTACGAGGGTTTCATAAACTCGTCATCGGTCAAAATCCAATTACCAGTCACAGCCATCACGCCCTCCCCTGAACCGACTCCAGAAAGTCATCGTAATTGCGCACATAGTCGCTCTCATCATAGAGTTCGTTGGCCAACACCATCAGAACGCAATCTTCTGAAAAATCGACCATTTCACGCCAGATGAAGGATTCAATCACTAAGCCCTGCGCAGGGTTATCCAGTAGCAGGCTCACTCGCTCTTTGCCATCATCCAGAACGAATCGGCAAGAACCGCGAACGGCAATAGCAATCTGTTTGAGATTTCTGTGCGCGTGGAAACCACGTTTGACGCCTTTACCGGTATTGAACAGGTAATAAACACGTTTGATTTCGAATGGAATATTACTGCCATACTCCAGAGCAACCAAAGAACCACGCTCATCGCCATGGGTTTGAAGAGGAATTAGTTTAATATCCACCGTTATTCTCCAGTAATTGCTGTAACAGAGGCGCAATTTTGTCTTTATCGGATAAGATTGGTTGTTCTACACGCCAGTCAATGGCCAGTGTAGGATCGTTCCACAGAATGGTTCGCTCCGCTTTAGGATTATAGTAATTTGTTGTTTTATAACAGAAAATCGTCGAATCACTTAACGTAGCAAAGCCATGCGCAAAACCTTTCGGGATCCACAGTTGTTTGCAGTTCTCAGCAGATAAATGTAGACCAACCCACTGACCAAACGTTGGAGAACCTTCCCTGATATCAACCGCGACATCATAGACTTCACCAGCAATGCAGCGAACTAATTTGCCCTGTTCTGAGGGCGCAGCTTGGAAATGTAAACCACGGACAACGCCTTTCTGCGATTTTGATTGGTTATCTTGGACAAAAGTGACTTTATGGCCGACTGATTCTTCAAATTTGGCATGATTGAAGCTTTCGTAAAAATATCCGCGTTCATCTTTGAAGACTCTAGGTTCAAAAATCAACACGCCAGGTATTTGGGTTGCTGTTACGAGCATTTTAATTCCGATACATTAAGTTAATAAATATTAGCGATAATAATCAACATCTTGCCACCGCTATTACTGCCATGCCCAAAACCTTAAGACAAAATATCGCAGATATCATCAGAAGGTTGAAAATCGGTCTGCGCGCTAATTAGAATCTCTCGTATTTTGACTTGATCATAATTCACACAGGCTCTCTTGATTTCGCATAAATATTCTTGTAATTCATCGTAGTCGAGCATTATTTCATTGGCGGTCAAAATGCGTGGATGCTGCGTTTTTTCAACATCTTCTCCAATCAGCAGCTCTTCAAATAACTTTTCTCCAGGCCGTAATCCAGTGATTTTAATTGCAATATCACCTTGCCCCGTCTCTTCATCTTTCACGCGCAAACCACTCAGGGAGACCATGCGGTGAGCCAGATCCAGAATTTTCACTGGTTCGCCCATATCGAGCACAAACACATCGCCGCCTTTGCCCATCGCGCCAGCCTGAATAACCAGCTGTGCAGCTTCCGGGATGGTCATAAAATAGCGAATGATATCCTGATGTGTCAGTGTTACTGGGCCACCCGCTTCAATCTGTTTTTCAAATAATGGTACAACAGAGCCGGATGAGCCAAGAACGTTACCAAAGCGTACCATACAGAAACAGGTAGATTTCTGGTGCACAGACAAAGATTGCAGCACCAGTTCGGCCATCCTCTTTGTCGCGCCCATCGTATTTGTTGGACGTACCGCTTTGTCTGTTGAAATCAGTACAAATTTACTCACGCCGCTGTTGATAGCAGCCTTCGCACAATTCAATGTACCGAAAATGTTGTTCATGACGCCGTCAACAACATTATATTCAACCAATGGCACATGCTTATAGGCTGCCGCGTGGTAGACCGTTTCAATTTTAAAACGGGTCATCACACGTTCAAGGTGGTGTTGATCCTGCACACACCCAAGAATTGGTACTAGCGTAGTGCTCTCATTCAGATGTTTGATAAGACCACTCAGCTCGCTCTCAATGGCATACAGGGAGAATTCAGAAATCTCATATAGAACCAGCGTGCTGGGGTTATTGTTGAGTATCTGCCGACATAGTTCAGAGCCAATTGACCCCCCGGCTCCGGTGACCAGCACCGCTTTATCTTTGATATTTCTGGAGATCAATTGTGGTAGCGGCGCAACGGAATCCCTACCCAGTAGATCGGCAATCGAGACTTTCTTGATCGTATCTATTGTGGCTTTACTTTCAACCAAATCGACCATGCCAGGAATAGACAACACTTCGCAGGGCAGCCCTTCTAGCCTAGCAATCACTTCTCTTTTTCGTTCACGTCCAGCACTTGGCATAGCTAAAAGTATTTTCTTGGCATCATACTTATCAACCAGCCATTTCAGTTTTTGCGGGCTATAAACTGTGACGCCGTGAATGATTGTATTTTGTAACTTCTCATTATCATCAACGAACGCAATCGGATAATATTCCGCGGCCTGACTCAACGCCGGTAACAGTTGGCATCCGGATGCACCCGCACCATAAATAATGACCTTAGTACCGAAATTCATGTCAGTGTTGAGCAGCATGCGTAGTAAAAGCCGCGAACCGGCAACGAGCAACAGACCAACGGCAAAATAGATACCTGGGATCGTACGCGGCAAATAGATACTGGTGACGGAGGCAAGCATAACTAGTTGCACGGCAGATAACGCCATGCCGATGGCCACTGCAACCAACAGTTTAGCGCTCAGATAGCGCAAAACTGCTCGATACAAGCCCAGCTTAATAAAGACTAGCAATGTTACCAGAGTATTGAAAGAAACAAGATACCAATGATGGATGCTGGTGATTGGCATTAATGCATCAATTCTTAACCAGAAAGCGAGCCAAAAAGAGAAGAGTAAAAGAAAAATGTCTATGGAAAGAGAGATTATTCTTTTGTATGACCTTGGTAATGAGACAAACCAGACTAACATGATATTCCTAATCTTTTACACGCTACTTGATTAACTATCTGGATTTTATTGTGGTACATCCAGTCGTGACTTTATATTCAAAAACAAATTGCGAATACCAACGCTTATGCTCGAATCTTATCCTTAATACCCGCCCCACATTTCCATGCTAATGCGACTAAAGGAGCCCATGCAATGATAAGAGCCAAGACGCCATCAAGGTGCGATGTTGCTGCAGCAAAAGAAAGAGGCGTTAGCCAAAATACGTTGATTGCTATCGCACCCGTTGTGACCTTAGAGTGGGATTGATAGTGGCGGGACAGTATTTGATAACAATGGCTGGCATGCGCTTCAAAAGGTTTTTGCCTACGCACTATGCGGCATAACAGCGTTACGGTCGCATCGACCACAAACACGCCCAGTAAAATCAGTTCAGCAAAGAACAGGCGGCTATCTGCATGGCTGGCAATTAAGACCAGCAGACCAATAACGATCCCGAGAAACCCGCTGCCTGCATCGCCCATGAAAATGCGCGCAACCGGGAAGTTCCATACTAGGAATCCGAGGCTGGCGCCGGCTAGAACCAGCAGGCAGGCGGACAAATCTTGACCTAACAATGCTGGGTTACTTAAGCTAATAACCAGCAGGCTTAATGCACCGAACGATACCGCTTCACTGCCTGCAATACCATTAATCCCATCCATAAAATTATATAGATTCAGCATCCAGACAAGAAACAGCAGACCAAAAATAGTGCCGACAACCGGAATATTGATGCTGTAACCAGCAATCACAACCGTCGGGAACCCACCGATAAAATAAAGCCCAGAAGCGGCAGTCAGGAAATGGAACGCTAGGCGCAATTTTGCGTCAATGTGCCCGTGATCGTCGAGAAAACCGATAACAGCGGTGATTAGACCAGGAACAGCCAACGTCAGCACTACATCGCTAGAAATAAGCTGAGAAAAATAGCCAGTAACCACAAAAGCGAGCAGAGTGATAACAATGGCAGCGCCGCCACCGCGAGGGGTGGGAATGGAGTGCGAACTGCGATGTACCGGAATATCGAGGACATTATTGCGAATGGCATAAACTCGCAACAGCCAGGTCAGAACGCAAGTAATAATAAACGCCGCCAGCAACATGACGATGAATGACATTATTTTTTATCCTCGTGAAATGTCTGACCCGCAGCGAAAAGGGAATCCCGGATAGTTACAACCGGTTGCCACTTCATCAACGTTCTGGATTTTGATGAATCAATAGATAACGACTCGAAAAGCTGCTCATACATTTTCTTTTTGCCCAGCAAAGATAACAGCGACTTTAAGATAAAGGGCGGGAAATAGATCAATCTGGCTTTTTTCCCCATCCCTGCGCCAATCGTGCTAGCAATCTCTTCGATTGATAATTCAATTTCATCAGAAAAAACAAATGTCTCGTCTTTTGCCAACGGATTATCAATGCAATGGGCAATAAAATCACATACGTTGTCCAGTGACGCCATGCTTCTGACATTGTTGACTTTTTTGAACGGCAACGGCAGACCACTTGCCACCAGCTTCAGTAGGCGCTCGATATTTCCCGGCGCATTTGGGCCACAAATTAATGCTGGACGGATAATGGTAATGGTCATCTTCGTGTTTTTGTATTTTTCCAGCAGCTGTTTTTCTGCTTCGTATTTGGAAATTGCATAGTGTGAAACGGGATGCGGTATGGAATTTTCTCTAATGGTTTGTTGTTTTGAATTATCACCATTTACCCCGATCGAACTGATAAAGATAAATTGCTTGACACCCGCTGCAAAGGCATCTTCAGCGAGCTTTATTGTCGCATCACAATTCACCTTTTTAAACGCCTCGGCAATATCTGTTTCTTTGTCATTCAGAATGTGCGCGCGTCCAGCCGCATGAATAACGATATCACAACCATAGACGATGTCATGCCAATCGGTATGACCATCAATATCGCCAGTGGTGTAGATATTTCGTGTTGCATCACCTGTGCGTGAGCTACCTGAAACATCGAATGACCTATTCATTAGCAACTCAGAAAGTCTGGAACCTAAAAAACCAGAGATGCCCGTGATCAATATTTTCATTGTAAGTTATTTATTAACAGTCATTATTCGATTGATACTGAGGACTTGATTAAAAGAAAGGCATAATGCCTTTCTTTTATAGTTATTTTTTACCAATCATCTTCAGTAGGTACTTTCCATAATTATTTTTTGCTAGTGGTTTAGCTAGTTTTTCGATTTGTTCAGCGTCAATAAACTCTTTGCGGAAAGCAATTTCTTCAGGACAGGACACTTTCAATCCCTGACGTTCTTCAATAGTCGCGATAAAGTTACTGGCCTCGATCAGACTTTGATGCGTTCCGGTATCGAGCCACGCGTAACCACGCCCCATCGTTGCCACTGACAGACAACCCTTCTCCAGATACAGGCTGTTAATATCGGTAATTTCCAGTTCGCCACGCGCAGAAGGTTTCAGGTTTTTAGCCATTTCAATGACATCATTGTCATAAAAATAGAGCCCGGTCACTGCATAGTTACTTTTCGGCTCAGCTGGTTTTTCTTCAAGGCTGATTGCCGTGCCTTGTTTATCAAACTCAACGACACCATAGCGCTCAGGATCGTTAACGTGGTAAGCAAAAACAGTCGCCCCGCTTTCCTGATTCACTGCGCCATCAAGCAGTTTTGGCAAATCATGACCGTAGAAAATATTGTCGCCTAGCACTAACGCGCAGTCATCATCGCCAATAAACTCTTCACCGATAATAAACGCCTGTGCTAGGCCATCTGGGCTTGGCTGCACTTTGTATTGTAAATTTAGCCCCCACTGACTACCATCGCCAAGCAATTGCTCAAAGCGTGGCGTATCCTGTGGTGTACTGATAATCAGGATATCGCGAATGCCAGCCAACATCAGAGTTGACAGCGGATAATAGATCATCGGCTTGTCATAAATCGGCAGCAACTGCTTGCTCACAACCATGGTCACAGGGTAAAGACGAGTTCCCGAACCGCCAGCCAGAATAATACCTTTCCGTGTTTTCATTTTACTGTCTCAGAGAGTGAGTTAAGGTGCAGTTGTTGTAATCAACTCTGCCAACATGCGTTTTACGCCTACTTCCCAATGCGGGAGTACTAGACCGAAGGTGTGCTGAAATTTGTTTGTATTCAAACGTGAATTATGCGGACGCTTCGCCGGTGTAGGAAAATTATCTGTAGATATTGCGTTTAATTTGCTCAGCGCCAGTTCTATCCCTGCGCGTTTTGCCTCAGTAAAAACCAGCCTGGCGTAGTCATACCAGCAGGTTTCTCCCTCAGGGACTAAATGATATAACCCTGCCACTTGCGGTTGCGTAATGGCAGTACGAATAGCATGAGCAGTACAATCAGCTAATAGTTCAGCTCCTGTCGGCGCACCAAACTGGTCGTTAATAATAGAAAGCTCCTGACGTTCCTTCGCTAGTTTCAGCATCGTTTTCGCAAAATTATTGCCTTTACCGGCATAAACCCAACTGGTGCGAAAAATGAGATGCTTCGGGCAGTTTTCCTGCAGTGCTTTCTCACCTGCTAATTTTGTCTGGCCATAGACGTTCAGTGGCGCTGGGTTATCAGTTTCCACCCACGGCTTTTCACCCTCTCCAGAGAAAACATAATCGGTTGAATAGTGGATGACCCAGGTGTCAATTTTTGCGGCTTCTCGGGCGATGGCTTCTACGCTTTCGGAGTTCAGCAACAAGGCAAACTCAGGTTCAGACTCCGCTTTGTCGACGGCCGTATGAGCAGCAGCATTGACAATTACGTCCGGCTTGATGCGACGTACAGTTTCGGCAATACCTGCCGGATTGCTGAAATCACCACAATATTCAGTAGATTGTACATCCAGAGCAATCAAGTTGCCGAGCGGCGCGAGCGAACGTTGAAGTTCCCATCCAACTTGTCCATTCTTGCCGAACAACAGAATGTTCATTTACTACGTTCCCCATAGTTTTGCTCAATCCACGACTGGTAGGCACCACTCTTCACGTTCTCGACCCACGAGGTGTTTGATAAGTACCACTTAACCGTTTTGCGGATACCGCTCTCAAACGTTTCCAGCGGTTTCCAACCAAGCTCTTTGCTGATTTTGTTGGCATCGATCGCATAGCGGCGATCATGGCCCGGGCGATCGGTTACGTAGATGATCTGGCTGCGATAAGAGGTCGCTTTTGGTACGATTTCATCCAGCAAGTCGCAAATAGTATGAATAACATCGAGATTCTGTTTCTCGTTATGTCCACCAATATTATAAGTTTCGCCAGATGTGCCTTCGGTCACCACTAGATAGAGCGCGCGCGCATGATCTTCAACGAACAGCCAGTCGCGAATTTGATCGCCTTTGCCGTAGATTGGCAGCGGTTTGCCTTCCAGTGCGTTCAGAATGACCAGCGGGATTAGTTTTTCTGGAAAATGGAAAGGACCGTAATTGTTTGAACAATTGGTCACAATAGTCGGGAAATCATAGGTTCTGCGCCATGCACGCACTAGGTGATCACTGGATGCTTTGGAAACAGAGTAAGGGCTGCTTGGGGCATATGCGGTCTGCTCGGTGAAAAGCGGCAGTGCTTCCCCGGCTACGACTTCGTCAGGGTGGGGCAAATCACCGTACACTTCGTCAGTGGAGATGTGGTGGAAACGGAACGCGGTTTTGCGCGTTTCATCGAGTTGCTCCCAGTATTTACGAGCGGCTTCGAGCAGCACATAGGTGCCGACAATGTTCGTTTCAATAAACGCAGCAGAGCTGGTGATTGAACGGTCAACGTGGCTTTCGGCTGCGAGGTGCATCACTGCATCAGGCTGGTGCTCGGAAAAAATCCGGGTCATCGCCCCGCCATCACAAATGTCCGCACGTTCGAAAACGTAACGTGGACTACTGTCAATTTCTTTGAGTGATTCCAAATTGCCTGCATAAGTAAGCTTATCAACGTTGATAACGCTATCATTAGTGTGGTTGATAATATATCGAATTAATGCAGAACCAATAAAACCTGCTCCGCCAGTAACCAGAATTTTCATTTTTGAGATTTTTAGTTGATCTTAGGATTGATGTGAAATTGGAAAGGAAGTTTTATGGAATATGAATTGTCATGTATAACCAAAGCTACCGCACTAGGTTATGGCTCCCAGAGTGCCTGTTGTGTGTAACAATTTGACTTATCCAGTTAATATAAAAGGATTTTCTGCTTAACAAAAACTAACATACCAACGATTTGTGTTAAGCAGCGATGAGATTAGTCTCTCGACGCATTGAGGTCAAGTATAATAGCTTTTTTTTCTTTCATTGTTATAGTTTGTAACTAACTAAATTTCAAAACGAAAGCTGCTTATCTTCCATGCAATGGCAGCCAAATCACCAACCGTAATCCCCCCAATGAGCTATCTTCTGCTTTCACCCAACCTCGATGTTGACTCACTGCCGTTTCAACAATCGCCAACCCTAATCCAGTTCCACCAGATTCTCTATCCCGTGCCTCATCCGTCCTATAAAACGGGCGGAAAATATGTTCGCGGTCTTCTGGGCTGACTCCTGGGCCATCATCATCAACGCTAATCGTTACACCTTGGTTATCTGCCTTAAATGCAACGGCGATATGGTTGCTGGAGTAACGCAGTGCATTGCGGACGATGTTTTCTAATGCGCTGCCGAGTGTTGCTGGGTTGCCGTAAATTATCCAGTTTCCGGGAGGTGAGACGATATCCAGCGTTTTGCTCATCTGCTCAGCTTCGAATTTTGCATTCTCCAGAATGTCAGCCCATATATCGTGGGCTTTGATATTCTCGCGCAGTAACTCGTTTTTATGTTGATTGCGGGAAAGTACTAGCAGGTCATTAATCATACCATCCAGACGTTGGGTTTCTGTTTCGATACGTGCCAGCTCTTTGCTTTCACCGTGACGGCGGCGTAGTAAGGCGGTCGCCAGTTGTAAACGGGTAAGCGGTGTGCGCAGTTCATGGGAGATATCGGAAATCAGTCGTTGTTGGGCGGTGACCATCCTTTCCAGTGCACTAATCATCTGGTTGAAACTACTGCCGGTTGCTAAAAACTCTTGGGGACCGGATTCCAGCTCAGGGTGTTGCCGTAAGTTTCCTTTCGCGACGTCATCGGCCGCGTTTTTAAGTTTACGAGCGGGTTTTGCCAGACTCCATGACAGCCATAAGAGTAATGGAGCGCTGATTAACATGGTGGCCGCAGGCAGTAAAAATGGCCGGTCAAACATCAAGTTAATAAAATCTGATTGTGGGCTGCCCGCTGGCCTAATGATGTAGAGATGGTAATGATCTTCGCCATCGCGGACAGAAAAGGGGCCGAGTATTTCAGAACGACCATATTTTTTCTTTTTAGGATGATCAGCATTATCGGATTGGCCGATAAAGTTGCGGATGACTTGTTGTTGATGGGGCGGGGTATTAATGTCACTAATCAGCCCTTCGCTGGAGACGAGGATCAGGCGTTGGCCCGGGGGAGTCCACAAAGCAATAGCACGATCCAGACGCAACCACCAGAATAGGTCATTCCCTGAATCGTGCATTAATTCTTCTTCTACTTGTTTTGCCAGTTCTTTCCCCAACTGATATTCACTATCTAAAAGAGGTGTTAACTGCCGTGAGTCCAGTTTTGGAGCCATTAAGGCTATCATCAGAACAAGTGCTAGCGTGAACCAAAAAATGGCGAATATACGGGCTGTCAAACTGTTGATCATTTTGCGGAGACCATTAAGTATCCACGGCCGCGTAATGTCTTAAACCATGGTAGTTCATCAGTTCTGTTGGGTAATTTACGGCGTAGATTCGAAATATGCATATCAATAGCCCGATCAAAAGGAGTCAAACGTTTTCCTAACACTTCCTGACTTAAATGTTCGCGGGAAACGACTTGTCCCAAATGCTGTGCTAATAAATAAAGCAGGGTGAACTCTGTGCCAGTGAGATCCAAAATCGTACCATCAAAACTGGCTTCCTGGCGTCCGGGATTGAGTTGCAGTTTATCGATCTCCAGTATAGGTGTCCCAATATCAGCTTGTTGTTCACTCCAGTTGGAACGGCGCAAAATGGCACGTATGCGTGCGACCAGTTCGCGATCGTTAAACGGTTTGGGAAGATAATCATCAGCTCCCAGCTCTAATCCTAAAACACGGTCTAAATCGCTACCACGAGCCGTTAACATGATAACAGGGGTTTGATGGTATTGCCGTAGCTCTTTCAGTGTTTCAATGCCGTTCTTGCGCGGCATCATGATGTCCAGTAATAATAGGTCAATTGAAGAATCGATATATTGTAAAGCCTGTTCACCATCGTAGGCGATGACAACATTGAATCCTTCCATCTCGAGCAATTCTTTTAATAGCGATGTCAGCTCGCGGTCATCATCAACTAATAAGATTTTATGCATTAATTCTTCCTCCAAGAGCAAAATACGATAACAAACTCCGCTATTCCATGACTTTACGTTCTTTTACATGCTCTGACGCTAGTTTGCAGCCGCAGGATTATAGTTATCCACACTGAATCGAATGCTGCTGTTCGAGAAAGCGAGGAAATTTAATGCGTAACATAGCAATATTGGCTTTAGCGTCAATGGTTGTTCTCAGAACAACAGGGGCTTTAGCTAAAACTGCTGATACGGATCATATTTCTGAGGTTAATTCTTCCGCTGCATACTCATATTGTATGCCATATAGTTACAAGAAGAATTTTAATCATCACCGAGACAGTCAATATAACTATAGTTATATCTTCGGTGGAGTCGCATTAACTGAACAACAACGCGAGCAGATGTGGAATTTAGTCAAAGAGCAGCATCAGTATGAGCAGCCGTTGATTGATGTGCGTGCTGAACATGGAAAGTTGAATGCGCTTTTGACTGCAGCAGATTTTGATGAAGTTGAGGTTCGTTTACAGCTTGAAAAAATAGCTGAAAAGAATGTCGCTATAGGTGTAGAAATTGCACGGATTAATAATCAGATTTATCAATTGTTAACACCGGAGCAGAAAGAGCTGTTAAAAAATCGTTTAAAACAAACGAATACGAATGTGAAGCTCGAAAAGTGAACTGATTTTTTTGTTATACAGTAGCATCAACAACGATTTTCCTTGCCATAGACACCATCCCTGTCTTTTAGCCCCCTTGAGGGGCTTTTTTTTATCTGCCTATTAATCTTAATTTCCTTTAAAATCATATGGATAATTTTTATTAAGCAACTGTAGATGACCTAAAATTTTCCAAGTGTGGGCACTTTGGTTATAGCCCCTAATTATTGGGGCTTCTTGAATTACCATTCTATACATTCAAATAGTTGACCGAAATTTACTCAGGTATCAAGATTGTTTTTTTAAAAACAGCATTATTATTTTAGTTTGCTGTGCTAATATGACAACACAAACGACAACATATTTTGAAGTAATAGCTAACTAAGGGGAAATGAATGGAGACAATTCATTTTCGTATTGATGAAGAAACCAAGCGATTAGCCATGCAAGCTGCCAAACGCCATCAAACAGACTTAACAAAGTTAATGAGACAAAAAGCTGAAGAATTGGCGAATGAAGAACGTGAGTATCAAAAAAATACCCATGCTCACTGGTTAGAAGCTGAAATTGAAAAAGCGATTGACCGATGTGAAAACAGTACGGCTCATTTTATTGATGATGCCGAAAGCCTGCGTCGGATGGCTCTACTGCGTAATAAGCTGAGCAGAGGATAAAGTGATAACTATTTTTTGGGAAGAAAGCGCGCAAACTGACCGAGAACAAATTTATCTCTACTTCTTTGAACAGGCTGGGTTGTTATTGGCTGATGAAATTGATGCAAAGTTCGTGGAAATGGCTGAACTTCTGAAAGTAACCCCGTATGCAGGCATGAAAGCTTGTAATAGCTCGGATGAACGTTATAGAAAACTCGTTATCCCTCATTTTCCCTTCATTATGCTCTACCGTTACGATGAGGATATGGAAACTATAAAGATCCTCAGAATATTGCACACCGCCAGAAGAATAGCAGGGCTTTTTTAAGCAAAAAAACTTTTCCCTGATTTTGAGTGCCCCCATCACTTGGACGACTTGGAGAAATCACTATGGCTAATTACAGAAAATTGTTAGCGCAAACTGCTGACCATCTTAAATGCGATGATTAGAAAAGATGAAGAATGGAATGATTCGTATCATCAGATACTTGCATAAACTGGCCTTTTTTTATCTAATCCGATGAATGATTTATACTGATTGTTTCCTCATGAAAAAATTTGTTTTTGTTGCTCCTGAATTTCATTCTATTCCTCCAAACTATGCAGCCGCAGTAGAGTGGTGGATCTATAACGTAGCCAAAATCAGTCAGGCTAATAATTTGGTTATTTGTAAAGGGGAAAGAACGGAGAAAAGTGTAGAAAAAGTCAGTGAATATGGCACCATTCATAGAATACATACCAGTAGGATATATAAACGTCTTTTTAGGAAATGGTCTCGCTTAGATCCTTACCCTTATGCCAAAAGGGTGATAGATATTGTCAGGCGTTATCAAAGTCCTGACGGTGAGAAACCGATTCTGATCATTCAGAATTCCATTTCGCTTTATAACTCTGTGAAGCAGTTTTATCCAGAAAAACTGATGGCACTTCATTTGCATAATAAACATAAAATTGTTGATTTAGGGCCTGAAACAAAGCTTATTACTCCTAGTCATTTTTTAGCCGATTTTTTTCTTTCAGAGGCAAAAATTAAGAATATCAAAATAGTACCAAATGGTATCGATAAGGAGCTGTATAAGCAGGAAGTTAGCTGGAAAAGAGAACATTTTGGCCTAAAAAATGACGAAATTGTCATTTTGTATGCTGGCCGATTAGATAAAGGTAAAGGTGTTATTGAACTCATGGATGCAGTCAATTTGCTGCACAAAAAAGATCAAAATATCAAGCTGCTTTTGATTGGCGATCATGTAACGGTTAAAAAAGGCGAACGAGAAGTTTATCGGAAAAAAGTGTTGGATAAAGCCGCAAAAATGGCTGATAGCTGTATTCTTGCAGGGAGTATACCTCCGGCAGATATGCACCAAGTATATCCACTTGCTGATTTAACGCTTGTACCCTCATTAGGAGAGGAAGCCTTTTGTATGGTTGCCTTGGAATCAATGGCATGTGGTGTACCCGTTTTGGTCAGCCCCAGAGGAGGAATAAAAGAGTTCGTGATCCCTGAAAGTACGGGATTTTTACTGCAAGAACCTTTGTCCCCAGAAAGCATTGCCAAAGATATTTCGGATACTCTGTTGCGCGATAATTTAAACGTTGTTGCTGAACATGCGAAGGAAACGGCAATAAGCCAATACGATTGGAGTAATGTCAGTGTATCTTTGTCAAAAGCGTTAGCTGAGTGGTTTTAACTATTATTAAATTCATCTTGGGCTATCCAAAAAGATTGAATAGCCCTCAGAGTAGTTAATCTTCTTTTCCGACTTTCAGTCTGCCTTCATTCCATCTTTGCTGACACAATGCAGCCAGTAAGCCAAGATAGATACCCAAAATGTTCAAATGAACACTTTCAAAGTTCCCTCTGACAATAAAATATCCAAAGAAAGAGATAAGTAAGATTAACCCAGCTTGCTTATTGTAGCCGATACTTGTGTTCCACTCCTGAGCTGATTGTTTCAGATAAGAGAAGATTAAAAATAAAAAAGCACAGAGGCCTAATATGCCGGCAGAAAACCAAATAGTCAGGAAAATATTATGAGGACCTAGGGATGTTTGATATGTCCAATCAGGATAATTTTTAGCGCTCTCATTATAAATTTGATCATATATTTTATTGCCAGCACCATAGCCTTTGAGAGGATGCTCTAGAATTAAGGTAAGTGCTGAGCCTTGTGTTCCATTGCTATATCGGTAACTGCTATCTGTTTGCTCCAATTTATAGGTTAGAGTTGACTGCTTACCAAGGTAATCAGATTTGATAGCAAATATGGCGGCGCAGATGAAAACAACGCTGGCAATAAAAGTCTTCCAGTTTTTGTTCATGATTATCATCATGAAAAACATTACAAAAACGGCAAGCCAAGCCCCTCTGGAAAGAGTTCCCAGCAATACAAGGAATACGGATAAGATAAATAAAATTGTCAGTGTCAAACGAACATAATTTTGGGGATTTTGAAAATGCCAAAGGGCTACCAGTGCGGGAAAGAAGAAAACGATGCCATCTGACACACTACGGTGGTTATAGTTAGTAAATGGCATAATATTGTTCTGATAATCCAGGTAAAACAGGTACATTTCTTTCAGTGTAATGAATAATAATCCAAGCAGAAATGAACCAATAATCATTTTCTGTATTTTAAGTGTATCTGTGTGACTCAATGCTAAGGTGATGATGATACTGGAGAGAACGACATCCCTGAAAAAAGGTGTTTTTATTTCACTGAAACTGAGTCTGGGATCAGGGGAAATAATAATCGAATAGAGATAGGCCAAAGTAAATATGCCCAGAGCCAGTACGATGTTGTTCTTCAACGCAGAGAGGCATTTTTTGGGGTTTTTAATAAGAAAGTAGAGTGCGGTTAACGCTATCAATGCAAAAAATAGGTTTTTATAACGTGTGATACCAGTTACATAGACAAGCGAGATGTAACCACCGACGAAAAAAGTACCCCAAGATAAGTGGTTTTTAACGGTTTCTTTAAACATGGCCTTACCAGAATGGAAAATGGATTTCTGGCTGGTATTTTGTACCATTTTCCCCAGACAGGCACGAATAAAAATACGATGTTATAACATGGTGTAAGTTCTGACAGTTTTTGAATTTTTAAGCACAATTTCTTAATCAATAAAAGTATTGCTTATCAACGAATTCTTCCTCTTCCCTGATCTGTTGTTATCTTGACCAATCTTGATTATCTTACGTTCTGTCTACTTTGTTGATTAAAAGATCTGATCACTGTTACTTCACATAAAAGGGATCAAAATACCCAGCGTGGATATTAGAGGAGTTAGTACCATGACAAATATCGATCACGATCTGATGCTATTACTGGGCGGGATATTCGGGATATTAGTTATCGCCAGTGTGATTGGTGGTATTTTGGCCTTACGGTATTCGGGGGAAAAAAGCAATGCCACTATCGATAATCTGAATGCCCGAATTCGTGGCTGGTGGATGATGTGTATCATCTGTGTTTTGGCTATTGTGATTGGGCCAATAGGTTTGGTGATTTTGTTTGCGGTGATGTCATTTTTTGCTTTGCGTGAGTTTATTACGCTAATGCCGATTCGTCGCAGTGATCATGAGGCATTGTTCTGGTGTTTCTTTGTTTTTATGCCTGTGCAGTATGTCTTGGTTGGCATGCAGTGGTATGGGTTATTCTTGGTATTCATTCCCGTGTATGTCTTCCTGTTCTTACCTGCCCGGACAGCTTTGGTTGGGGACACCACCCATTTTCTGGAACGAACCGCCAAAATTCAGTGGGGGATGTTGATGACGGTATTTGCCATCAGCCATGCGCCAGCGTTGTTAATGCTGGATATCCCAGAATATGAGAATCAAAATATCAAGTTATTGTTGTTCCTGATGATCGTGGTGCAAATGTCCGATGTTTTGCAGTACGTATTCGGGAAATTATTGGGCAAACGCCCAATTGTGCCGAAGCTCAGTCCCAATAAGACGGTCGAGGGATTTGTTGGCGGGATTTTGGTTTCTGTACTGCTGGGAATGTCGTTATTTTGGGTAACGCCTTTCTCCCTGTGGGAGGCGGGACTGATGTCGTTAGTAATCACCTTAATGGGGTTTATTGGTGGATTATGCATGTCGGCGATTAAACGAGACAGTAGAGTGAAGGACTTTGGTGGAATAATTGAAGGTCATGGTGGGGTGTTGGATAGAATCGACTCACTTTGCTTTGCTGCCCCTATATTTTTCCATCTAACGCGCTATTTTTATACCTGAGAGTGACTGAATAACCGGAAGGTGGTAGTCAATGAGTATAAATTATGGGCGATGGGTCAGTTCCGCTGCGTTGGTGGCAACGGTATTGGCAAGTGTGCTGTTGATCGTGAAAATTTTTGCCTGGTGGTTGACGGGATCGGTGAGTTTATTGGCGGCGTTGGTGGATTCATTGGTCGATTTGGCTGCTTCCTTGACGAATTTTTTTGTTGTGCGCTATTCACTTCAACCTGCTGATGAAGAACATACTTTTGGACACGGTAAGGCTGAATCGCTGGCGGCTTTAGCGCAAAGTATGTTTATTTCCGGTTCGGCAATTTTTCTGTTTTTAACCGGATTCCGGCATCTGTATTCTCCCAAGCCACTGGAACATGCGGCGCTAGGCGTATGGGTAATCGTCATTGCTTTGGTTTCCACGTTATGTTTAGTCACGTTCCAGAAATGGGTGATCAGTAAAACGCAAAGTCAGGCAATCCGTGCGGATATGCTGCATTATAAGTCCGATCTATTGATGAATGGGGTGATTTTGCTGGCGTTGCTTTTGAACCTGTATGGTTTTAAACACGTGGATGCACTCTTTGCCCTGGGTATTGGAGTCTATATTCTCTATAGTGCGTTGCGGATGGGCTATGATGCCGTACAGTCTTTGCTTGATCGCGCCTTGCCAGATGAAGAGCGGCAGGAGATTATTGATATCATCCAAAATTATCCGGGTATAGTAGGTGGACATGATCTGCGAACTCGTCAATCTGGCCCGACTCGTTTTATCCAGTTCCATCTTGAGTTAGATGATAATTTGCCATTAGTTCAAGCGCATGCTCTGGCCGAAGGAATTGAAAATAAATTACGGGGTCGATTTCCAGGTGCCGATATTATTATTCACCAAGATCCTTGCTCTGTAGTGTCTAAAGAGCATAAAAGCCGCTGGGATTGAAGGGGAATTTATTCATAATCAAAAGAACATCAAAAAACAGACATAATCTTGATGCAGACTGGGTGTTTTTCCGTATTATAGTTAGGGTTGAATCAATTCAGCTAACGCAGTGACAATCAGGTTTCTCAAATATTATATCTACAAGTCAGAGGTCATCATGATCAACAAGATTAAAAGAATTGGAGTCTTAACGAGTGGCGGTGATGCGCCTGGCATGAACGCCGCTATTCGTGGTGTTGTTCGTGCCGCTTTAACCGAAGGGTTGGAAGTCTATGGTATTTATGATGGCTATCTGGGGTTGTATGAAAACCGCATGAAGAAGCTTGATCGCTTTAGTGTTTCCGACATGATTAACCGTGGTGGTACGTTCTTGGGTTCAGCTCGCTTTCCAGAGTTCAGGGATGATAAGGTTCGGGAAATTGCTATTGAAAACATGCGCAAAAATGGCATTGATGCGTTGGTGGTGATTGGCGGGGACGGATCCTATTTGGGAGCGAAAAAGCTGACTGAAGCGGGTTTCCCTTGTATTGGTTTGCCTGGAACGATTGACAACGACGTTGCGGGCACAGATTACACCATTGGTTATTTCACGGCGCTGGAAACGGTGGTTGAAGCGATTGACCGTTTGCGCGATACGTCAACTTCCCACAAACGAATTTCGATTGTTGAAGTAATGGGACGTTATTGTGGTGATTTAACCTTATCAGCAGCAATCGCGGGGGGATGTGAATTTATTGTTCTGCCTGAAAGTGAAATTCCATTCGATCGTAAGGAATTGCTGGCTGAAATTCAGGCTGGGATTGAAAAAGGCAAGCGTCACGCGATAGTTGCTATTACTGAGCATGTCTGTGATGTCGCTGAGCTGGCAAAATATATTGAGACAGAAACCCACCATGAAACCCGCGCGACGGTATTAGGGCATATCCAGCGTGGTGGAGCACCTGTTGCTTATGACCGCATTCTCGCTTCCCGTATGGGGGCGTATTCTGTTCAACTCCTGCTGGAAGGACACGGCGGTCGTTGCGTTGGTATCCAGAACGAGAAACTTGTTCATCACGATATCATTGATGCGGTGCAAAATATGCAGCGTGTCTTTAAGAAAGAGTGGCTGGAAACCGCGAAGAAACTCTATTAATCCTTTTTTACCTGCAAAATCCTCTTTTGGAGACAGTCATATCTGGCTGTCTCATCCCACATATTCTTCTTATGCATAAGCAGAAATTTAAAATTATTTCTGCGTCATAACACTTTCTGTCAGTTTTTATGGAGAAATCATAATAGCTTAGGGGAAATGTCATCGTGGTTATGCATGCAAGGGGTATAAATAGAGGCTCGAAATTGGCAATGACAAAAGAGTATGTTGTATCGGTGTTATTCTTGATGGCGATGACACTGGTGACTCACAGTGCATGGGCAAAAGAGTTGCAATTATTGAACGTCTCCTATGATCCGACGCGTGAATTTTATCAACAGTATGATAAAGCATTCCGCGAATACTGGCGTAACAAGACGGGTGATGATGTAAAAATCCGCCAATCACATGGTGGTTCAGGCAAGCAGGCAACTTCCGTTATTAATGGTCTTCAGGCGGATGTTGTGACGCTGGCACTGGCTTATGATGTAAATGCCATTGCAGAGCATGGACGCATTGATAAGAATTGGATTCAGCGCCTGCCGGATAATTCAGCGCCTTATACATCAACCATTGTCTTTTTGGTGAGAAAAGGAAACCCTAAACAGATAAAGGATTGGGCGGATTTAATTCGTCCAGATGTTGCAGTGGTTACGCCGAATCCGAAAACCTCCGGTGGGGCACGTTGGAATTATCTGGCTGCTTGGGGATATGGTCTGGCGTACAACAAGCAGGATCAGGCTAAAGCCAAAGAATTCGTGAAAGCACTCTATAAAAATGTGGAAGTACTGGATTCCGGTGCTCGTGGTGCAACGAATACGTTTGTGGAGCGCGGAATTGGCGATGTATTAATTGCCTGGGAAAACGAAGCATTATTAGCAATTAATGCCTTGGGCCAGGGTAAATTTGAAATTGTGACACCAAGTATTTCTATTCTGGCAGAACCGACGGTTTCTGTTGTCGATAAAGTGGTTGATAAACGAGGAACGCGCGCGTTGGCAACAGAATATCTGAAATATCTTTATTCTCCGGTTGGGCAGGAGATTGCCGCCAAGAACTATTATCGTCCTCGTGATAAAGCAATCGCAGAAAAGTACCGCGCGGTTTTTCCTGATTTGAAGCTTTTTACGATTGATGAGGTCTTTGGTGGCTGGGATAACGCTCAGAAAGAACATTTTGCCACAGGCGGAACATTTGACGATATTATCCGGCGTTAATTATTGCACTAATTTGGGATGGAAAACCGCCACAAGTGATACTGCGTGGCGGTTAAAAGCTTACGCTTTTTTCGCTTCTGCTGCGGCTTTTACGATAACAGCAAAGGCATCAGCTTTCAGTGATGCACCACCGACCAGCGCACCGTCGATATCCGGTTGGGTGAACAGCTCTGCTGCATTGTTGGCGTTGACTGAGCCGCCATATTGAATAATGACCTGTTCAGCGATAGCGGCATCTTGTTTTGCGATATGGTCACGGATAAACTTATGAACGGCCTGAGCTTGAGCTGGTGTAGCAGATTTACCTGTGCCGATTGCCCAAACTGGCTCATAAGCAATAACCGTATCTTTGAATGCTTCGGCGCCCAGTGTGTTCAGGACGGCATCGATTTGTCGTGCACAGACGGCTTCAGTCTGACCCGCTTCATTTTCTTGTTCAGTTTCGCCAATACATAGAACAGGGATCAAGCCTTGCTCTTTCAGGATTGCGAATTTCTTCGCGATGAATTCGTCGCTCTCTTTGTGGTAAGTACGGCGTTCAGAATGACCGATAATGATATATTTTGCACCGACGTCTTTCAGCATTTCTGCGGAGGTTTCTCCAGTAAAGGCGCCAGAAAGATTGACACCAACATCTTGTGCACCCAGAGCAATACGGCTACCAGCCAGGGCACTGTTTGCCAGAGAAACATAAACTGTTGGTGGTGCGATAGCGACGTCACAGCCGTCAACATTGCTCAGTTCTTTACGCAGGCCTGCAATCAGGTCGTTAACCATGTGGGTACTGCCATTTAATTTCCAGTTACCCATAACTAATGGATGTCGCATATTTTTCCCTCCAACCAGAAAATAATCAAATTGCGAACTGAATGAATATTCTTTCTTTGAACGACATTATGGTGATGTCATTCCCTGTAAGCGGAATCCCGACAGTATAAAGATCATCAACGCGAATAGCTCTGCGTTGTGTCACTAATTTTCATTTGCTGCTGTGTCAGATAACGATAGCTTAATCGGTTCAATTGCGAAGGTCATTATATTTTCGCTGCTATTTACGATGATATAGCGCATTGCTCCCATTTTTTGGCTGAAAGCAGGGTGGTTTTCTGCTGCCAGTAAAAGTCTTTCCAATTGAATTTTGGCTTGTTCAGGGGAAAAAGTCGGTTCGAATTGGCTGATCAGGGCAGTGATATATTGCTTTGCCAATATGCGGTTTTGTTCATTTTCTCGTTCATTTTGTGATGGCAGCAGTGTAATTTGCAGGCTTTTAATTTTTTCGCTGCCTCGTTCCAGTACCGCCGAAGAGTAAATGTTGTCATTGATTTTACTGGCGGCACGGATGAAAGGTTGAGAAATATCTGTGCTTGCAATCACCCTGTATTCGTACAGGGGGGTGTCTGGATGTTTTTTGTTGTATTTCTCACGGAAGACAGGGATGGTGTCTTCGAAAGCAGGGGAATCCGGCAGCAGATACATTAACGGTGAGTTTATTTCTGATGTGATTGAAGGCTTATCGGCAGAGGCAGATAATGGTAAACCGATGCCAAAAGCGATTAAAATTATCACCAGAAGTTTATTTATGCCTGTTTTCATCGTATTACTCACTGAGTTAAATCTTGGAAAAACAGCATCCACAATTGGAAAAGAGTACATGACATTACAACAATGGGGATTTTCATTCAAAGGCCGAATTGGAAGGCGAGAGTTTTGGATCGGCATGGCTATCTGTTTCGCTTTGATCTTTATACTCCTGACACTGCATGGAATGAATGTCCTCCCTATAAATTATGCGGCGGTTGGTGTTGCTTTGCTATTGTATCCAACAGCAGCCATTTTTTCGAAGCGTTTGCATGACCGGAATAAACGTGGTGGCTGGATGTTACTATGTGCACTGGCGTGGATGTTGTTGTCTCTTGATTGGAGTGCAATGGCGCCAATATGGCAGTGGGGAATTGGTCGTTTTGTCCCGACACTGATCTTTGTCATGATGATATTAGACTGTGGTGTATTCCGTGGTACGGAAGGCGCCAATCGTTTTGGTGAGATGGCAGAAACAGTCGATTATATTTCTGCCAGGGAAAACTGATTACCAGTATTGCTCGCTGGTGATATGACCTGGTTTACGGCGCAGATGTTTTGCCATATTACGCTGTTCTTTTAATAGTTGCTGGGTATCCCTGACCATTTGGGGATTCCCGCACAGCATGACGTGGCTGTTTTCTGCCTGAATGGGTAAGCCGACAGCCGATTCCAGCTCACCATTTTCAATTAATGCCGGAATTCTGCCCATGAGTGAATTTGGCCATTGTTCTCGGCTGACGATGGTCTGTATCCTCAGTTTACCCTGAAATGTTTTCTCTAATTCCTGCATCATAGGTAAATAACTTAAATCCGTTCCCCATCTGGCCGCATGAACCAAAACGATATTTTCGAATCGTTTCAGATCGGTTCCTTGCTGGAGGATGGAAAGGTAAGGCCCAATGGCGGTGCCAGTGGAAAGCATCCAGAGTGTTTGACAATCAGGAATTTCATCAAGAACGAAAAAACCAGCGGCTTGTTCTGTTACCAGCAATTCATCTCCGGTTTTTAGTACAGCCAATTGAGGGCTGAGTTTTCCTTCAGGAACGGTCACCAAATAAAATTCCAGATTATTGTCATTGGGAGCGTTGACGTAAGAATAAGCTCGTTGGATGCGCTCCCCCTCAACTTCCAGTGCAAGTTTTGCAAATTGTCCGGCGGTGAATTTTTCTATTGGTGCATGAACTTTGATACTGAAAAGCGAATCAGTCCAGTTGGTTATGTCGGTAACTTTTCCTGTAACCCAATTTGCCATTACGATTAACCTCTCTACACAATATGGTATGGATTAATATGAGTGAATTAATGCGACACAAATGAACACTGCGTGAATTGGTGATTTTTTGTAACGATTCTACGTGATTACTTGAAATAGCATTATCGATTACGTGTGATAGTTTAATTAACTGGATTTTTGCCAATATTATGGTTTGATGTGTGAATTTTTATTGACATGTATGGGTAATCTATCTGTAATTTTTTCTTCATGTAAAATTGTATACTGCAAAGAAAAAACATAGATTGACTATGGGATGATGTTGATGTTTGCCATGTTATTGCTGATTCTATTTTTTTGGTTGCCCATTTCCCAGCAGTTCCAGCGTCAGGAACATACGGCTTTGTAGAAACGATAGTATTTAAAAAGGCTCTGGCAGAGTGTATAAACAATCTCAGATGCCAAAGCCTTTATCTCACTTGCTCAATATTTCGCGGTTAGGCGCGATCTTCCCACTCTTGGGCACGGGCAACGGCTTTTTTCCAGCCATTGTATTTATGGTTGCGTTCAGTTGTTTCGATACTTGGTCGGAACTCTTTTTCGACTACAGCCTTACTTTTCACTTCATCCAGATCTCGCCAGAAGCCGACGGCCAAACCAGCCAGGAAAGCAGCGCCTAGGGCTGTACTTTCACGCACTTCAGGACGCTCGACACGAGTGCCGAGAATATCGGACTGGAACTGCATCAGGAAATTGTTGGCGACAGCGCCGCCATCTACACGCAGGGCTTGCAGGCGTGTACCCGCATCAGCTTGCATAGCGTCCAGGACATCGCGGGTTTGGTAAGCGATGGATTCCAGAGTAGCACGAATAATATGGTTGCTATTGGCACCGCGGGTCAGGCCAAAAATAGCGCCACGGGCGTAAGGGTCCCAATATGGTGCGCCAAGGCCAGTAAAGGCAGGAACAACATAAACGCCATTGCTATCTTTGACTTTGGTTGCGAAGTATTCTGAATCTGTGGCATCCGCAATGAGTTTCAGTTCATCACGCAACCATTGAATGGATGCTCCTCCAACAAAGACCGCACCTTCCAGTGCATAATTGACTTCACCACGTGGGCCACAGCAAATAGTTGTTAACAGGCCGTGATTGGAACGAACAGCATCTTTACCTGTGTTCATTAGCAAGAAGCAGCCGGTACCGTAAGTATTTTTTGCCATTCCGGGGTGTACACACAGTTGTCCGTACAAAGCAGCTTGTTGGTCGCCTGCGATACCTGCAATAGGAATGCGTGTGCCACCTTTACCGCCGATATTGGTTTGGCCATAGATCTCCGAGGATGCGGCCACTTTAGGTAACATAACGCGAGGTATGCCCAACTCATCAAGGATTTTTTGATCCCATTCCAGATTATGGATATTAAATAGCATGGTACGGGAAGCATTGGAATAATCGGTCACATGTACGCGTCCCTGAGTCATTTTCCAGACCAGCCATGTATCGACTGTCCCGAATAAAAGCTCACCATTTTCAGCGCGTAGACGGGCACCTTCGACGTTATCCAAAATCCATTTTATTTTCGTACCGGAGAAATAAGGGTCAAGAACCAATCCGGTATTGTGGCGGATGTATTCTTCCAGGCCCTCTTTCTGTTTCAGTTTGGTACAAATATCTGCTGTTCGGCGGCATTGCCATACAATTGCATTATAAACCGGCTTTCCGGTTTCTTTTTCCCAGACAATGGTCGTTTCTCGTTGGTTTGTAATACCAATGCTGGCAATTTGATCTGAGCGAATATCAGCTTTTGCCAGCACTTCAACTAAGGTAGAGCTTTGGCTTGCCCAGATTTCCATCGGATCGTGTTCCACCCAGCCTGGCTTGGGATAGATTTGCGGGAATTCACGCTGTGAGATGCAGACAATATTAGCATCGTGATCAAGTACAACGGCGCGTGAACTGGTTGTGCCCTGATCCAGCGCAACAATATATTTTTTTTCTGTAGTATTTTCTGTTGTCATAACTATAACCTGGTTTTATGTATTTTAAATCTCGCGCGGTAGATGGCGAGCAATCAGCTTGCGATAGCCAAAAGCACCTAAAATTGCGCCAACAATAGGGGCTATCAACGGAACAAGGCAATAAGGAATGTCTCGGCCTCCGGTTAGGGCAATGTCTCCCCAGCCGGTCAGGTAAGCAACTAATTTGGGGCCGAAGTCACGAGCTGGGTTCAGGGCAAATCCGGTCAGTGGGCCAAACGAGCCACCGATAACTGCAATAAGAATTCCGATTAACAAAGGTGCCAAAGGTCCTCGAGGGATGCCATTGCCATCATCTGTCAGGGACAGGATCAGGCATAACAGAACGGCCGCGATAATGACTTCAACGATAAACGCATGAAAAACGGAGATCTGGGCTGCTGGGTAAGTGGAGAAAACTCCCGCAGTAAAGAGACTTTCCTGTGAGCCGCGTACGATGTTGTGAACTTGCTCATAATCGAGGAACAGGTTGTAATACATCATATAGATGATGAGTGCTGCGATAAAGCCACCGAGCATTTGGGCAATGGTGTAAGGCAGCACTTTTTTTCTGTCAAAGTTGGCAAACAGGCATAACGCAATAGTCACTGCGGGGTTAAGATGCGCGCCTGAAATTCCGGCAGTGAGATAAACTGCCAGAGCGACGCCGAAACCCCAGATAATGCTGATTTCCCATAAACCCAGTTGTGCTCCGGCGATTCGGGCAGCGGCGACGCAGCCTAAGCCAAAAAAAACGAGCAACGCAGTACCTAGAAATTCGGAAATGCATTGACCTGATAGTGTTGGAGTGGTGGTCTGGCTCATTTCTATATCCTATGAAAAAGTACAAGGAAGCGATTAATTCTTAGTCCTTTCTTATGTATTAAGAGAAAGGTGCCTGTGAATTTATCGTTAATGCGCGTAAACGAGAAATAGCGAAATTGAAATCTGCGTGTTGCGTCAACAAAATGAGCGAATTCGCATTTATTTGCAGTTTTATTGAGCTTGGAAATGTGATCTTACAGACATTTGGGTTTGGTCATTATATTTCGCGTTATGCCACACATTGAAAGGATGAAACTAGACAGACGTCAATAGGCTAAATACAATCAATAACATTGCTTATAAGAGGGGCCCCAGAATGTCATTTGAAGTTTTTGAGAAGCTAGAATCTAAAGTTCAGCAGGCGATTGATACCATCACTTTGCTGCAAATGGAAATTGAAGAATTAAAAGAAAAGAATGCCGTCTTATCTCAGGATGCCCAGAATATGGCAGATAGCCGTGATTCTCTGGTACGTGAAAATGAGCAGCTCAAACAAGAACAATCGGCATGGCAAGAACGCTTACGCACTCTGTTGGGTAAGATGGAAGATGTACAATAAGGTATCCAATGGCTTAGCTGAAAAAGGGCGATAATTGCGCCCTTTTTTGTATATTTTTTAACTTAGCTCTTCCTCAATCTCCAGAGGGAAATCAGATAAGACAATGCCGGTATTATCTGCATAGAGATAGTCACCAGAGAAGAAAGTGACGCCACCAAAATTCACTCTGATATCACTTTCTCCCACTCCTTCGCTACTGGAGCCAGCAGGAATAGCCGCCATTGCTTGAATACCAATATCAAGCTCTGCAAGATAATCGACTTGACGCACTGCGCCATAGACGACAATGCCTTCCCACTCATTATTGACAGCGAGTTGAGCCAGTTCTGCATCAACCAGTGCCTTGCGTACTGATCCACCACCATCAACGAGCAAAATGCGACCATGTCCGTTTTCTTCGAGTAAATCATAAAGGAGGCCATTGTCCTCAAAACATTTCACGGTGATGATCTGACCACCAAATGAAGTACGCCCACCAAAGTTGGAGAAGATTGGCTCTACCACATTTATATCTTCTTGATAGATATCACAAAGTTCGGAAGTATCATATTTCATGGGATTTACGTCTGGTTTATGCAAGGAATAGACAGTATATCCTTTTAAAGCCAGTGTTGGCAAAACCATCAATCTTGAAACCTATATGTAAAATTGATGCCTATTTGCTTAATTAACCCGATATATGGACACCGACTTAATTCAAGTGGGTAGGTGAATTTTTCTGACAACGTAGTCGCAAACATATATTCGGCTTCAGTGAGTCCTGATGAAAATTCGCACTCTCTGTCTTCATTAATTCAACAGTCTCGATAGACTGATCGGGTTACCAGGTTCACAGAGAGTCGGTACTACCTGTCAATTACATCAACTTATGGGCTTTTGCTACATAAAGGGTTACTCATCGCGCTTCATAACTCTATTGTTGGTTGACCCGTGCCCACTCTATTCGGGCATTTTTATTTGCCAGCGCTACTGCTGCCTTATTGAGTCCGCTACGGGTTATCACGCCTTTTAACCAACGCTGCAATCCATTACATCGTTCGTCGGGAAGTTTTTGCACCCGATAGCTTAGTGTGCGATTGGTTGTGTTGTATGAGGATATAAAAAAGCCGCACGTAAAGGTAATTCGTACAGAGATCCCTATTGTTGAATAAACACACAAAATATGTACAATTTATATGTACATTTTTGGAGATATATTATGCGTACATACACCTCAACCCAAGCACGAGCCAATATTTCAGAAGTGTTGGATGCTGCTACTCACGGCGAACCTGTTGAGATTACTCGTCGAGACGGCAGCTCAGCAGTCGTTATCAGTAAGGCAGAATTCGAGGCATACCAGAATGCCAAACTGGATGCAGAGTTCGATTCAATTATGCAGCGTCATGGGCATACGGTAGAGGCACTGACAAACCGATGATATGGGTCAGCGCACAGGAAGTTATCGCTTTTCATGACCGTATATTACAGCGGCTTCCCGGCGTTGCTGGAATGCCTGACTCTGGCAGAGCCGAAGCACTCATCTATCGAGTGCAAAACCGTACACACTACGAAGGTGTAACAGACATTTTTGAACTTGCAGCCACCTATTGGGTTGCTATCGCTCGTGGTCATATTTTCAATGATGGTAATAAGCGCACGGCGTTTTTTATTACCATGATTTTTCTCTACCGCAATGGTATCAAGCTCCGTGATAACGACAATACATTGGAAAACTTAACGGTAGATGCTGCCACGGGTGAGAAAATTGTTGACCAGTTGGCACAGCACCTGCGCGAATTGGTGGACTATACTAACCCAAGCTATAATCCATGATAACAGCACGTTTTTTGAGGATGTAAGGAACATCTCGTTCAGATGGGTACACAAGGGTGTACCCCTAGAAAATATCGAATAACATAAACTCAGTATTCATGCTGGTTTAAGCCAGATACTCAATGAATAAATCCGACCTCCTCGGTTGAGACGGTAACGCTAATTAAGTATCAATCCAATGGAAAACAGAATATTCGTCAATAATGCCGCTTTGACCATTTGCACTAGCTTGGGACGCATACCTTCAGGTGTTGGATCACGCAGCACTTGCACCATATGTTTTAACAGCAGGGGAAAAGCGAGCAGGAACAACCAACTAAACCCATTATTCAGATATAGGAGCGTGAAGGCAACAAGGCAGAGCATGGCAGCTAGCAAAACGGTGGCATGGTAATAGCGAGCCTTTTTTCCTCCTAACCGGACAGCCAGCGTATTTTTGCCATTTTGGCGGTCACTTTCGATATCGCGTAGGTTATTAATGTTTAAGACTGCCACAGAAAGTAAGCCACTGGCAGTTGCGGGCAAAACGGTGCTTAGGGAAAAAGTACCGGCTTGCAGATAGTAGGTACCAAGAACGCTCAACCAGCCAAAAAAAATCAGGACAGAAATGTCTCCCAACCCCAGATAGCCATAAGGACGAGTACCCACTGTATAAGTGATAGCTGCGACAATCGCCAGTAACCCCAGGATCAAGAATCCGATAATGTCGTTTGGGTTATTGCAGGCTACAGCAATCAGGGAACTTCCTGATAAACAAGAGAGCAGCACAGTGATCTTCAATGCATTTTTCATCTGCCTTGCGGTAATCAGACCTTTTTGCATACCGCGTCTTGGGCCAATGCGCTTTTCTGTGTCACTGCCTTTGGTGACATCACCATAATCGTTGGCGAGGTTGGAAAGAATTTGCAGCAGGGCCGCGGTTAATAAAGCCAGTAACGCGACAGGCCATTTGAAATGTCCTGTCCATGACGCAAGGGCTGAGCCCGTTATGACGGCAGCAACGGCCAGTGGGAGCGTTTTGGGGCGTAAACTTTCCAGCCATGCCTGCATCTGACTGATAGACGTTGTTGAGCTCATATTGTCACTGTTTGTCATTATGATTGATGTAATAAATTTTATACCATCGAAAATAGCAAAATGGGAGGCTAAAAGCCCCCCATTTCAATAAGTCCGGCGAATTATTGGCGCTAATCAAACCAATAATATGACTGATTATAAAATAAACCGACTCAAATCTTCATCTGCAACCAGTTCGTCCAGGTGCTCTTTGACGTAATCAGCATTGATTTCGACAGTTTGTCCTTGACGTTCGCTGGCGTCAAAAGAGATGTCTTCCATCATGCGCTCAAGCACGGTGTGCAGGCGACGGGCGCCGATATTTTCAGTGGTTTCATTGACTTGCCATGCTGCCTCCGCAATTTTACGGATACCGTCAGTCGTGAATTCAATACCCATGCCTTCCGTTGCCATCAGAGCTTTGTACTGTTCAGTCAGTGAAGCATTAGGTTCGGTCAGGATACGTTCAAAGTCTTCGGTGGTCAGGGCTTGCAATTCAACACGGATTGGCAAGCGGCCTTGCAGTTCTGGAATCAGATCAGAAGGGCTGGCAACCTGGAATGCACCAGAGGCGATAAACAGGATATGATCAGTTTTGACCATGCCGTGTTTGGTGGAAACTGTGCAACCTTCTACAAGTGGTAGCAGATCGCGCTGAACACCTTCACGGGAAACATCTGGACCGGAAGTTTGACCGCGTTTACAAATCTTATCGATCTCATCAATGAAAACGATGCCGTGTTGTTCAACTGCATCAATTGCCTGCTGTTTCAGTTCTTCAGGATTGACCAGTTTTGCCGCTTCTTCTTCGACCAGCAACTTGAATGCGTCTTTGATTTTCATCTTACGACTTTTTTGACGCTGGCCTGCCAGGTTTTGGAACATGGATTGTAACTGATTCGTCATCTCTTCCATGCCAGGAGGTGCCATGATTTCAACACCAACTGGGGCGGCTGAAACTTCAATTTCAATTTCTTTATCGTCTAACTGGCCTTCACGCAATTTCTTGCGGAATGCCTGACGGGTTGAAGATGGCTCAGATTGAGGTTCTGCCTGTCCCCAGTTATTTTTTGCTGGTGGCAGTAGGACATCCAGAATACGCTCTTCTGCTAATTCTTCTGCACGATAGCGGTTCTTCTCAATGGATTGCAGACGGACTATTTTTACTGCTGCGTCAGTGAGATCACGAATGATGGAATCGACTTCTTTACCAACATAACCCACTTCGGTGAACTTAGTTGCTTCAACCTTGATAAAGGGAGCATTGGCCAGTTTTGCCAGACGACGGGCAATCTCGGTTTTACCGACACCGGTTGGGCCTATCATCAAAATATTTTTTGGAGTGACTTCATGACGCAGTGATTCATCTAACTGCATGCGACGCCAGCGGTTACGCAGGGCAATAGCAACGGCACGTTTTGCTTTGTCCTGACCGATAATATGATTGTTTAGTTCGCTGACAATTTCGCGAGGAGTCATTTCAGACATACTATCTATCCTTACGCTTTCGAAGGTAATTCTTCGAAGTTGTGATTATGGTTGGTGTAGATGCAGATATCGCCAGCGATAGTTAAAGCGCGTTCTGCGATTTCTCTGGCGCTGAGTTCGGTTGTTTCCAGCATAGCGCGGGCAGCAGCCTGTGCGTATGATCCACCGGAACCAATGGCAATAAGGTCATTTTCTGGCTGAATCACATCACCATTGCCTGTAATGATCAGAGAAGCATTTTCATCTGCGACAGCAAGCAGGGCTTCCAGCTTGCGCAGCATGCGATCCGTTCGCCAGTCTTTGGCTAGTTCAACGGCTGCTTTGGTCAGGTGCCCTTGATGCATTTCGAGTTTCCGTTCAAACAGCTCGAACAGCGTGAAAGCATCGGCAGTACCGCCGGCAAAACCCGCGATGACTTTGTCATGGTAAAGGCGGCGTACTTTGCGGACATTGCCTTTCATAACGGTATGACCCATTGTTGCTTGTCCATCACCACCGATGACAACTGTGCCATTACGGCGAACACTTACGATTGTAGTCACGAGTTAGCCCCTGGTTACAAAATAGAAGATGGTACACACGGCGCATTAATGTGTTATCTCACCATTGCTTGCGCACTGCTGATAAAAGCACCATGTGTATATTATTAGAGATTAAGATGGGGGAGCTTTCCGCTTTTTCAACCCCCGATAGGGCGGAGAATACAGCCTGGTACACCGGCACCTGCGACACGTTCGCGCATTTTCTCAGCGCTGGCTTTATTTTTATAAGGGCCAAGTACAACACGGTTCCAATTGTCTTTCGTGGTAATCTGACTCTCAATGCCTGCGAATGCAAGGTTGGCACGAACGGATTCTGCTTGCTCCATTGTGCGGAAGGAACCACATTGTAGCATCAATTTCGCCTCATTGGTTTCAAACTTTGTATTGGCTTGGAACGAAGCTAAAGGTCTTTTTTCCGCCACGACTGCTGGCTTTTGTTCTGGCAAAATCTGTTCAGTATGTTGCTGTTGCGCAGGAGGATTGATCAACACACGTGAACGTGGAACAGGTTCACTGTTATAAGGCACTTCTTTCAATGAAATAGGCGGCTGGCGCATATCTGCTTGCATTTGTTCAAGAAGCTGTTTTTGCTCAGGTGTTAGTTGAGGGGGCTGGTTTAGTGGTTTATTTACTGTTGCATCGGACTCCTGTATAGAAGATTCGTTCACAGGACGATTTTCCAATTCCTTGATATAACTCCAGCGCTCTTCTGGTTTTGGTGGCAGGCTGTGCCCCTTGGTTTGATGGTGGGATTGTGAGGCATTTTGTGCACTTTCTTCCTGCTTATTTTCTTCCTGATTATTATGTACGAGGAAATAAAGTCCCCCAATAAACATGACTACCAAGGCCACAGCAACGGCTAATGTAGTTTTGGGTAATCCTTGAGCCTGATTTTTTTTCTTACCAGTACTTTTCCGACGGGGATTGCTACGCCCGCGACTCACATAATCTCGTTGTGCCACTGTTTAATTCACTAAGTTATTTAAAAAATTGAAGAATAGATAACTAATGTTACTTAAGCTGTTGTTATTTGCCTAGCTTTTAGGCGAACAAGTACTCGCACGAATAATCAATTCTGCCTCCAATAATCTTGAATCTTTGGAAACCAAACGGCCTTGGAGCTGTTCCAACAATAACAGAATGGAGTGATGCCCAATCTCATAACGGGGATGTTCCACTGTGGTTAGGGCTGGTTCGCAGTATTGGGCCAGGTTTAAATTATCGAAACCGACAACAGAGAGATCTTCTGGTAATTTTAATCCCATTTTTTTAGCTTGCCACATTGCGCCCATTGCCATGACATCACTATGACAGAAAATAGCGCTTGGAGGCTCTGGCAGGGTAAGCAGGGTTGTTGCCAATGTCGCTCCACTTTCATGGGTGAAATCACCGTGGATAATATATTCTTCACGAATGTCTTCCCCTGAGCGCCGCAATGCCTGGATGTAACCTTGCAAGCGATAGTGGCACAGCGGCATGGCTTCCGGCCCGGTAATGCAGGCAATACGTTTGTGTCCCAATTTTTGCAAATGATGAGTGGCATTGAAGGCCGCTGTCAGGTTGTCAATATGGACAGTGGGAAGTTCCAGTTCTGGAGTGAATTCATTGGCCATCACCATGGGAGGCAGGTTTTTTTGTTCCTCTTTGGAAACATCGAAAGGAATGTTGGAACCCAATAGCACCATGCCATCAATGCGTTTGGTGATTAGAAGATTGATAAATGCATGTTCTTGCTGCTGTTGATGCCTGCAATCACCAATCAGAACCAGATAACCATGCTCAGTAGCGGTTTCTTCAATGCCCCGAATAACCTCGGTAAAGAAAGGATCACTGATATTGGGAACAATAACCAATATGGTTTTGGATTCATTACGCCGTGAATTTTTGGCCAGATTGTGGGGATAATAACCAACCTCTAATATCGCATTCTCAACTTTCTGGCGTGTACGAGCAGAAACTTTGTCAGGATTCATTAATGTTCTTGATACAGTTGCGGTAGAAACACCCGCAAATTCGGCAACATCTTTCATGGTTGTCAATGCGCTATTCTTTTTTTCCATAGTTCACTCCTCACTCTCCACAGGCAGCTAAACGATTGCTATCCGGCTGCTAAAAAAACGTCAGTCTTGCCTGAGAAGGGCGTGCTGACGAATTGCTTTCTACAGTTATATTAATAATTTCATTTTAAGTCGATTAACAGCTCAACCTGTTACTTTGTTTGCATAAAAAGCGTGATATAAATCATTTTTTAGAGATGTTTCGCAAATTAAAGAAATAATTATCAACTTTCGGTGGGATCAACATCTATGTTCCATTTCACTTTACGTGCTTGTGGCAGTGTAGTGATTTGGGGATAGATTCCGGTCATCATTTTCTGGAGAAAAATGCGGGAAGGGTGCTGAATCATCAACTGCCAACGATAACGACCGCCACGTTTGGCCTGCAATGCGGGTACCGGACCCATGATCCATAAATGATTATCAGGCTGTGCATGATGTTCAAACAGTTGACGCATTCGTTGCAAAAATGCGGGGGCTTGCTGATTATCGTGATCTTCTGCACGGAGCAGGATATGGCTCACAAAAGGTGGCAGGTGCACTTGCTGGCGCTCTTCCATCGTTTGCTGGGCAAAGGCATCGTAGCCTTTTTCCAACAATATTTGTAAAAGTGGATGTTCAGGATGGTGGGTTTGGAGGACGACTTCTCCCCGTTTTCCAGCTCGCCCAGCCCGACCGGAGACTTGGATGTAGAGCTGGGCAAAACGTTCGGCAGCCCGAAAATCAGCAGAAAATAAAGCACCATCGACATCCAGTAAGGCGACCAACGTAACATCGGGGAAATGGTGGCCTTTCGCCAACATTTGAGTACCAATCAAAATGCGGGCGCCCCCTTGATGTACTTCGGCCAGTTGCTGTTCCAGTGCTCCTTTGCGGCTGGTGGTATCACGATCGATACGGGTAACCGGAGTATTGGGGAACAGTTTTGTAATGCCATCTTCAAGTTGCTCAGTGCCTAAGCCAACGGGAATTAAGTTAGTGGTGCCGCATTGCGGGCACTGGCGTGGGATTGGACGCTGGCTATCACAGTGATGACAACGCAGGTGGCGGTGATTTTGGTGTAGGGTGTAATAGTGATCACAGCGTTGACATTCTGCTATCCAGCCGCATTCGTGACAGAGCAGGGCAGGAGAATAACCTCGGCGGTTCAGAAACAGGATGACCTGATTATCAGCTTTGAGATGTTCACCAATGCGATTGATGAGTGGCTGGGATAGTCCAACCGTCAATGGCAAGCCTTTCAGATCGAGTAAATGCTGAGTGGCTGGTTGGGCTTGGCCTGCACGTTGGGTTAAGGTGAGGTGGCGATATTTCCCCTGTTGCACGTTATATAGCGTTTCCAGTGCGGGGGTGGCAGAACCCATAATAATCGGAATGCCCTCTTTTTTCGCCCGGAACACCGCCAGATCGCGGGCATGATAGCGCCAGCCTTCTTGCTGTTTGTAAGAGCTGTCATGCTCTTCATCGATAATGATGACACCCAGCTCAGCAAAAGGGGTAAACAGAGCAGATCGTGTACCGATAACGATGGCATTTTCCCCTCTTTTCGCCCTCAGCCAAACTGTCAGCCGTTCGCTGTCATTCAAGGCTGAATGCAGAACATCAATGGGAGCGTTAAAACGTTCACGGAATCGGCGAATAGTCTGTGGCGTCAAGCCAATTTCCGGCACTAAAATGAGAGCCTGTTTACCTTGTGCAAGAATGTTCTCCAGTACACTGAGATACACTTCTGTTTTACCTGATCCCGTGATTCCCGCCAGTAGCCACGGGGAAAAAGTGTTATCTTCTGCACGGATGGCGCTTACCGCTGTCGCTTGCTCTGTATTGAGCTTTAACTGTTCACCAATGGTTTTAAAATTCACACGCCAGTTTTCCGCTTCTGGCTGGATGGGATGCAGGGCAATCAGTGATTTCTTTTTCAGTGATTGCAGTGCGCTTTCACTTAACTCCAATTCAGATACCTGATGACGATAAACGGGATGTTGGTGCAAAGCGGCCAACGCCTTTTGCTGTTTGGCGGAGCGCTTAAGTTGTGCAAGCGGAAATTCACGGCCTGCCTCAGTGACTTGCCATTGCCAGAGTGGGGAAAATTCTGCCGGTTTTCCCTGCCGTAGTAAGACAGGCAGAGCATGGAACAAAACTTCCCCCAGCGGATAGTGATAATAGCTGACGGCCCACTGAAGCAATTGCCAGAGATCGTTGGGAAAAAGGGACTGGACATCAAGAATGGTGGAAATAGACTTGAGTTGTTCAGGAGGAAATTCGCTGCTATCAGTGATACCAGTGACGATACCTATCGCATTACGCTTACCAAAAGGCACGAATACTCGAACACCGATAGCTGGTAAAGGTAATCCTGTAGGCAGTAGATAATCAAACGTGCGGGTTAGGGGGACAGGTAATGCAACCTGAATAACTGTCATAAGGCAATTTCCGGATAATTAATGACCAGGGGAAAAAACGTATAGCGATCAGAGTATCATAGCAAATAGGCAGATTTCATTGCGCAATAAACAGATATTCTGTATGATCCGCCGCCTTTGGTATAGAAATTACCGATACATATTTTTTATCAACACGACGTGTGGTGTCTGGCGGCAAAATAAGGCTGGATAGCGACACGGCCTGAACAGAGGTTTCCCATGAAACAAGGTATCCATCCTAAATATGAAGAAATTACTGCATCTTGCTCTTGCGGTAATGTAATCAAAATCAACTCTACTGTAGGTCACAATCTGAACCTGGACGTTTGTGGTGCATGTCACCCGTTCTACACCGGTAAGCAGCGTGACGTTGCAACTGGTGGTCGTGTTGATCGCTTTAACAAACGTTTCAGCGTTCCAGGTTCTAAGAAGTAATGACTTTTTCCGGTCTGTCATCCATACAGGCCGGATAGTTAAAACAAAAACGCCCGATGTTTCGCATCGGGCGTTTTTGTTATCAATATTCCCATGTATCCGGATCAATACCTCGTTCGCGCATCATGATTTTCGCGGCTTCCGGGATTTCATCATGGCGTTCTTTACGCAAATCGTTATCATTAGGCAGAGGCTGTCCAGTGAACGCATGCAGAAAAGCTTCACACAGCAATTCGCTGTTTGTTGCATGACGCAGATTGTTTACCTGACGACGAGTGCGCTCATCAGTCAAGATTTTCAATACCTTTAGCGGGATTGAAACTGTAATTTTTTTGACCTGTTCACTTTTTTTGCCATGTTCAGCATAAGGGCTGACATACTCACCATTCCACTCAGCCATGAGATACCTTAAATAATTTTTGAATCAAGTAATTGAGATTAGAAATTGGAAGGAATTTCTGATCTGTTTTCATGTCGATAATGCAGTAGTCTAACATAATTAGCCTGTCGACTATATTGCCCCACCTGTACTAATTTATAAAAAATAACCAGAAGACATATAAAGTGTAATGACAGCCATGGAATTGTGGTATTAAACCGCAAAATAATTTGGATGTCTAGATGTATTGACGTCCATCTTTTCAGTCGTTATTCTTGCGTGACGCTAATAATAACGATGATGGGGAAAGGTTATGGGGTGTAAGCAAGCGACAATTGCGGTTCACAGTGGTTCAAATATTGATGAACAATATGGTTGTGTTGTTCCGCCTATTTATCTTTCCAGTACATACAACTTTACCGGTTTCAATGAACCCAGGACTCATGATTACTCTCGCCGTGGCAACCCTGGCCGTGATGTGGTTCAACAGGTTTTGGCCGAGCTGGAAGGCGGAGCGGGTGCAGTCATGACCAGCAGTGGCATGTCAGCGATCCATCTGATCTGTACTGTATTTCTGAAACCAGGGGATTTATTGGTTGCGCCTCATGATTGTTATGGCGGTAGTTACCGCCTGTTTGACAGCCTAAGCAAGCGCGGTGCGTACAATGTGATTTTTGTTGATCAGTCAGATGAGCAGGCGTTGAAACAGGCGTTGGCTAAAAAGCCCAAACTGGTACTGATTGAAACACCGAGTAATCCTCTGTTGCGGATTGTTGATATTCAATACATTTGTGCATTGGTTCATGAAATTGGGGCATTGGCTGTTGTCGATAACACTTTCTTAAGCCCTGTCCTGCAAAAGCCATTGGAGTTAGGGGCAGATTTAGTGGTGCATTCCTGCACGAAATATTTGAATGGACACTCTGATCTGATTGCGGGAGCCATTATCGCTAAGGAGCCATCCATCGCGGAAGAGCTGGCTTGGTGGGCGAACAATATTGGCGTGACGGCTGCGGCGTTTGATAGTTATCTGCTATTGCGTGGCATTCGTACATTATCTGCCCGCGTACTGCTCCAACAAAGCAATGCGGTTGCCATTGTGGATTATTTGCAACAGCAGCCCCAAGTGAAAAGGCTCTTCTATCCTGCATTGAAGAACCATCCGGGGCATGAAATTGCTGTTAAGCAACAGCAAGGTTTTGGGGCGATGCTCAGTTTCGAACTGGATGGTGATGAACAGGCCATGCGTCGTTTCTTATCTGCGTTAAAATTATTTACTTTGGCTGAATCTCTCGGTGGGGTGGAGTCGTTGATTTCTCATACAGCAACTATGACACACGCGGGAATGTCGGCAGAAGCAAGGACTCAGGCAGGGATTACGGATTTGCTTCTTCGTGTCTCTGTAGGAATTGAAGATAGTCAGGATTTAATTGCTGATTTGGACAATGCGTTTCAGGCAGCGGCAACGAGGTAATCATGAGTATACTGGCAACAGCGGGGGCGGAATCTGGCCGTCAGCTACATAAATTTGGTGGCAGCAGTCTGGCTGATGTGAAATGTTATCAGCGGGTTGCTGAAATTATGGCGAACTACAGCTTGCCGGGTGATTTGATGGTGGTATCGGCTGCGGGGAGTACGACTAACCAGTTGATCGATTGGCTTAAGTTGAGTCAGAGTGACCGGATATCCGCACATCAAATACAGCAGTCTTTGCGGCGTTACCAGCAAGAATTGATCCGTGGCTTGTTGCCCGAAACAGTTGCAGAAGAACTCAACGCAATGTTTATCGCTGATCTGGAAAGATTGAGCGTATTGTTGGATAAACCCGTCACCGATATCACATATGCAGAAGTTGTCGGTCATGGGGAAATCTGGTCTGCCCGTTTAATGGCGGCGGTGCTGGAAAATCAAGGTATCCCCAGCGCATGGCTGGATGCGCGTCAATTCCTGCGGGCAGAGCGCATTGCGCAGCCACAAGTTGACATCAGTTTATCTCAGCCCCTGTTTAGCCAATTATTGATCCAAAATCCCAATAAGCGTTTAGTAGTTACCGGTTTTATCTCCAGTAACCAGAAGGGGGAAACGGTATTATTGGGGCGTAATGGCAGTGACTATTCTGCTACCCAAGTTGGGGCTTTGGCAGGAGCTAAAAAAGTCACAATTTGGAGTGATGTGGCGGGGGTTTACAGTGCAGATCCGCGTAAAGTCAACGATGCCTGCCTGCTGCCATTGCTGCGTTTGGACGAAGCCAGTGAATTGGCACGTTTGGCCGCGCCCGTTCTCCATACCCGTACATTGCAGCCTGTTTCTCTCAGCGATATTGATCTGCAATTGCGTTGCAGTTACCAGCCTGAACAGGGCTCCACCCGTATTGAGCGAGTGCTGGCAACGGGGACAGGAGCCAAAATTGTGACCAGCCATGATGATGTCTGCCTGATTGAATTGCATGTTTCTCCAGCCCACGATTTCAAGCAAATCTATAAGGATATTGATTCTTTGTTGAAGCGCGCCCAAATCCGGCCATTGGCAACCGGATTACATGCAGATTGCAATTTGATCCAACTTTGCTATACCGCTGAGATTGTGAATAGCGCCCTTGATGTTTTGCAGGATGCTTCCTTACCCGGCAAACTTTCTTTGCGTGAAGGTTTGGCGCTGGTGGCGTTAGTGGGGGCTGGAGTATGCAAGAATCCGTTGCATAGCCATCGTTTTTATCAACAATTAAAAGATCAGCCAGTTGAATTTATCTGGCATGCAGAAGATGACATTAGTCTGGTGGCTGTACTACGTTCGAATCAGACATCACATTTGATTCAGGGATTGCACCAAAGCCTGTTTAGGGCAGAAAAACGCATCGGTTTGGTGCTGTTTGGCAAAGGAAATATTGGTTCTCGTTGGTTGGAACTGTTTGCTCGTGAGCAGAAGAATATTTCCGCTCGCAGCGATTTTGAATTTATTCTGGCGGGTGTTGTCGATAGTCGCCGGAGTTTGCTGAATTATCAGGGTATTGATGCCAGTCGGGCGTTGGCCTTCTTTGATGATGAAGCGACTGAACATGAAGAAGATGCTCTGTTTTTATGGATGCGGGCACATCCATATGATGATTTAGTTGTATTGGATGTTACGGCAAGTGAAGAATTGGCCAAAGAGTATATCTACTTTGCCAGTTATGGATTCCATGTCATCAGTGCCAACAAAGTTGCCGGTTCTTCCGACAGCAATACATACCGTATGATCCGCGATGCTTTTGCAAAAACAGGGCGTCATTGGTTATACAACGCCACAGTGGGTGCAGGGCTGCCGATTAACCACTCTGTCAGGGATCTGCGGGAAAGCGGTGATACTATTCTGTCCATCAGTGGCGTTTTTTCCGGCACATTATCCTGGCTGTTTTTGCAGTTTGATGGTTCTGTACCTTTCAGTGAATTAGTTGAACAAGCATGGCAACAAGGGTTGACGGAACCTGATCCGCGCATTGATCTTTCTGGTCAGGATGTGATGCGTAAGTTGGTTATTCTGGCTCGTGAAGCAGGTTATGAGATAGAGCCTGATCATGTGCGTGTTGAGTCTCTGGTACCGGCAGAAGCTCAGAGCGGTTCCATTGAAGAGTTCTTTGAAAACAGTGTTGCCATTAATGAGCAAATGCTGCAACGGTTGGAAGCGGCACAGGAAATGGGCATGGTACTACGGTATGTCGCACGTTTTGATGCCAGTGGCAAAGCGAAAGTTGGTGTGGAAGCGGTGCGTAGCGATCATCCATTGGCTTCGCTGCTGCCGGCAGATAATGTCTTTGCGATAGAGAGCCGTTGGTATCGTGATAATCCGTTAGTGATCCGAGGGCCAGGAGCGGGACGAGATGTCACCGCAGGGGCAATCCAATCGGATTTAAATCGTCTGTCGCAACTTCTGTAGTCCAATATTTCTATAGGCGAGGATTTTCTTTCCTATTATTCAATCAGGTTTTAGCAGGGATATAACAGGTTATCCCTGCTGATGTTCGTCCCCTTCTATCAATCAAACATCCCTTTTTCTCTTTTTAAATTTCATAAAATTCGCCCAAATTGTTTGTTTTCTGATATGAATAGAACGTTAGAAATAAATAGCACGTTAGAAATAAACAGAAGAACACGTTTTACAGCAAAACATGAAATATTCAGACAGAAAATAGGGTCACCAATCCATTGGTGAAATAGGTGACATACAGCAACACAAGGTCAGGAACCACATGAATCAACAATATTCCGCAATGCGAAGTAATGTCAGTATGCTCGGTAAGTTGCTGGGCGATACAATTAAAGAAGCTTTGGGAGAAGATATTCTTGATAAAGTCGAAACGATCAGGAAGTTATCTAAATCATCCCGTGCAGGTAACGAGGCTCACCGCCAGCAGCTTTTATCGACGCTGGAAAATTTATCCAATGATGAATTGTTGCCTGTTGCCCGTGCGTTTAACCAGTTCTTAAATCTGACTAATGTTGCCGAACAATATCACAGTATTTCTCCACATGGCGAAGCGGCCAGTAATCCGGTAGCGCTGGCAGCGCTGTTCAACCGACTCAAAGACAAACAATTCAGCAATGACGATTTAATCAAGGCGGTCAATGCGCTGGCGATTGAATTGGTTCTGACCGCTCATCCGACAGAAATTGCCCGCCGTACCCTGATTCATAAGTTGGTTGAAGTGAATGGCTGTCTGGCACAGCTTGATCATGACGATTTGGCCGATTATGAACGTAATAATATCATGCGTCGGTTGCGTCAGTTGATCGCCCAATCATGGCATACTGATGAGATCCGTAAGATTCGCCCAACCCCAATTGATGAAGCAAAATGGGGTTTTGCTGTGGTCGAAAACAGCTTGTGGGAAGGTGTGCCGGCATTTCTGCGTGAATTCAATGAACAACTGGAAGAATCCATTGGTTATAGCTTGCCAGTGGAAGCGGTGCCAGTACGTTTTACCTCTTGGATGGGAGGCGATCGTGATGGTAATCCTAACGTGACCGCCGAAATTACCCGTCATGTTTTACTGCTGAGCCGTTGGAAGGCCGCCGATCTGTTTCTGAAAGACATTCAGGTTTTAGTTTCTGAACTTTCCATGTCGGAATGTACGCCTGAACTTCGCCAAATGGCGGGAGGTGAGCATGTTTTAGAGCCTTACCGTGAGATTGCCAAACAATTACGTACGCAATTAGGTAATACGCTGGCTTATCTGGAAAAACACCTTAAAGGCGAGCAAGCTTTACCACCAGCGGATCTACTCCTGCATAACGAACAGTTATGGCAACCGCTATATGCCTGTTATCAGTCCCTGCAAGATTGTGGTATGGAAATTATCGCAAACGGGCAATTACTGGATACCTTGCGCCGCATTCGTTGCTTTGGTTTATCTTTGGTGCGTATTGATATCCGTCAGGAAAGTACTCGCCATACTGATGCGATTGCTGAACTGACGCAATATCTGGAAATGGGCGATTATGCGAGCTGGCCTGAAACCGAAAAACAGGCATTTCTGTTGAGAGAGTTGCAATCCAAACGTCCTTTGATCCCGCGTGATTGGCAGCCAAGCGCAGAAACACAAGAAGTTTTCAATACCTGCAAGGTTATTGCTGAATCACCACAAGATTCGATTGCGGCTTATGTTATTTCCATGGCGAAAGTGCCTTCTGATGTCTTGGCGGTGAAATTATTGCTGAAAGAGGCGGGATGCCCATTGTCATTGCCGGTCGCACCGTTGTTCGAAACCCTTGATGACCTGAATAATGCAGAAAGCGTGATTCGACAACTATTGGGAATTGAGTGGTATCGCTCTCTGATTAAGGATAAGCAGATGGTGATGATTGGTTACTCCGATTCAGCCAAAGATGCCGGAGTGATGGCAGCGTCGTGGGCACAATATCGGGCACAGGATGCCTTAATTAAAGTGTGTGAAAAAGAGGGCGTGACACTTACCCTGTTCCACGGGCGTGGAGGCACGATTGGTCGTGGTGGTGCTCCTGCCCATTCGGCTTTACTCTCCCAACCGCCGGGTAGCCTGAAAGGCGGGTTTCGGGTAACGGAGCAAGGGGAAATGATCCGCTTTAAGTTTGGTTTGCCGCAGGTAACGATCAGCAGTTTAGCCTTGTATGCCAGTGCGATTCTGGAAGCTAACTTATTGCCGCCACCGGAGCCGAAGCCGGAATGGCACCAGATTATGGATACACTCTCCGATGTTTCCTGTGATATGTATCGTGATTATGTACGTGAGCAACCGGAATTTGTGCCTTATTTTCGGGCAGCCACACCGGAACAAGAGTTGGCAAAACTGCCGTTAGGTTCGCGGCCAGCTAAACGACGCCCGACAGGGGGCGTTGAAAGTTTGCGGGCGATCCCGTGGATATTTGCCTGGACGCAAAACCGCTTGATGCTACCGGCATGGTTAGGCGCAGGTGCGGCGCTGAAACGGGTGATCGATGCGGGTAATGTGTCAGTTTTAACGGATATGTGCCGCGACTGGCCATTCTTCAATACGCGTATCGCCATGTTGGAGATGGTGTTTGCCAAAGCAGATCTGTGGTTAGCAGAATATTACGATCAGCGTTTGGTAGAACCGAAGCTGTGGTCGTTAGGCGTAAAATTGCGTAACCAACTGGCAGAGGATATCGAAACAGTATTGACCATTGCACAGGATGAACAATTGATGGCGGATTTGCCGTGGATCGCCGAATCTATCGCCTTGCGTAATGTGTATACCGATCCGTTGAACGTACTACAGGCCGAATTACTACAGCGTTCCCGTCAGCAGGAAAACCCTGATCCGCATCTTGAGCAGGCGCTGATGGTGACAATTGCCGGTGTTGCGGCAGGAATGCGTAATACTGGATAGTTTAAATATTTTTGAAGCATAGAAGCCGAATGGGGAAACTATTCGGCTTTTTGGGTTTTAACCTGTTGAAAAATGATATTCTTCACATTTCTGGCAAGTCTTTCTTATTTGGACAGAGAAAATAGAATAAAACTTTATTTGGGAACATTTCTTTTAGCTGCCATTATTTGTATGGTGACATTGATAACTCAGCTCTTTATTCATTTTCCTCTGGTGCTGAAAAAGAACAATATTCTTTTGACAAGCGATGGTTGCGATAAGAATGATGACTTTGTTAGCCTTTTGCGATCAAAATTATTTCTTCTGTCGACAGGAAGCTGTGCTGTAGGTTTTTCCTTGATGACGTTATTGATGAATGCGACTCCATTAGCGATGTTGCATAAACAATTTTCCATTGAAGATAGTGCATTCGTTTTGCAATGGCATTTTTTTGCTATGTATGCTCCTGCTTTGATTTTGCCATTTTTAGTGGATAAATTTAAAACCGTGAATTTGATTATGTCGGGTGCGGTGTTTTTTGTTATCGGTATGGGGATTGCCATTTGCTGGGAGGAGAAACTTGGTTTCCTATTTTCGCTAATTTTTGTTGGTCTTGGGTGGGCGTTTATGTTTAATGGCGGAACATTTTTACTGAATGGATTTGTTGGGAATCCGTTTACGCATAAATTACAAGGAGTGAATTCGCTGATGACTTATTTATCGAATATGTTCGCATCCTTGTCTGTCGGTTTTGTGATGAGTTATCAAGTGGGATGGGAGATTTTGAATACCGTCGGTATTGTGATGATTGTGATATTTACGTTCTGGTTTTTCCGCATAAGAAACAGTGACGCCGAACTGTCATTTGGTCCGGCTTCTGAGGTGTAGCGGGTAAATAGCAATGGATAAGTTAACAAGGGCGTACTCCCAATGTATGGCAGATGGCATAACTCAATTCTGCCCGATTCAGGGTATAAAAATGAAAATCTTTCACGCCCTCACGACTAAGAATTTTCACCATATCCATTGCAATAGATGCACCGACTAAGTTGCGACTTTCTGGGTCATCATCTAACCCTTCAAACATTCTGGTCATCCAGCTTGGGATCCGGACGTTAGTCATTGAAGCAAATCGTTGCAATTGACGGAAGTTCGAGACTGGTAAGATCCCAGGTACAATTTCTACGTCAATCCCTGTTGCGACACAGCGATCACGAAAACGCAGATAACTCTCCACGTCAAAAAAGAATTGGGTAATGGCACGATTGGCTCCGGCATCAATTTTACGTTTTAAATTGATCAAGTCTGCCTGTGCACTTTTCGCTTCTGGATGCACTTCTGGATAAGCGGCAACCGAGATATCAAAATCCGCTTCTTTTTTTAAAAGCTCAACTAAATCTGCACCATACATTTCTGGTTTACAACCGTTAGCCGGTAAATCACCACGTAATGCCACAATATGACGAATGCCGTTTTGCCAATAATCATGAGCAATGTTGCTGAGTTCTCCACGGCTGGCATCAATGCAAGTCAGGTGTGGGGCCGCATCAAGGCCAGTTTTTTCTTTAATACCTTTGATAATGCTATGAGTGCGATCACGTTCGCCGGAGTTGGCACCATAGGTAACAGAAACAAACTTAGGTTTCAGCTTGCTCAAGCGATCAATGGATTTCCACAGGGTTTGTTCCATCTCAGCCGTTCTGGGTGGAAAGAATTCAAAGGAAACGCGAATTTGCCCTTCAAGTTCAGCCAGATTCTGGTTCAGCGCTTCTCGCTGATTAGCGTGAAAAAAACTCATACCCTGTGCCCTCATGAACAAACGGAACTTTTGTCCGCTTATTTTTAGATGTTTAAGTGTTTACATGTCTATCCGTTTAGATGTCCAAATAGAATGGGCGAAGTGGCGTTTTTAGTCAATCGAGAAATGGCTTATTACCAGTGAGGAATATTCAAAATGATCAGGAAAGAAATTCATGTTGGGGAATTAGCGAAAAACCCCGATGTATTCACCGAGGTTATGACACCGACCAGGCTCTCCCAGTCCATTTATGGTACTAATTATGAACATTTTTGCAGAGGAAATTAATTAGCCATTTGGCGGCTGGGAAACAGTACAGCTTTAACCTGCATTCAAACAAAAATGCGCCACAAGCTGTGAAAGTAATTTCCTCGTTGGCTCAATAAATGCCATATCTAAAAATTCATCGGGCTGGTGCGCTTGTTCAATCGATCCAGGCCCCAAAACCAAGGTTGGACATAACTCCTGAATAAAAGGCGCTTCTGTACAGTAATTGACAGTATCTGCTTTGGTTCCCAACAGTTTTTCAATCACGCCCACCAGTTTATGATCTGTCGGACACTCATAGCCCGGAATGGGAGGATGAAGTTCTGTCATGTTCAGGCGACCAGGCCAGCGCTGTTTTACGGGTTCCAGTGCGTCATTCAGCAATCCATTCAAATCCTGCAAGGTCAATCCTGGCAGTGGACGGATATCCATATGCAGTTCACAGCAGGCACAAATGCGATTTGCGGCATCACCGCCGTGAATATGGCCAAAATTCATAGTTGGATAAGGGATGACGAACGCCGGATTGTGATAACGCTCTTGTAAGGTATGGCGTAGTTTTATGAGCTGGGTAATGGATTCGTGCATCAGATCAATGGCATTGACGCCCCGCGCTGGATCGCTGGAATGCCCTGATTTTCCTTCAATGCGGATAGCCTGGGCTATATGCCCTTTATGGGCGCGGATTGGTTGTAATGATGTCGGTTCGCCAATGATGGCAAAATCAGGCCGAATATGAGCATTGGCAGCAAAGTAGCGCGCACCTGCCATTGATGTTTCTTCGTCAGCGGTAGCCAGAATATAAAGGGGGTGAGATAAGTTGCTGACGTCGATATCCCGCAACGCATCAATGATAAAGGCAAAGAAGCCTTTCATATCAGCCGTCCCAAGTCCATATAATTTGCCATCGCGTTCGGTCAGTGTGAAGGGATCTTGTGTCCAGCGTCCCTCATCAAAAGGAACGGTATCTGTATGACCACATAGCAGTAAACCACCCGAACCACTGCCTAATGTTGCCAGCAGATTGAATTTATCTCTGGTTTCAGGAACGGGTTGAATTTCAATGGAAAATCCGATCTCTTTTAACCATTCCGCCAGCAGATTGATAACAATTTTATTGCTTTGATCGAGTTCAGCATCAGTTGCGCTGATAGAAGGAGCCGCAATGAGCTGATGATATAATTTAATAAAAGACGGTAATTTAATATTCACTGTTGACAGCCCTTACTCATAATAGTATCAATATTCATGCACATTAATTGCATATAAATGCAGTAAAGTCATTGAATTAATACTATTGGGTTAATACTATAAGGTGAATAAATCCCATGTTGAATACGCTGATAGTTGGTGCCAGTGGTTATACCGGAGCTGAGTTAGCAGCATATCTGCAACGTCATCCCCATGTCCATCTCTCCGGTTTGATGGTTTCTTCTCAAAGTGTAGATGCGGGGAAATGTTTTTCAGAACTTCATCCACAATATAGGGGCATTCTTGATTTGCCCTTACAGCCGTTGACCGATGTGATTGAGGCAGCGAAGGGGATTGATGTGGTCTTCCTCGCCACTGCTCATGAAGTCAGCCATGATATTGCCCCAATATTTTTGGCAGCAGGTTGTATCGTGTTTGATTTATCTGGTGCCTATCGCGTGCAAGATACACAGTTCTATAAAAAATACTACGGATTTGAACATAAAAATTCTCAGTGGTTGGAGCAAGCGGTATATGGATTGGCAGAATGGCAAGCAGAGAAAATCAGGCAAGCACAATTGATTGCTGTTCCCGGTTGTTACCCTACCGTTTCCCAACTTTCTTTGAAACCGTTGCTTAAACAAAATTTATTAGATACAGAACATTGGCCTGTTATTAATGCGGTCAGCGGTGTCAGTGGTGCTGGCCGAAAAGCGTCGATCTCCAATAGCTTCTGTGAAATTAGTTTGCAACCGTATGGTGTTTTTAACCATCGTCATCAGCCTGAAATCACTAATCATTTGGGTACAGAAGTGATTTTTACCCCCCATTTGGGCAATTTCTCACGCGGTATTCTTGCCACAATTACCTGTAAATTGAAATCTGGTGTGACAGAAGCACAAATTAGGGAAGCTTATCAACAGGCATATCATGATAAACCGTTGGTACGGTTATATAGCAAAGGGGTTCCTGCATTGAAAGCTGTGGTTGGTTTGCCATTTTGCGATATTGGTTTTGCTGTTCAGGGGCAGCATCTGATCATCGTAGGGGCTGAGGATAATTTGTTGAAAGGGGCAGCGGCACAAGCAGTACAGTGCATGAATATTCGTTTTGGGTATGAAGAAACTCAGGCATTACTTTAATTTCTAACCTACAGATATTAATACCGACAGAGGATAAATCCGATGGAGCCGTTAGTTATCAAGTTGGGTGGTGTGTTATTAGACAGCGAAGAAGCGTTGGAACGGTTATTTACCACATTACAGTTATACCGAAAAACACATAAACGTCCGCTGGTTATTGTACACGGCGGTGGTTGCTTGGTTGATGAACTGATGCAACGATTGCAGATGCCTATTTTGAAGCAACAAGGCCTGCGGGTTACGCCTGAGGATCAGATTGACATCATTACGGGGACGTTAGCCGGAACTGCCAACAAGAAATTGCTGGCGTGGGCAACAAAGTATCGTTTGCCGGCCATCGGATTATGTCTGGGTGATGGGGGAATGGTTAACGTTTCTCAACTGGATAAAGAGCTTGGTCACACTGGAAAGGCTCAACCAGGAACACCTGATCTCCTGAAAATTTTGCTGGATTTGGGCTATATACCGATTATCAGCTCAATTGGTATCACTGGACAGGGTGAATTGATGAATGTCAATGCCGATCAAGCTGCGACGGCCATTGCACAAGTGCTGAATGCAGATTTGATCTTGTTGTCTGATGTCAGCGGTATTCTGGATGGGAAAGGGAAAAAGATCCCAGAAGTGACGACAGAACAGATCGCGCAGCTTATCGATCAGGGCATTATCACTGACGGCATGATAGTGAAAGTGAATGCAGCATTGGAAGCGGCAAAAACACTCGGACAACCAGTGGATATCGCGAGTTGGCGTCATGCAGATCAGTTGATTGCGTTATTTAATGGTATACCTATTGGCACACGAATTTTGGCGTAATTGAACGTGTATTTACCGAACTTAAGTTTTTACTAAAATTAAAAAGGTTATTCCTATGACTAAAAGCGTTAAGAAAATCGTTCTTGCATATTCAGGTGGTTTGGATACTTCCGCCATTATTCCGTGGTTGAAAGAACATTATGACAATTGTGAAGTGATTGCGTTTGTCGCTGATGTCGGCCAAAGTCGTGAAGATCTGGAAGGTGTGGAGCAGAAAGCATTACGTTCCGGTGCTTCTGAATGTCACGTTGTTGATCTGCGCGAAGAGTTTATCAAAGAGTATGTTTATCCTGTGTTAAAAACGGGCGCCCTGTATGAGGGAAGTTATCTGCTTGGTACATCAATGGCTCGTCCAATTATTGCCAAGGCACAGGTTGAGCTGGCTCTGAAAGTGGGAGCGGATGCCGTCGCTCACGGTGCAACAGGTAAAGGAAATGATCAGGTTCGGTTTGAAAGTACTTATACCGCTTTGGCACCCCATCTGAAAGTTGTGGCTCCGTGGCGGGAATGGGATCTGCGTTCCCGTGAAGCGCTGCTGGATTATTTGAAAGTTCGTGATATCCCGACAACTGCATCGCTGGAGAAAATCTATAGCCGTGACGAAAATGCATGGCACATTTCAACCGAAGGTGGGGTTTTGGAAAGCACATGGAATGCGGCCAATAAAGATTGCTGGGTGTGGACAGTAGAGCCAGAAGAGGCGCCCAATGAACCGGAATATCTCACGGTGACGGTTGAAAGAGGTGAAGTCGTTAGCGTGAATGGTCAGGCGCTTTCCCCCTATCAATGCCTTGATGAGTTAAATAAGTTGGGAGCTAAACATGGCATTGGCCGGATCGATATCGTGGAAAACCGTTTGGTAGGTATGAAATCCCGCGGTTGTTATGAGACTCCGGGGGGAACCCTGATGATGGAAGCACTGCGTGGCATTGAACAACTGGTTTTGGATCGCGATAGTTTCAAATGGCGTCAACAACTGGGGTTGGAAATGTCTTATGTTGTTTATGATGGTCGTTGGTTTGCACCATTGCGTCAATCAATCCAGGCGGCAGCAGAAATTTTAGCGGCCAGTGTCAGCGGTGAAGTGGTTCTGAAACTTTATAAAGGGCAGGTAACGGCAGTGCAGAAAAAGTCAGCCAATAGCCTCTATTCTGAAGAGTTCGCCACTTTTGGCGAGGATGAAGTTTATGATCATAGCCATGCAGAAGGGTTTATTCGCCTCTATTCGCTTTCTTCACGTATTCGTGCACTGAACAGTAAAAAGTAATTTTGGGGCGATCAACTTTTAGTAATCAATAGCAATTAGAAAAAACAGGAACGATATTATGGCACTTTGGGGTGGGCGTTTCAGTCAGGAAGCTGATCAGCGGTTCAAGCAATTTAATGATTCACTGCGTTTTGATTATCGTTTGGCAGAGCAGGATATTGTTGGTTCGGTTGCATGGTCAAAAGCGTTGGTTACGGTAGGGGTGTTAACTGCCGAAGAGCAGCAAAAGCTGGAACTGGCTTTAAATGAGTTACTGGATGAAGTGCAAACCAACCCCAAGGCCATTTTGCAAAGTGATGCGGAAGATATTCACAGTTGGGTAGAAGGGCAACTTATCACGAAAGTGGGCGATTTGGGTAAGAAACTCCATACAGGACGCAGCCGTAATGATCAGGTCGCAACAGACCTGAAATTATGGTGTAAAGATCAGAGCACCCACATTCTGACAGCATTAGCTGAGTTGCAACAAGCGTTGGTATTCACTGCTGAAAATAATCAGAATGCGGTAATGCCAGGTTATACCCATTTACAGCGGGCGCAACCTGTCACTTTTGCCCATTGGTGTTTGGCCTATGTGGAAATGTTTAGTCGTGATGAAAGCCGATTGCAAGATGCATTAAAGCGGTTGGATGTCAGCCCGTTGGGATGCGGGGCGCTGGCAGGAACGGCTTATGATATTGATCGTGAGCAACTGGCGTTATGGCTTGGTTTTGCTTCAGCGACACGCAATAGTCTGGATAGTGTTTCGGATCGTGATCATGTTTTGGAGCTACTGTCAGATGCAAGCATTAGTATGATTCATCTTTCGCGTTTTGCTGAAGATTTGATTTTCTTTAATAGCGGAGAGGCCGGCTTTGTTGAATTATCGGATAGGGTAACGTCCGGTTCTTCCTTGATGCCGCAAAAGAAAAACCCAGATGCGCTGGAACTGATCCGTGGCAAGTGTGGACGGGTGCAAGGGGCATTAACGGGGATGATGATGACTCTGAAAGGGCTTCCTCTCGCTTACAATAAAGATATGCAGGAAGATAAGGAAGGCTTGTTTGATGCACTGGATACCTGGCTGGATTGTTTGCATATGGCGATACTGGTGTTGGATGGCATTCAGGTAAAACGCCCCCGTTGTGAGGAAGCAGCAAAGCAAGGGTATGCTAATGCGACTGAGCTGGCTGATTATCTGGTCGCAAAAGGTGTCCCGTTCCGCGAGGCACATCACATTGTAGGTGAAATTGTTGTTGCGGCAATTGACAGAGGTAAAGCGCTGGAAGCGCTTTCTCTACTTGAATTGCAAAAATTCAGTAACGTCATTGCTGTGGATGTGTATGACGTTTTATCGTTGCAATCGTGTTTGGACAAGCGACTGGCAAAAGGTGGTGTAGCGCAAGAACAAGTGAAGCAAGCGATTGCTCAGGCTAGGCAGCGATTTAGCTAAAAACATCAATAATCACACGCAGTTGATAGTTTTTTTCCCTCGTGGATATAATGATTTATTGGTCAATACTATCATTGATATCAAATGCTGAGGTTGGGAATGAATATCCGCGATCTGGAATACCTTGTAGCACTTGCTGAATATCGGCATTTTCGCCGAGCCGCTGATGCTTGTCATGTCAGCCAACCGACACTGAGCGGGCAAATCCGCAAACTGGAAGATGAGCTTGGGGTGATGCTGCTGGAACGCACTAGCCGCAAGGTATTGTTTACCCAACAGGGAATGTTGCTGGTGGAACAGGCCAAAACGGTATTGAGGGAAGTGAAGGTCTTGCAGGAAATGGCCTCCCTTCAAGGTGAAAGTATGTCTGGACCGTTGCATATCGGTCTTATTCCCACAATCGGCCCCTATCTCCTGCCACTTATCGTTCCTGAACTGCATAAATTGTTCCCAAAATTGGAAATGTACCTGCATGAGGCACAAACCCAAAACTTGTTGGCGCAACTTGATAGTGGAAAGCTTGATTGCGCTATTTTAGCGTTGGTGAAAGAAACCGAAGCATTTATCGAAGTGCCATTGTTTGAAGAGCCTATGAAGCTGGCGGTATATGAAGAGCATAAATGGGCTGGGCGGGACAAAATTAAAATGGGTGAGCTATCCGGCGAGAAGCTATTGATGCTGGAAGATGGACACTGTTTGCGTGATCAGGCGATGGGATTTTGTTTCCAGGCAGGAGCCAAAGAAGATACCCATTTTAGGGCGACCAGCCTGGAAACTCTGCGCAATATGGTCGCAGCAGGCAGCGGTATTACATTATTACCTGATTTGTCAGTTCCGAATGAGAGAAGGCGGGATGGGGTTTGTTATCTGGAGTGTTATGAACCAGAACCTAGGCGATCCGTCATATTGGTTTATCGTCCCGGCTCACCTCTGCGTGGTCGCTATGAGCAATTGGCAGAGGCGATTCGTACTAAAATGGGCAATTATTTCGCAATACTCGGAAAAACATCAAAATAATCGGTTTAGCCCATTGAGTGCCGCAACACGGTAGGCTTCTGCCATTGTTGGATAATTGAAGGTAGTATTAACGAAATATTCGATATTATTGCCTTCACCTTTTTGTTCCATAATGGCCTGACCAATATGAATGATCTCTGCGGCTCGTTCGCCAAAACAGTGGATGCCTAAAATCTGTTTTGTCTCACGGTGGAACAGGATCTTGATACTGCCCACATTCATACCGGCAATTTGCGCTCTTGCCAGATGCTTGAATTGGGCGCGACCTACCTCATAAGGAATTTTCATTGCGGTTAATTGCTGCTCGGTTTTGCCAACCGAACTAATTTCAGGAATGGTATAAATCCCGGTTGGGATATCTTCCACCAGATGCAGATTAGCATTGCCTGTGGTCATCGCTTTTGCGGCGATGCGTCCCTGATCATAGGCCGCAGAAGCCAAACTTGGATAGCCAATAACATCACCAACTGCATAGATGTTTTCATTGTTGGTCTGGTAGACGCGATTGACTTTCAGTAAACCTCGGCTGTCTGTTTCCAGTCCGACATTTTCTAAACCTAGTTTGTCCGTATTACCTGTTCTGCCATTGGCATACAACAGGCAATCCGCTTTGACTTTCTTGCCAGATTTCAGATGGACAATGACACCATCATCAACGCCTTCAATTTTTTCATATTCTTCATTGTGGCGGATGACCGTGCCACTATTCCAAAAATGGTAGGAGAGGGCATCAGACATTTCTTGATCAAGAAAGGACAGAAGATGATCACGAGTATTGATCAAATCCACCTTAACACCCAATCCACGGAAAATGGAGGCATACTCACAGCCAATCACTCCGGCACCATAAATAATGACATGGCGAGGTTCGTGATCCAGTTGCAGTATGGTGTCGCTGTTATAAATACGAGAGTGGGTGAAATCGACATCAGGAGGGCAGTAAGGACGGGAGCCGGTGGCAATGATAATGTTGTCTGCGCTCAAGATATCAACACTATCATCGGCATAACGCACACTTACCCGATGTTCATCGATGAAAGTGGCTTCTCCTGCAAACATTCGACAACGATTACGTTCATAAAACCCCTGGCGCATCTTAGTTTGCTGGTTAATAACGACTTCAGCATGGCGCAGAATTTCTGAAAACGAGGAGCGAAGAATGCGGGAGTTATCACTGTAGAGGGGATTTTGATTAAATTCGATAATACGACTAACAGCATGGCGGAGCGCTTTCGACGGGATTGTACCCCAATGAGTGCACCCACCACCGACATTATTATAACGTTCTATAACAGCAACGTTTTTGCCTTGTTTTACTAACCCCATTGCTGCTCCTTCCCCGCCGGGACCAGAGCCAATCACAATGGCATCAAAATGAGTATGTTGCATAGAGGAAAGACCTGTTTTTACACAAAATAACAACGCTATCTTAACATTAGTTGATGCAATAACCCAATGAGCATAAGGTTTTTATCTCACTGTTTAGAAATAAAGCAGGAAAACATCGAATAATATCTTTAAGAGAACAATCACAGCAAATTTAGCAGAATCTGTTATATTTGCCCGATTAGAGTCGAGATAGATCAGGATTGTTGTGAGTAACGTAACCGGCGTTAGAGCAAAACAGAAAGAGAAAACCCGCCGCTCCCTGATTGAGGCGGCATTCAGCCAACTCAGTGCTGAACGCAGTTTTACCAGCCTGAGCCTGCGGGAAGTGGCTCGGGAGGCGGGTATTGCACCGACTTCTTTTTACCGACATTTTCGCGATGTGGATGAGCTGGGGCTGACGATGGTGGATGAAAGTGGTTTGATGTTGCGTCAGTTAATGCGTCAGGCTCGTCAGCGCATCGCCAAAGGCGGCAGTGTTATCCGTACTTCGGTTTCAACCTTTATGGAATTCATCGGCAACAATCCCAATGCGTTCCGTCTATTGCTGCGTGAACGCTCCGGTACATCAGCCGAATTTCGTGCGGCTGTAGCACGAGAAATCCAACATTTTATTGCCGAATTGGCAGACTACCTTGAGCAAGCCAGCCATATGCCACGTCATTTTACTGAAATACAAGCCGAGGCGATGGTGACAATTGTATTCAGTGCAGGTGCAGAAGCGCTAGATATTGATGAAGAAAAAAGGCGTCGTCTCGAAGAGCGTTTGGTTTTGCAACTGCGCATGATTTCCAAAGGCGCTTATTATTGGTATCGTCGTGAGCAAGAAAAAAGCACTGTCCCTAAAGCGATCCCTAAAACCTCTGAATAATAATGAAAGGAGAATAATACGATGGAACAATACCGCCAAGATAAAAGCACAATGTTGCTGGCTCTTATCGTTGGAATGGCAACACACGGAACTTTCTCAACATTTTTTAATTCATTTGTCCCTTTTTCTATTTTCCCTCTTATTGCATTGGCTCTTTCTTTGTATTGTCTCCATCAACGTTATTTGAATTATCCAATGGCAGAAGGATTACCAAAACTGGCCGCAGGATGCTTCTTCTTAGGCATGTTTGTGTATAACGCATTTATTCGGATGGAATATCCGGCAATTGGCTCTAATTTCTTACCTGTCGTTATTGGTACTGTTTTGGTGTTTTGGATCTACCTAAAGATGAAAAAGCGCAAGCAGCAAGCAGTGCTCACTTCAGAAAGCCAAAGCTAATCGCTTTTATCGAGAATAGTTCAATAAAAAACGCCACGAAATTGACTTGGTGGCGTTTTTGTTTTTAATGACGACTAAGTTCTTTTCTCCAGCAGGACACCGCACTCCATATGATGGGTATAAGGGAATTGATCAAAGAGCGCCAGTTGGCTGATTTTGTGGGACTGTGTTAGCGTCTCCAGATTTTGGCAGAGCGTTTCTGGATTGCAGGAAATATAAAGAATACGTGGATACACTTGAACCATTTTTAGCGTTTCTTCATCCAGTCCGCTGCGTGGTGGATCAACAAAAATGGTTTCACATTGATAACTGCTTAAATCAATTCCTTGCAGACGGTTAAACTCACGCTCTCCGTTCATCGCCTGGGTAAATTCTTCCGCTGACATGCGGATAATCTGTACGTTATCAATTTTGTTTGCTGCGATATTAAATTGTGCAGCAGCCACTGAAGGCTTAGCAATTTCTGTCGCCAATACTCGTTCAAAATTCTGCGCCAGCGCCAGAGAGAAATTACCATTGCCACAATACAGCTCAAGCAAGTCACCTTTCGAGCCTTTGGTGATATCAATTGCCCATTCCAACATATGAACATTAATACTGGCGTTCGGCTGTGTGAAGCTATTTTCAACCTGACGATAAATCATGGTGTTGCCTGCAACAGACAGCTCTTCATCAATATAGTCATGGTCAAGCATGATCTTGGTTTTTGCTGCACGTCCAATAAGTTGTACATCAAACCCTGCTGTGGTGAGTTGGTTACGCAGAGCGGTTGCATGTTCATGCCATTCATCCCCCAGTTTTTTGTGGTAAAGCAGAGAGACAATGATTTTGTTACTGCGGGTAGAAAGGTAATCCACCTGAAACAGTTTATGGCGTAATACGGGATTATCTTTTACGCCAGCAATGATAGCTTGCATCATTTTATTGATTAGCTGACTGGCAACTGGAAATTGATCAATACGGATACGCTGTTTAGTCTGCTGATCAAACATAATGTGGTAGAGGTCATCTTCTTCATGCCAGATACGGAATTCTGCGCGCATTCTGTAATGTGATGCCGGGGAACGGAAAACTTCAGGCTCAGGTGCGCTAAAGGGGAGCATCATTCCTTTTAGACGATGGATTTTCTCCATCAATTGATTTTCATAATTTTCCGTTGGCAAGGCATTCTGCATTATCGGGTTCTCGTCGCGTTAAGAAAAATTTCCGAGCGCATTGTAGGGAAAGTACAAAGGATGTCCAGTTTTCTGGTTTATCTGCTCTTTTTTTGATAGAGAGTCATTCTGGACATACTAAAACCATCATCGTAGCATGACTCTTTATAGTTAAATATAGATAGCCGGTTACCACCCACATTCTCATTACAAATCTTATGGCAAATAAAAAACAGATTCTTCTATATGCTACGTCCGTGGCGATATTTTCTGGTTGGAACCATTTTGCAGTTGCAGATAATCAGGATACATTGGTGATTACCGCCCATCGCTTTAAACAGCCGATTTCTTCAGTGTTAGCACCAACGATGGTAGTGACTCGTGAAGATATCGATCGTTGGCAATCCAGTAGCTTAGTTGATGTTTTGCGCCGTTTGCCGAGTATTGATATCGCGCAGAATGGTGGTATTGGGCAGCACTCTTCTTTATTTGTTCGTGGTACAAACTCAAACCATACATTGGTGCTGGTAGATGGAATCCGTTTGAATCAGGCAGGCATTACCGGAGCTGCCGATTTTAGCCAGATCCCAATCTCAATGGTGCAAAGAATAGAATATATCCGTGGTGCGCGTTCTGCTGTATATGGCTCTGATGCCATTGGTGGTGTGATCAATGTTATCACAAAGCGGGAACAGCGTGGGACAACGCTGAATGTGGGGATCGGCTCGAACGGATATCAGAATTATAATGGTTCAACACAGCAAAAACTCGGTGAAAATACTTTATTAACTACAGCCGCAGGCTATACCTACACCAACGGGTTTGATGTGATAGTTGATGGTAAAACGGGGGGATATCGTCAGCCAGATCGTGATGGTTTTATGAGTAAAATGCTGTGGTTGGAAATAGATCATAAAATAAGTGAGCAAATAAGTGGATTTGCCCGAACTTATGGATTTAATAATCGGACGGCTTATGATGCATGGAGTATCGGTGAAGCAGACACTCGCGAACTGTTCAGTCGTACCTATGATGCGGGTATTCAATTTAACCAAGGCATCTATTCTTCTCAGTTCATTGTCAGTCACAGCCACGTCAAAGATTATAATTATGTTCCTAAACATGGGCGTTATGGCAATAACTCCAGTCTGAGTGATTCAAAACAATACAATGTGCAATGGGGAAATACGTGGCAGGTTGGTCATGGTGCAATCAGTAGTGGGATTGATTGGAAAAGAGAATGGGTTTCCGCAGGCTCCAATAACATCCCTGTACAAAAACATGTTGATAATACGGGGCTATATTTAACTGCGCAGCAAAAGGTGCGGGATGTCATTTTAGAAGGTGCTGTGCGTTCAGATCACCATGCTGATTATGACTGGAATACTACAGGGCAAATTGGCATCGGCTGGGAATTTGTTGATGGTTATCGTTTTATCACGTCGTATGGAACAGCATTCAAAGCACCAACTCTGAATCAGCTTTATAGCAAATGGGGAAATGAAAACCTTAGACCAGAAAAAAGCAAGCAATGGGAAATCGGAATTGAAGGATTGACCGGGCCACTTAATTGGCGTCTATCTGCTTATCATAACGATATTGAGCAATTGATAGATTTTGCCAATAATCGCTATGAGAACAATGATAAGGCAAAAATAAAAGGTGTTGAGTGGATGGGTACAATGGATACCGGTATGTTCCAGCATCAACTCACATTACAGTACGTTGATCCGCGTGATGGTAATGGCCAGCAATTAACTCGCAGGGCTAAACAGCAAGTTAAATATCAATTGGATTGGGAGGCTTTTAATGTCGATTGGGGAATAACCTATCAATATATTGGTCGGCGTTATGACCAAGACTATAGTGTATATCCTGCGGAAAAAGTAAAATTAGCGGGCGTAAGTCTGTGGGATATCAGCGCCTCATATCCGATCACTGACCACCTGACAATCCGTGCTAGAATAGCCAATCTGTTTGATAAGCATTATGAGACAGCCTATGGTTATCGCACCCCAGGAAGAGAATATTATCTCACCGGAAGCTACAACTTCTGATTTAAACAAGACTGCCCGTCCAACGATTCTGGTTTTTGATTCTGGAGTAGGTGGTTTATCTGTCTATCAAGAGATTCGGCAGCTCTTGCCGGATCTCCACTATATATATGCTTTCGATAATGAAGCATTCCCTTATGGCGAGAAAACGGCGGAAGTGATTGTAGAAAGGGTTGTTCAGATTGTTGATGCAATCCAGAAAAAACATCCTTTGGCGGTTGTTGTTATCGCTTGCAATACTGCGAGTACAGTCAGCTTGCCCACCCTGCGTGAACGTTTTTCTTTTCCTGTTGTTGGTGTCGTGCCAGCGATCAAACCTGCGGCGAAGCTAACCTGTAATCGCGTTGTGGGATTATTGGCGACACGCGCCACAGTGAATCGTGACTATACCAAAGAATTAATTGCAAGGTTCGCTACGGATTGCCAGATGTATGCAATTGGCTCTGCTGAATTGGTCGAGTTAGCTGAACGAAAATTACATGGCAAGGATGTTCCACTAAAAGAGTTAGAGAAAATACTGAAACCGTGGCTAAGAATGAAAGAGCCACCGGATACTGTCATTTTGGGTTGTACGCACTTTCCTTTGATAGCAGAAGAAATTGCACAAGTTTTGCCAGATGGAACAAGATTAATTGATTCAGGAGCGGCAATTGCTCGCAGAACTGCATGGTTGATCAAAAATCGGGAAGATTTGTTTTCAACAACTGCCGATAACTTAGCATATTGCACAAAAATAGAGCCATCGAATGAAGTTCTGCGCCCCGTTTTACACGAGTTAGGTTTCTTAACGCTGGAAAAACTACCAACTTAAGTGCAATTTGGCGTAATAATCACCGGTTGGTGATTTTTTTTTAAAAAAACTCTTGTCAGCGCCGTAAAACCCCCTATAATGCGCCACCACTGACCGACGCAGCGCTGAAACAGGCCGCGCAGGACGGGGAGAGAAAAGCGAAAATAAGCGCTTGACTCTGGCGGCGAAAAGCGTAAGATACGCAGCCTCGCAACCCGGAAGAGACTTCCGGTTGCCAACGCTCTTTAACAAATTAATCAGACAATCTGTGTGGGCACTCGCAAGACACTTATCCAAGCCGAAAGGCAAAAAGATTTAAAGTCTTGAAGAGTGACTGACAGTTAATTCATTACGAACTAACAGTAGAATTCTTTGAGCATCAAACTTTTAATTGAAGAGTTTGATCATGGCTCAGATTGAACGCTGGCGGCAGGCCTAACACATGCAAGTCGAGCGGCAGCGGGGGAAAGCGTGCTTTCCTGCCGGCGAGCGGCGGACGGGTGAGTAATGTCTGGGGATCTGCCCGATGGAGGGGGATAACCACTGGAAACGGTGGCTAATACCGCATAACCTCTTGGGAGCAAAGTGGGGGACCTTCGGGCCTCACGCCATCGGATGAACCCAGATGGGATTAGCTAGTAGGTGGGGTAACGGCTCACCTAGGCGACGATCCCTAGCTGGTCTGAGAGGATGACCAGCCACACTGGGACTGAGACACGGCCCAGACTCCTACGGGAGGCAGCAGTGGGGAATATTGCACAATGGGCGCAAGCCTGATGCAGCCATGCCGCGTGTATGAAGAAGGCCTTCGGGTTGTAAAGTACTTTCAGCGGGGAGGAAGGCGCAGGGTCGAAGACACCTTGCGATTGACGTTACCCGCAGAAGAAGCACCGGCTAACTCCGTGCCAGCAGCCGCGGTAATACGGAGGGTGCAAGCGTTAATCGGAATTACTGGGCGTAAAGCGCACGCAGGCGGTCAATTAAGTTAGATGTGAAATCCCCGGGCTTAACCTGGGAATGGCATCTAAGACTGGTTGACTAGAGTCTCGTAGAGGGGGGTAGAATTCCACGTGTAGCGGTGAAATGCGTAGAGATGTGGAGGAATACCGGTGGCGAAGGCGGCCCCCTGGACGAAGACTGACGCTCAGGTGCGAAAGCGTGGGGAGCAAACAGGATTAGATACCCTGGTAGTCCACGCTGTAAACGATGTCGATTTGGAGGTTGTGGCCTTGAGCCGTGGCTTCCGGAGCTAACGCGTTAAATCGACCGCCTGGGGAGTACGGTCGCAAGATTAAAACTCAAATGAATTGACGGGGGCCCGCACAAGCGGTGGAGCATGTGGTTTAATTCGATGCAACGCGAAGAACCTTACCTACTCTTGACATCCACGGAATTCTGCAGAGATGCGGAAGTGCCTTCGGGAACCGTGAGACAGGTGCTGCATGGCTGTCGTCAGCTCGTGTTGTGAAATGTTGGGTTAAGTCCCGCAACGAGCGCAACCCTTATCCTTTGTTGCCAGCACTTCGGGTGGGAACTCAAGGGAGACTGCCGGTGATAAACCGGAGGAAGGTGGGGATGACGTCAAGTCATCATGGCCCTTACGAGTAGGGCTACACACGTGCTACAATGGCGGATACAAAGAGAAGCGACCTCGCGAGAGCAAGCGGACCTCATAAAGTCTGTCGTAGTCCGGATTGGAGTCTGCAACTCGACTCCATGAAGTCGGAATCGCTAGTAATCGCAGATCAGAATGCTGCGGTGAATACGTTCCCGGGCCTTGTACACACCGCCCGTCACACCATGGGAGTGGGTTGCAAAAGAAGTCGGTAGCTTAACCTTTAGGAGGGCGCTGACCACTTTGTGATTCATGACTGGGGTGAAGTCGTAACAAGGTAACCGTAGGGGAACCTGCGGTTGGATCACCTCCTTAACCTAAGATGGTGAAATGTGAGTGTTCACACAGATTGTCTGATGAATGAAAGCAGAGCAAGCGTCTGCGAAGAAGACTTTGAGTCCCCTTCGTCTAGAGGCCTAGGACACCGCCCTTTCACGGCGGTAACAGGGGTTCGAATCCCCTAGGGGACGCCATCTTGCTCGGGTAACGGGTGAAAGACGGTGCCGATAAAATATTGTTAAGCGGACGTGCGCGTCGGTTTAGCAATATTAGCTCTTTAACAATCTGGAACAAGCTGAAAATTTGAAACAATCGATGTTGTTGAACGATAACATTGATGAGTCTCTCAACCCCTCCAATCTGAAGACACCTTCGGGTTGTGAGGTTAAGCGACTAAGCGTACACGGTGGATGCCTAGGCAGTCAGAGGCGATGAAGGACGTGCTAATCTGCGAAAAGCGCCGGTGAGCTGATATGAAGCGCTATCAGCCGGCGATGTCCGAATGGGGAAACCCGGTGCAATCCGTTGCACCATCCTTACCTGAATCCATAGGGTAAGGAGGCGAACCGGGGGAACTGAAACATCTCAGTACCCCGAGGAAAAGAAATCAACCGAGATTCCCCCAGTAGCGGCGAGCGAACGGGGAGGAGCCCAGAACCATCATCAGTTTGTGTGTCAGTGGAAGCGTCTGGAAAGGCGCACAGTAAAGGGTGACAGTCCCGTACACGAAGAGACACAGGCTGTGAGTTCGATGAGTAGGGCGGGACACGTGGTATCCTGTCTGAATATGGGGGGACCATCCTCCAAGGCTAAATACTCCTGACTGACCGATAGTGAACCAGTACCGTGAGGGAAAGGCGAAAAGAACCCCGGCGAGGGGAGTGAAAGAGAACCTGAAACCGTGTACGTACAAGCAGTGGGAGCCCTGATTTATCAGGGTGACTGCGTACCTTTTGTATAATGGGTCAGCGACTTATATTCTGTAGCAAGGTTAACCGCATAGGGGAGCCGCAGGGAAACCGAGTCTTAACTGGGCGTTAAGTTGCAGGGTATAGACCCGAAACCCGGTGATCTAGCCATGGGCAGGTTGAAGGTTGGGTAACACTAACTGGAGGACCGAACCGACTAATGTTGAAAAATTAGCGGATGACTTGTGGCTGGGGGTGAAAGGCCAATCAAACCGGGAGATAGCTGGTTCTCCCCGAAAGCTATTTAGGTAGCGCCTCGTGAACTCATCTTCGGGGGTAGAGCACTGTTTCGGCTAGGGGGTCATCCCGACTTACCAACCCGATGCAAACTGCGAATACCGAAGAATGTTATCACGGGAGACACACGGCGGGTGCTAACGTCCGTCGTGAAGAGGGAAACAACCCAGACCGCCAGCTAAGGTCCCCAAGTCATGGTTAAGTGGGAAACGAAGTGGGAAGGCTCAGACAGCCAGGATGTTGGCTTAGAAGCAGCCATCATTTAAAGAAAGCGTAATAGCTCACTGGTCGAGTCGGCCTGCGCGGAAGATGTAACGGGGCTAAACCATGCACCGAAGCTGCGGCAGCGACATGAATATGTTGTTGGGTAGGGGAGCGTTCTGTAAGCCGTTGAAGGTGAACTGTGAGGTTTGCTGGAGGTATCAGAAGTGCGAATGCTGACATAAGTAACGATAAAGCGGGTGAAAAACCCGCTCGCCGGAAGACCAAGGGTTCCTGTCCAACGTTAATCGGGGCAGGGTGAGTCGACCCCTAAGGCGAGGCTGAAAAGCGTAGTCGATGGGCAACAGGTTAATATTCCTGTACTGGCAATAATTGCGATGGGGGGACGGAGAAGGCTAGGCAAGCCGGGCGACGGTCGTCCCGGTTTAAGTGTGTAGGCGGGATAACCAGGCAAATCCGGTTATCCGTTACGCTGAGGCACGATGACGAGGCACTACGGTGCGGAAGTTGCTGATGCCCCGCTTCCAGGAAAAGCCCCTAAGCTTCAGATTATTGTTAATCGTACCCCAAACCGACACAGGTGGTCAGGTAGAGAATACTCAGGCGCTTGAGAGAACTCGGGTGAAGGAACTAGGCAAAATGGTGCCGTAACTTCGGGAGAAGGCACGCTGGCGTTAGGTGAAGAAACTTGCTTTTGGAGCCGAGGCCAGTCGCAGATACCAGCTGGCTGCAACTGTTTAATAAAAACACAGCACTGTGCAAACACGAAAGTGGACGTATACGGTGTGACGCCTGCCCGGTGCTGGAAGGTTAATTGATGGGGTTAGCCGCAAGGCGACGCTCTTGATCGAAGCCCCAGTAAACGGCGGCCGTAACTATAACGGTCCTAAGGTAGCGAAATTCCTTGTCGGGTAAGTTCCGACCTGCACGAATGGCGTAATGATGGCCAGGCTGTCTCCACCCGAGACTCAGTGAAATTGAACTCGCTGTGAAGATGCAGTGTACCCGCGGCAAGACGGAAAGACCCCGTGAACCTTTACTATAGCTTGACACTGAACCTTGAGCCTTGATGTGTAGGATAGGTGGGAGGCTGTGAAGTGTGGACGCCAGTCTGCACGGAGCCATCCTTGAAATACCACCCTTGAATGTTTGATGTTCTAACGCAGGCCCGTTATCCGGGTTGCGGACAGTGTCTGGTGGGTAGTTTGACTGGGGCGGTCTCCTCCCAAAGCGTAACGGAGGAGCACGAAGGTTGGCTAATCCTGGTCGGACATCAGGAGGTTAGTGCAATGGCATAAGCCAGCTTGACTGCGAGAGTGACGGCTCGAGCAGGTGCGAAAGCAGGTCATAGTGATCCGGTGGTTCTGAATGGAAGGGCCATCGCTCAACGGATAAAAGGTACTCCGGGGATAACAGGCTGATACCGCCCAAGAGTTCATATCGACGGCGGTGTTTGGCACCTCGATGTCGGCTCATCACATCCTGGGGCTGAAGTAGGTCCCAAGGGTATGGCTGTTCGCCATTTAAAGTGGTACGCGAGCTGGGTTTAGAACGTCGTGAGACAGTTCGGTCCCTATCTGCCGTGGGCGTTGGAAGATTGCAAGGGGCTGCTCCTAGTACGAGAGGACCGGAGTGGACGCACCACTGGTGTTCGGGTTGTCATGCCAATGGCACTGCCCGGTAGCTAAGTGCGGAAGAGATAACCGCTGAAAGCATCTAAGCGGGAAACTTGCCTTAAGATGAGTCTTCCCTTGTCCCTTGAGGACACTGAAGGAACGTTCGAGACGAGGACGTAGATAGGCTGGGTGTGTAAGCGTTGCGAGACGTTGAGCTAACCAGTACTAATGAACCGTGCGGCTTAACCTGACAACACCGAAGGTGTTTTGGGGTGAGAGAGAGAAAAGTTTCAGGATAAAAACAGCTTGTTCGGGATTGAAAACAGGATTTGTCTGGCGGCAATAGCGCGGTGGTCCCACCTGACCCCATGCCGAACTCAGCAGTGAAACGCCGTAGCGCCGATGGTAGTGTGGGGTCTCCCCATGTGAGAGTAGGGCACTGCCAGACATTCAATTATAAGTGTTGCCCATTTGGCAACACTTTTTATTTTTAGCATTTGCTGATATGGCTCAGTTGGTAGAGCACACCCTTGGTAAGGGTGAGGTCCCCAGTTCGAATCTGGGTATCAGCACCATGAATAATATGTTCGGCAAATAAAACAGAATTTGCTTGGCGGCAATAGCGCGGCGGTCCCACCTGACCCCATGCCGAACTCAGTAGTGAAACGCCGTAGCGCCGATGGTAGTGTGGGGTCTCCCCATGCGAGAGTAGGGAACTGCCAAGCTTTAATATCCAGTTAAAAGGCCACCCAATATGGGTGGCCTTTTACATTTCTAGTTCTTTTGAATTTTCATTAACAGATAGGTATTAGGTAACTACTTACTTATCTTTCAAATATAGAGTCTGATAGACTACGACTTAAATTACCTTATTGAGTTTGAAATGAATGTCTGTCTGTCAATCTACTCAACTAAAAGCGTTTAACACGTTTGGCATTTCAGCCAGTGCTGATCATATAGGTATAGCCACTTCTATTGAATCTCTTTTGCTCTTATGGCAAGAAGCAATGGAAAAGAGTCATCCTATTTTATTACTGGGAGGAGGAAGTAACATCCTTTTCACCGAAAATTTTAAAGGTACTGTGATCTTAAATCGTATTCTTGGGATCAATATACAAGAGTCAGATACTGCATGGCACATTCATGTTGGTGCAGGTGAAAATTGGCATAAACTAATTACTTATTTATTTAAACAACAGATCTATGGTTTGGAAAATTTAGCCTTGATCCCTGGAAATGTTGGCTCTGCTCCAATCCAGAATATTGGAGCATATGGTGTTGAATTTAAACATGTCTGTGAGTATGTGGATCTTTCTGAGCTGAAAACAGGTAATTCAATCCGCCTAATGGCGAATGAGTGTCAATTTGCGTATAGAGACAGCATCTTTAAGCATCAATATAAAGATGGTTATGCTATCACAGCAGTTGGTTTACGTTTGAATAAGAAATGGGAACCTATTTTAACTTACGGTACCTTAGCACAGTTCTCACGAGAAAAAGTCACGCCAGAACAAATATTCGATGCTGTATGTGAAATGCGCCAGAGTAAGTTACCAGATCCTGTGTTGGTGGGTAATGCAGGCAGTTTCTTCAAAAACCCTATTGTATCGATTGAGTTAGCATACAGGATTAAGTCTGAATATCCCAACTGCCCTCAATACCCTCATGATGAGCATAGCGTAAAGATTGCAGCGGGTTGGCTTATCGAACAATGTCAATTGAAGGGTTATGCTATTGGTGATGCGGCCGTACACCTGCAACAGGCATTGGTATTAATTAATAAAGGTAATGCAACGGGACAAGATGTCATTATCTTGGCTGCTTATGTACGTAATAAGGTTGCAGAAAGATTTAATATCTTTTTAGAGCCGGAGGTACGCTTCATTGGCAGCACTGGTGAAATAGACGCAGTGGAATGTATTTCATGAAAGATATTAGTACCCCATTAAAATTAATTAAAGTGTTATCTGATGGCGAAATTCATTCAGGCCAACAACTTGGTCAAGAGTTGGGTATGAGCCGAGCAGGGATCAATAAACATGTTCAAACTATTCGTGAATGGGGAGTAGAGGTTTTTACTCTTCCAGGTAAAGGCTATCACTTTCCTGCTCCAATGAATCTTCTGGATAAAGAACTTATTGAAAACTATCTTCCTAATGATCACATTGAAGTAATACCGGTCATTGATTCCACGAATCAATATATTCTGGAAAAGTTAGCAGGACTCGACTCAGGAGATGCCTGTGTTGCAGAATATCAATATGCTGGTAGGGGGCGTCGTGGCAGAAAGTGGGTTTCTGCTTTTGGTCGCAACTTATATCTATCTATGTATTGGCGTTTGGAACAAGGACCAGCGGCAGCGATAGGTTTAAGTTTAGTGGTTGGTATTATCATTGCAGAAGTTCTTAATCGTCAGGGTGCAGACAGCGTAAAAGTAAAATGGCCAAATGATTTATACTTAGATGATAAAAAATTGGCTGGAATATTGGTTGAGCTGACGGGAAAAACGGGTGATGCAGCCCATGTTGTTATCGGAATCGGCATGAATATTTCGATGAGTAGTGATCAACAAAAATCCATTAATCAAAATTGGACTAATTTACAGCAATCAGGAACGATTATTGAACGAAATAAGTTAGTTGCTGAAATCATAGTGGAACTTAAAAAAGCATTAATTCAGTTTGAAAATGAAGGACTAGATTCTTTCATTCCACGGTGGTTTGAATTAGATAATTTTATTAATCGCTCAGTGAAATTAATTATTGGTGATCAGGAAGTTCATGGGATAGCTCGTGGAATAGATCAACAAGGGGCTTTGTTACTTGATATTAATGGAGTTGTTACACCTTATATCGGTGGCGAAATTTCCTTGAGAGGTTGTTGAATGTAAAGCCGGAAATATTTCCGGCTTTTTGTTTTATTTTCTTAATCTGACGCTTTCAACCGTGTGATTGATGCCTTTCGTCATAATCAAGCTAGCCCGTTCCCTCGTTGGTAAGATGTTTTGCTGTAAGTTTAATCCATTAATTTCCCGCCAAATACTTGATGCTACTTTTATAGCTTCTTCTGTCGTTAGTTTAGAATAATTGTGGAAATAAGAGTCAGGATCGGAAAAAGCGCCTTGTCGAAATTTAAGAAAACGATTGACGTACCATTGTTCAAGTAATTCTTCCGGTGCATCTACATAAATAGAAAAATCAACAAAATCAGAGACAAATACATGATGTGGTTCATGTGGATAATCCATGCCACTTTGTAATACGTTTAAACCTTCGAGGATAAGAATATCTGGTTTTTCGATAATAAGTTGTTCATGAGGAACGATGTCATAGCTCAGGTGAGAATATACCGGCGCGATGACTTTTTCTGCGCCTGATTTTATATCGGCGACAAATTTGACCAAGCTACGCATATCATAGGATTCAGGGAATCCCTTTTTTTTCATTAATCCACGTTCATTTAATATATTGTTGGAGTGCAAAAAACCGTCGGTTGTCACTAACTTGACACGACGATGTTCTGGCCAACGGCTTAGTAGCGCCTGTAATAAGCGTGCGGTTGTGCTCTTTCCGACAGCAACGCTGCCTGCGATACCAATAACATAAGGTATTTTTTGTTCATCTGTTCCTAGGAACTGCTCAAGAACAGCTTGCCGCCGTAAGTTGGAGCTAATGTAAAAATTAAGTAAGCGCGATAATGGAAGATAGATTTCAATCACTTCATCTATTGATATTTCTTCATTGATCCCTTTTAAAGCAGAGACTTCTTCTTCTGTTAATGTTAAAGGCACCGAGTCACGCAATGTGGCCCAATGTTTACGATCAAATTGTAAATATGGAGTCGTCAAAAAAGATTCTTTCTTATTCATAAGCCAACATCTGCCTGTCTATGCAGGTTGGACAGGTTGTTGAGAACACCCGTATCCGACAAAAAATAAATCTCATCATATCGGTTGCGCCATCGTAGGCGTAGAATTTTTTATGATTTTAGTCATTTTTTTGATGGCAAATGCAAAAATGTATTATTTCTGAGTCTATTGTGACCGTTAGTTTCTTTCTTTTATAAAGAGAAAGACAAGTGTGATACAAATAATTTTTAAAAAATAGTTGGCAGATGCATTTATTGGTTCTTCCTGTATAAGTGTTGCCTGTTTGATATTTGATCTAAAACTATTGAAAAAAACACCAGAAGCATAGAAAATGGCTGTTTTATGAGCGAAAGAATAAAAAAAGCAATTTTTTTGTTGCATCGTGGGCCAACTCTTCCTAGAATGCGCAGCACTTGATGCCGGCATAGCTCAGTTGGTAGAGCAACTGACTTGTAATCAGTAGGTCCCGAGTTCGACTCTTGGTGCCGGCACCATTAAAAATTTGGAAAGGTGGGGTTCCCGAGCGGCCAAAGGGAGCAGACTGTAAATCTGCCGTCACAGACTTCGAAGGTTCGAATCCTTCCCCCACCACCATTAACCAGTTTCGATCTTGAGTGTTCTGCTCGAGTTGTACTCCAGAAAAACACTTGAGATTAAAGTATACAGCTGATTAAAGTCAGGTAGCCGAGTTCACGCGGGCATCGTATAATGGCTATTACCTCAGCCTTCCAAGCTGATGATGCGGGTTCGATTCCCGCTGCCCGCTCCAAGATGTGCTGATATAGCTCAGTTGGTAGAGCACACCCTTGGTAAGGGTGAGGTCGGCAGTTCGAATCTGCCTATCAGCACCATTTCTCCTGTTCTTACTTCCTGATTTTCTTCTTGTAAATATCTCGCAAGCAATTGCTTGGTTGATGTGGTGAAACCACCGATTCCGTGTCTTAGAGGGACAACCTAATGTCTAAAGAAAAGTTTGAACGTTCAAAACCGCACGTTAACGTTGGTACTATCGGCCACGTTGACCACGGTAAAACTACCCTGACTGCTGCAATCACTACCGTTCTGGCAAAAACTTACGGCGGTAACGCGCGTGCATTCGACCAGATCGACAACGCACCAGAAGAAAAAGCACGTGGTATCACCATCTCTACTTCTCACGTAGAGTACGATACCCCAACTCGTCACTACGCACACGTTGACTGCCCAGGCCACGCCGACTACGTGAAAAACATGATCACCGGTGCGGCTCAGATGGACGGCGCGATCCTGGTTGTTGCTGCAACTGATGGCCCAATGCCACAGACTCGTGAGCACATCCTGCTGGGTCGTCAGGTAGGCGTTCCTTACATCATCGTGTTCCTGAACAAATGTGACATGGTTGATGATGAAGAGCTGCTGGAACTGGTAGAAATGGAAGTACGTGAGCTGCTGTCTCAGTACGATTTCCCAGGCGACGACACCCCAATCATCCGTGGTTCTGCGCTGAAAGCGCTGGAAGGCGATGCAGAGTGGGAAGCGAAAGTGATCGAGCTGGCAGAAGCACTGGATTCTTACATCCCAGAACCAGAGCGTGACATTGACAAGCCATTCCTGCTGCCAATCGAAGACGTGTTCTCTATCTCCGGCCGTGGTACTGTAGTTACTGGTCGTGTAGAGCGTGGTATCGTTAAAGTGGGTGACGAAGTTGAAATCGTCGGTATCAAAGAAACCACCAAAACCACTTGTACTGGCGTTGAAATGTTCCGCAAACTGCTGGACGAAGGCCGTGCGGGTGAGAACGTGGGTGTTCTGCTGCGTGGTACTAAGCGTGATGACGTTGAGCGTGGTCAGGTTCTGGCGAAGCCAGGCTCTATCCACCCACACACTCAGTTCGAATCTGAAGTGTATATCCTGAGCAAAGATGAAGGTGGCCGTCATACTCCATTCTTCAAAGGTTACCGTCCACAGTTCTACTTCCGTACCACTGACGTAACCGGTACTATCGAACTGCCAGAAGGCGTAGAGATGGTTATGCCAGGTGACAACATCAACATGGTAGTTAACCTGATTGCACCAATCGCCATGGACGAAGGTCTGCGTTTCGCAATCCGTGAAGGTGGTCGTACTGTAGGCGCCGGTGTTGTTGCTAAAGTCATTGCTTAATCTTTAATTATCAAAAGATTATGAGAAAGAGGAGCTAAGGCTCCTCTTTTTTTAGGTCATGCTCCCAATGATTAGATCTGTTATGAAATATAGTATTCACGTTCAATGAACGTACCTACCACTTTGTCATGCATCTCTTCGGATTTGGAATAACCTATTGTTTTTCTATTCAGCCTCTTTATCCGGATACGAAGCGTAAGATTTGTTCTCTCGATACGTTGGGTAAATTTCTTTCCCGTGAGGTGTTTTTCCTGAGGCAGGCAATCGTAAACGGCATAATCATCTGTACAGTAAAACCGGATAGTAAAAGGAGACAAGAGTGCCAGCAGCTTTTTCAATGTTTTCCTGCTGCGATCCCCAAACACATGTGCCACTACCCGTTTCTTATTCGGCTCCCAGGCATACCAGAGCCAGCGTTGATTTTTCTTATTACCGACAAATGACCACTGCTCGTCTATTTCACAGACAAGATGAATCTCACTGCCCGCAAGCGGCAGCGTAGTCACTTGTCTTGGTGTGAGTTTTTTAATGTGCGAATGACGGTGTTAATGCCGACTTTCAGAACCCGAGCCGTGTCCCTGACACCGGAGTTATTCACTGCCATATCAATAATTTGCTCTTTCACGCCGGGATAACAGGCTTGATAGGCATAATTCAGTTGAAAGGTTTTACGGCAGGCATAGCAGTGATAGCGGGGATGACCAGTACGCCCTTTTCCATGCCCTTTAACCTCTTCTGTTTTATGACAGTAACGACAAACCACATCAACTTTAGCCATCTCTCACCCCATAATAAAAAGCAGGGAGTTTATCACAAGATCTAATCATTGGGAGCATGACCTTTTTTTATTTTGAGCTGCCTAAATTAGTGGTTTTTTTGTTACTCAACAAAATAAAAACAATAATTGAAATGAGATTTATTTCTATTTACTATTCCAAAGTGTCGTTTATTTTATAAGCGTGGGCAATTTGGGGTATGGGGGTATCCAACCTAAATAGTCATCAAGAGTGTGTAAATAGTTTAGAAGAGTGCTTCTATGTATGTTTGTCTCTGCAATGCAATAAGCGATAAAACCATACGTAATGCTGTTCATCAGCAACATATTCGTTCTATCAGAGAGTTGAGAAATTTTATTCCTGTAGGAAACGACTGCGGAAAATGCATGCGTCAAGCACGTGAAATAATGAATGAGGAGATTGCGCTACTACCACTAATCAATAATGTTGCCTAAAATAAGCACAATTTTCTTGCAATTACTCTGCCAAATTAGTACTACACTTTAGTTACTGGAAGCGGAGGAACTTGCTATGAAAGGTGATAAAAAAATAATTGCACATTTGAATAAACTTCTCGGTAATGAACTTGTCGCCATTAATCAATATTTCTTGCATGCCCGAATGTTTAAGAACTGGGGATTGTTGCGTTTGAGTGAAGTCGAATATCACGAATCCATTGATGAGATGAAGCACGCAGATAAATTTATCGAGCGTATTCTTTTTCTGGAAGGGGTGCCAAATCTGCAAGATTTAGGCAAGCTCAATATCGGAGAAGATGTAGAAGAAATGCTGAAATCTGATCTGGAATTAGAATTACGTGGTGTAAAGGATCTCAGAGAAGCAATCGCATATGCCGATTCAGTGCATGATTATGTCAGTAGAGACTTAATGATAGAGGTACTTGCTGATGAAGAAAATCATATTGATTGGTTGGAAACTCAACTTGAACTGATAATTAGAATTGGAATACAAAATTACATTCAATCTCAGCTTAGTGAAGAAGAATAGCTATAATTTTGCCGCCCTATAATTTGATGTATATAGGGCGCTTTTCTTTCATTTTCTTTCTTGTTTTCCTCTTTCTTGTAGTACTTTTTGCATAGATTTCACTCTTAATATTGCTTTGTGGGTAAATTCACGTATAATGCGCGAGCTTACCTACAAGAGTAGGGCTGATTATTATCAGTAATGAGCGGTGAATAGCCGGTCATTTAAAATACTCCCGATATGGGGGTTATGCACAGAACGATTACACTCCCCCATCAACCGAAATGGGTGTGAGTAGTAATCATTTACGTTTATAAAATAGTTGGAGCTCTGGTCTCATGCAGAACCAAAGAATCCGTATCCGCCTGAAAGCATTTGATCATCGTTTGATCGATCAATCAACTGCGGAAATCGTAGAGACTGCGAAGCGCACTGGTGCGCAGGTTCGTGGTCCGATCCCTCTGCCAACTCGTAAAGAGCGTTTTACCGTTCTGATTTCTCCACACGTTAATAAAGATGCGCGTGATCAGTACGAAATTCGCACTCACAAACGTCTGGTTGACATCGTTGAGCCAACCGAGAAAACCGTTGATGCTCTGATGCGTCTGGATCTGGCTGCCGGTGTAGACGTGCAGATCAGCCTGGGTTAATCAGGTCATTGAACGATTGAGAGGTTGAAACAATGATTGGTTTAGTCGGTAAAAAAGTGGGCATGACTCGTATCTTCACTGAAGATGGCGTTTCAATCCCTGTAACTGTTATCGAAATCGAAAATAACCGTGTAACTCAAGTTAAAAACAAAGAGACTGACGGTTATCGTGCAATTCAGGTAACGACTGGTAGCAAAAAAGCTAACCGTGTTAGTAAACCTGAAGCAGGTCATTTCGCTAAAGCTGGCGTCGAAGCTGGCCGCATTTTGCGTGAATTCCGCCTGTCAGAGGGCGATGCTGAATTCACTGTAGGTCAAAGCATTAGCGTTGAAATTTTCGCTGACGTTAAAAAAGTTGACGTTACTGGTACATCTAAAGGTAAAGGTTTCGCGGGTACTGTTAAACGCTGGAACTTCCGTACTCAGGATGCTACCCATGGTAACTCCTTGTCTCACCGTGTTCCGGGTTCTATCGGTCAGAACCAGACTCCGGGCAAGGTGTTCAAAGGCAAGAAAATGGCAGGCCAACTGGGTAATGAGCGTGTAACCGTTCAGAGCTTAGATGTAGTACGTGTTGACGCTGAGCGTAACCTGCTGCTGGTCAAAGGTGCTGTTCCAGGTGCAACGAACAGCAACCTGATCGTAAAACCGGCTGTCAAGGCGTAACGTCAAGGAGATAGGAATGGAATTGGTAATGAAAGACGCGCAAAGCGCGCTGACTGTTTCCGAAACTACCTTCGGGCGTGATTTCAATGAAGCGCTTGTGCATCAAGTAGTTGTTGCGTATGCAGCTGGTGCTCGTCAAGGTACTCGTGCTCAGAAAACTCGTGCTGAAGTTTCTGGTTCAGGTAAAAAACCATGGCGTCAGAAAGGTACTGGTCGTGCACGTTCTGGTTCTATTAAGAGTCCAATTTGGCGCTCTGGTGGTGTAACTTTCGCAGCGAAACCACAGGACCACAGTCAAAAAGTTAATAAAAAGATGTACCGTGGTGCTCTGAAAAGCATCCTGTCTGAACTGGTACGTCAAGATCGTCTGATCGTTGTCGAGAAGTTCTCTGTTGAAGCACCTAAAACTAAGTTGCTGGTACAGAAACTGAAAGAAATGGCTCTGGAAGACGTGCTGATTATCACTGGCGAAGTTGATGAGAACCTGTTCTTAGCAGCTCGTAACCTGTATAAGGTTGACGTTCGTGATACAGCGGGTATCGATCCTGTAAGCCTGATTGCCTTCGACAAAGTGGTTATGACTGCTGAAGCTGTGAAGCAAGTTGAGGAGATGCTGGCATGATCCGTGAAGAACGTCTGCTGAAAGTACTGCGCGCGCCGCACGTATCTGAAAAAGCTTCTACAGCGATGGAAAAAAGCAACACCATCGTTCTCAAAGTTGCGAAAGACGCGACTAAAGCAGAGATCAAAGCTGCCGTACAGAAACTGTTTGAAGTTGAAGTTGAAGGTGTAAACACTTTGCTGGTTAAAGGTAAAGTTAAACGCCACGGACAGCGTATTGGTCGTCGTAGCGACTGGAAAAAGGCTTACGTCACCTTGAAAGAAGGCCAGAACCTGGACTTCGTTGGCGGCGCTGAGTAAGTCGGAGGAGTAAAGAACAATGGCAATTGTTAAATGTAAACCTACGTCTCCGGGCCGTCGCCACGTTGTTAAAGTGGTTAACCCTGAGCTGCATAAGGGTAAACCTTATGCTCCGTTGTTGGAAAAAAACAACAAAACTGGTGGTCGTAACAACAATGGTCGTATTACCACTCGTCACATCGGTGGTGGCCATAAACAGCATTATCGTCTGATTGACTTCAAACGTAACAAAGACGGTATCCCTGCTGTTGTTGAGCGTCTGGAATATGATCCAAACCGTTCAGCAAACATCGCACTGGTTCTGTACAAAGACGGTGAGCGTCGTTACATCCTTGCACCTAAGGGCCTGAAAGCGGGTGATCAAATCCAGTCTGGTGCTGATTCAGCGATCAAGACCGGTAACGCCCTACCAATGCGCAACATTCCGGTTGGTTCTACTGTTCACAACATAGAAATGAAACCAGGTAAAGGTGGCCAGTTGGCTCGTTCAGCAGGTGCTTATGCTCAGATCGTTGCACGTGATGGTTCTTATGTGACCCTGCGTTTGCGTTCTGGTGAAATGCGTAAAGTACTGTCTGATTGCCGTGCTACTTTAGGTGAAGTTGGTAACGCAGAACATATGCTGCGCGTTCTGGGTAAAGCTGGTGCAAGCCGCTGGCGTGGTATTCGTCCTACCGTTCGTGGTACGGCGATGAACCCAGTAGACCATCCACATGGTGGTGGTGAAGGTCGTAACTTTGGTAAACACCCTGTAACTCCATGGGGCATCCAGACCAAAGGTAAGAAGACCCGTAGCAACAAACGTACTGATAAGTATATCGTACGTCGCCGTTCTAAAAAATAATTAGAGGATAAGCCATGCCACGTTCTCTCAAGAAAGGTCCATTTATTGACCTGCACTTGCTGAAGAAGGTAGAGAAAGCGGTGGAAAGCGGAGACAAAAAGCCTATTAAGACTTGGTCCCGTCGTTCAACGATCTTTCCTAACATGATCGGTTTGACCATCGCTGTCCATAATGGTCGTCAGCATGTTCCAGTTTTTGTTTCCGACGAAATGGTTGGTCATAAACTGGGTGAATTCGCGCCGACCCGTACTTATCGCGGCCATGCGGCCGATAAAAAGGCTAAAAAGCGCTAAGGTAGGAGGAAGAGATGGAAACTATCGCTAAACATCGCCACGCTCGTTCTTCTGCTCAGAAGGTTCGCCTTGTGGCTGACCTGATCCGCGGTAAGAAAGTGTCGCAAGCTCTGGAAACTCTGACCTATACCAACAAAAAAGCTGCTGGTTTAGTGAAGAAAGTACTTGAGTCTGCTATTGCTAACGCAGAACACAACGATGGCGCTGACATCGATGATCTGAAAGTCACGAAAATTTTCGTAGACGAAGGCCCAACTATGAAGCGTATTATGCCTCGTGCCAAAGGCCGCGCAGATCGTATCCTGAAGCGCACCAGCCACATCACTGTGGTTGTGTCCGATCGCTGAGACTCTGGAGACTAGCAATGGGTCAGAAAGTACATCCTAATGGTATTCGTCTGGGTATTGTCAAACCTTGGAACTCTACCTGGTATGCGAATACCAAAGAATTCGCTGACAACCTGGACAGCGACTTTAAAGTTCGCCAGTACTTGAACAAAGAACTGGTTAAAGCATCTATTTCACGTATCGTTATCGAACGTCCTGCGAAAAGCATCCGTGTAACCATTCACACTGCTCGCCCAGGGATTGTAATCGGTAAAAAAGGTGAAGACGTTGAAAAACTGCGTAAGGCTGTAGCGAATATTGCTGGCGTTCCTGCGCAGATCAATATTGCCGAAGTGCGTAAACCTGAACTGGACGCAAAATTGGTTGCTGACAGCATCAGTTCACAGCTGGAACGTCGTGTAATGTTCCGCCGTGCTATGAAACGTGCTGTACAGAACGCTATGCGTTTGGGCGCGAAAGGTATCAAAGTGGAAGTCAGCGGCCGTCTGGGCGGTGCTGAAATTGCACGTACTGAGTGGTATCGTGAAGGTCGTGTACCTCTGCACACTCTGCGTGCAGACATCGACTACAATACTTCTGAAGCGCACACCACTTATGGTGTAATCGGCGTTAAGGTATGGATCTTCAAAGGTGAGATCCTGGGTGGTATGGCTGCAGTTGAACAGGCGGAAAAACCGGCTGCTCAACCTAAAAAGCAGCAGCGTAAAGGCCGCAAGTAAGGAGAGTCGCTGATGTTACAACCAAAGCGTACGAAATTCCGTAAAGTGCACAAAGGCCGCAACCGTGGTCTGGCTGCAGGTGCGGATGTTAGCTTCGGCACTTTCGGTCTTAAAGCTGTGGGCCGTGGTCGTCTGACTGCTCGTCAGATCGAAGCGGCACGTCGTGCAATGACCCGTGCAATTAAACGTCAAGGTAAAATCTGGATCCGTGTGTTCCCAGACAAACCTATCACCGAAAAGCCACTCGAAGTGCGTATGGGTAAAGGTAAAGGTAACGTAGAATACTGGGTTGCCTTGATCCAGCCCGGTAAAGTCCTGTATGAAATGGACGGTGTGCCTGAAGAGCTGGCTCGTGAAGCATTCAAGCTGGCGGCAGCGAAACTGCCTATCAAAACCACCTTTGTAACTAAGACGGTGATGTAATGAAAGCACAAGAGCTGCGCGAAAAAAGCGTTGAAGAGCTGAACACTGAGCTGCTGAACCTGTTACGTGAACAGTTTAATCTGCGTATGCAGGCGGCAAGTGGCCAGCTGCAACAGTCTCACCTGTTGAAACAAGTGCGTCGTAATATTGCACGCGTTAAGACTTTACTGACTGAGAAGGCGGGTGCGTAATGACCGATAAAATCCGTACTCTGCAAGGTCGTGTTGTTAGCGACAAAATGGAAAAATCCATTGTTGTTGCTATTGAGCGTAAGGTGAAACACCCATTGTATGGTAAGTTCATCAAACGTACGACTAAACTGCACGTACATGACGAGAACAATGAATGTGGAACTGGTGATGTAGTGGAGATCCGCGAAACCCGTCCACTGTCTAAGACTAAATCTTGGACTTTAGTTCGCGTTATAGAAAAAGCGGTTCTATAATAGATCGCTGTGTCGTATGAAATAAACGGCCCAGAAAATAACGGGGCCGTTTATTTTTCTGTCCATCGCGAAGATGTGGTGTTATAATGCCGCGCCCTCGTAGTATGGGATATTGAAACGGCCTCTTTAAAAATAAAGTGGCTCAGTAGTAGTTGACATTTAGCGGAGCACTAAAATGATCCAAGAACAGACTATGCTGAACGTGGCCGACAACTCCGGTGCACGTCGCGTAATGTGTATCAAGGTTCTAGGTGGCTCGCACCGTCGCTACGCAGATGTCGGTGACATCATCAAGATCACTATCAAGGAAGCAATTCCTCGTGGTAAAGTGAAAAAAGGTGATGTCCTGAAAGCGGTAGTGGTGCGCACCAAGAAGGGTGTTCGTCGCCCGGACGGTTCTGTCATTCGCTTCGATAGCAACGCTTGCGTATTGTTGAACAACAATAGTGAGCAAGTTATCGGTACGCGTATTTTTGGGCCGGTGACTCGTGAACTTCGTAATGAAAAGTTCATGAAAATTATCTCTCTGGCACCTGAAGTACTCTAAGGAGCAGGCAATGGCAGCGAAAATCCGTCGTGATGACGAAATTATCGTGCTGACTGGTAAAGACAAAGGCAAGCGCGGTAAAGTAAAACAGGTTCTTTCTTCTGGTAAAATCATTGTTGAAGGCATCAACCTGGTTAAAAAACATCAGAAACCAGTTCCGGCTCTGAACCAACCAGGTGGCATCGTTGAAAAAGAAGCAGCTATCAATGTTTCTAACGTTGCAATCTTCAACGCAGCAACCGGCAAGGCTGACCGTGTAGGTTTTAGATTCGAAGACGGTAAAAAAGTACGTTTCTTCAAATCTAACAACGAAACTATCAAGTAATTTGGAGTATACGATGGCGAAACTGCATGATTACTACAAAGACGAGGTAGTCAAGAAACTGATGACTCAGTTTGGTTACCATTCTGTCATGCAAGTCCCTCGGGTCGAGAAGATCACCCTGAACATGGGTGTTGGTGAAGCAATTGCTGACAAAAAACTGCTGGATAACGCAGCGGCTGATTTGGCAGCAATCTCTGGTCAGAAGCCATTGATCACCAAAGCACGCAAATCAGTTGCAGGCTTCAAAATCCGTCAGGGCTATCCAATCGGCTGTAAAGTGACCCTGCGTGGAAAACGCATGTGGGAGTTCTTTGAGCGCCTGATTTCTATTGCTGTACCACGTATCCGTGACTTCCGTGGTTTGTCCGCTAAATCATTCGATGGTCGTGGTAACTACAGCATGGGTGTTCGTGAGCAAATCATCTTCCCTGAAATCGATTACGATAAAGTGGATCGCGTACGTGGCTTAGATATTACTATCACCACTACAGCGAAATCTGATGATGAAGGCCGCGCACTGTTGGCTGCGTTTAACTTCCCGTTCCGCAAGTAAGGCAGGGTACTCATGGCTAAGCAATCAATGAAAGCACGTGATGTAAAACGTGCGAAATTAGCTGAGAAATTCTTCGCAAAACGCGTTGAACTGAAAGCGATCATCTCTGATGTAAACGCATCTGATGAAGACCGTTGGAATGCTGTTCTTAAACTGCAAACACTGCCACGTGATTCCAGCCCTTGCCGTCAGCGTAACCGCTGCCGTCAAACTGGGCGTCCGCATGCATTTTTGCGGAAGTTTGGGTTGAGCCGTATTAAAGTCCGTGAAGCCGCTATGCGCGGTGAAATCCCGGGCCTTAAAAAGGCTAGCTGGTAATTGTCACCAATTGAATCACGGGAGTAAAGACAGATGAGCATGCAAGATCCGATCGCGGATATGCTGACCCGTATCCGTAACGGTCAGGCCGCGAATAAAGTTGCGGTCACCATGCCTTCCTCCAAGCTGAAAGTGGCAATTGCCAAGGTGCTGAAGGAAGAAGGTTACATTGAAGATTTTAAAATCGAAGGCGACACTAAGCCAGAACTGGAAATCACTCTGAAGTATTTCCAAGGTAAGGCTGTTGTAGAAAGCATTCAGCGTGTAAGCCGCCCAAGTCTGCGCATCTATAAGAAAAAAGATGAGCTGCCACAAGTTATGGCTGGTTTGGGAATCGCTGTTGTTTCTACCTCTAAAGGTGTAATGACTGATCGTGCAGCTCGCCAGGCTGGTCTGGGTGGCGAGATTCTCTGCTACGTAGCTTAATTCGGGAGGAAAGAATGTCTCGTGTTGCAAAAGCACCCGTCGTCATTCCTGCCGGCGTAGAGGTTAAACTCGACGGTCAGGTTATTTCGATTAAGGGTAAAAACGGCGAGCTAAGTCGTAAAATCCACAACGCAGTTGAAGTTAATCATGCGGATAGCCAACTGACTTTCGCTCCGCGCGAAGGTTTTGCTGACGCTTGGGCGCAGGCAGGTACAACTCGTTCTCTGCTGAACGCTATGGTTATTGGTGTTAACGAAGGTTTCACTAAGAAACTTCAGCTGGTTGGTGTTGGTTATCGTGCAGCAGTTAAAGGCAACGTAGTTAGCTTGTCTTTAGGCTTCTCGCATCCGGTTGAGCATCAGCTGCCAGCAGGCATAACTGCGGAATGCCCATCACAAACTGAAATCGTACTGAAAGGTGCTGATAAGCAGGTGATTGGTCAGGTTGCGGCAGATTTGCGTGCCTATCGTCGTCCTGAGCCATATAAAGGCAAGGGTGTTCGTTACGCCGATGAAGTCGTGCGTACCAAAGAGGCTAAGAAGAAGTAAGGTAACACTATGGATAAGAAAGCAGCTCGTATCCGTCGTGCGACCCGCGCACGCCGCAAGCTCAAAGAACTGGGTGCGACTCGCCTGGTGGTACATCGTACCCCTCGCCATGTCTATGCGCAGGTTATCGCACCAAATGGTTCTGAAACTCTGGTGGCCGCTTCTACAACAGAAAAAGCTATCAGTGAACAACTGAAATTTACTGGAAACAAAGAAGCCGCAGCATTAGTTGGTAAGATTGTTGCTGAACGTGCTCTGGAAAAAGGCATCAAAGATGTATCCTTTGACCGTTCTGGTTTCCAATATCATGGTAGAGTCCAGGCACTGGCAGATGCTGCCCGTGAAGCTGGCCTTCAGTTCTAAGGTAGAGGTGTAAGATGGCTCACATCGAAAAACAAGCTGGCGAACTGCAGGAAAAGCTGATCGCGGTAAACCGCGTATCTAAAACCGTTAAAGGTGGCCGTATTTTCAGCTTTACAGCACTGACTGTAGTTGGTGATGGTAACGGTCGCGTTGGTTTTGGCTACGGCAAAGCACGCGAAGTTCCGGCAGCAATCCAGAAAGCGATGGAAAAAGCACGTCGCAATATGAAAACCGTCGCACTTAACAGCGGCACTTTGTACCACCCAGTGAAAGGCTCACACACCGGTTCTCGCGTGTTTATGCAGCCTGCTCACGAAGGTACAGGTATCATCGCCGGTGGTGCGATGCGTGCTGTTCTGGAAGTGGCTGGAGTTCGTAACGTACTGGCTAAAACCTACGGTTCCACTAACCCAATCAATGTGGTTCGTGCAACTCTGGACGCTTTAGACAGCATGAAGTCTCCAGAAATGGTCGCAGCTAAGCGTGGCAAATCCGTCGAAGAAATTCTGGGGTAATGACCATGGCTAAGACTATTAAAATTACTCAAGTTCGCAGTTCAATTGGTCGTTTGCCTAAGCATAAGGCAACTCTGACTGGTTTAGGTCTGCGTCGCATTGGGCATACCGTTGAGCGTGAAGATACACCAGCTATTCGCGGTATGGTCAACTTGGTTTCCTATATGGTTAAAGTTGAGGAGTAACAGATGCGCTTAAATACTCTGTCTCCGGCTGAAGGTGCCAAGCACGCACCTAAACGTGTAGGTCGTGGCATCGGTTCTGGCCTGGGTAAAACCGGCGGTCGTGGTCACAAGGGTCAGAAGTCTCGTTCTGGCGGTGGCGTTCGTCGTGGTTTTGAAGGCGGCCAGATGCCTTTATATCGTCGTCTGCCAAAATTTGGTTTCACTTCACGTAAAGCAATGGTCACCGCAGAAATTCGTCTGTCTGATTTTGCCCGCGTTGAAGGCGATGTTATCGATCTGAATGCACTGAAAGCTGCTAACATTATTGGCCCTCAAATTGAATTCGCAAAAGTGATGCTTTCTGGCGAAGTCAATCGCGCAGTAACTGTGCGTGGCTTGCGTGTTACTAAAGGCGCCCGTGCTGCAATTGAAGCTGCTGGCGGTAAAATTGAGGAATAAGTAACAGATGGCTAAACAACCAGGATTAGATTTTCAAAGTGCCAAAGGCGGATTAGGCGAGTTAAAACGCAGACTTTTGTTTGTCATTGGCGCTCTAATTGTTTTCCGTATTGGCTCTTTTATTCCAATCCCTGGTATTGATGCCGCTGTGCTTGCCAAATTGCTCGAGCAGCAAAGAGGCACCATCATTGAAATGTTTAACATGTTCTCTGGTGGTGCTTTAAGCCGTGCTTCTATCTTTGCACTGGGTATAATGCCGTATATTTCTGCATCTATTATTATCCAGTTGCTAACTGTGGTTAATCCCCGTTTAGCAGAGATTAAGAAGGAAGGGGAAGCTGGTCGTCGTAAGATCAGTCAGTACACCCGTTATGGCACATTAGTGCTGGCAATATTCCAGTCAATCGGTATTGCTACTGGGTTGCCGAATATGCCAGGAATGCAAGGATTAGTGATTAATCCTGGCTTTGCATTCTATTTCACGGCTGTTGTAAGTCTGGTCACGGGAACCATGTTCTTGATGTGGTTGGGTGAGCAGATTACTGAGCGAGGTATCGGTAACGGTATTTCAATCATAATCTTTGCTGGTATCGTTGCGGGTCTACCGCCTGCAATTGGTCACACCATCGAGCAAGCTCGGCAAGGCGACCTGCACTTCCTCCTGTTGCTGTTGGTTGCAGTATTAGTGTTTGCCGTAACTTTCTTCGTTGTTTTCATTGAGCGTGGTCAACGTCGTATCGTTGTTAACTATGCAAAACGTCAGCAAGGTCGCAAAGTTTTCGCAGCACAAAGTACACATTTGCCGTTGAAAGTGAATATGGCTGGGGTTATCCCTGCAATTTTTGCTTCCAGTATTATTTTGTTCCCCGGTACCATAGCTTCTTGGTTTGGAGGGGGAACAGGCTGGAATTGGTTGACAACTATTTCTATGTATTTGCAACCAGGTCAACCGCTTTATGTGTTATTATACGCATCTGCAATCATCTTCTTCTGTTTCTTCTACACGGCCTTGGTTTTCAATCCAAGAGAAACAGCAGATAACCTGAAGAAGTCCGGTGCATTCGTACCAGGAATTCGTCCGGGAGAGCAAACGGCTAAGTACATTGATAAAGTAATGACTCGTCTAACCTTAATTGGTGCGTTATATATTACTTTTATCTGCTTAATCCCGGAGTTCATGCGTGATGCAATGAAAGTTCCATTCTATTTTGGTGGTACTTCCCTACTGATTGTAGTCGTCGTCATCATGGACTTTATGGCTCAAGTGCAAACTCTGATGATGTCGAGTCAATATGAGTCTGCATTGAAGAAAGCAAACCTGAAAGGATATAACCGCTAATTGGTTTGCTTGAGAAGTTACGGAGAGTAAAAATGAAAGTTCGTGCTTCCGTCAAGAAATTATGCCGCAATTGCAAAATTGTTAGACGTAACGGTATCGTTCGTGTGATTTGCAATGCAGAGCCTAAGCACAAACAGCGCCAAGGCTAATTAATCGCATATTTTTCTTGCAAAGTTGGGTTGAGCTGGCTAAATTAGCCAGCCAATCTTTTTTATCTAACAGCAACATTATTTGAGTATCCTGAAAACGGGCTTTTCAGAATGATGTTGCAGTGAATAAATATTGTAGGAGTGCATAGTGGCCCGTATAGCAGGCATTAACATTCCTGATCAAAAACATACTGTAATCGCATTAACTTCGATCTACGGTATCGGTAAAACCCGCTCACAAGCAATTTGTGCAGCAGCGGGCATTGCTGAAAATGTTAAGATCAGTGAGCTGTCTGAAGAGCAAATTGACAAGCTGCGTGACGAAGTTGCCAAATACGTTGTAGAAGGTGATCTGCGTCGTGAAGTAACCCTGAGTATCAAACGTCTGATGGATCTTGGTTGCTATCGTGGTTTGCGTCATCGTCGTGGTCTGCCAGTTCGCGGTCAGCGTACTAAGACCAATGCACGTACCCGTAAGGGTCCGCGTAAACCGATCAAGAAATAATCGGGGTATTGAATAATGGCAAAAGCACCTATTCGTGCACGTAAGCGTGTAAGAAAACAAGTCTCTGACGGTGTGGCTCATATCCATGCTTCTTTCAACAATACCATCGTTACTATTACTGATCGTCAAGGTAACGCATTGGGTTGGGCAACTGCCGGTGGTTCCGGTTTCCGTGGTTCTCGTAAATCTACTCCGTTTGCAGCTCAGGTTGCAGCAGAGCGCTGCGCTGAAGCAGTAAAAGAGTACGGAATTAAGAACCTGGAAGTTATGGTTAAAGGACCTGGTCCTGGCCGTGAGTCAACTATCCGCGCATTAAATGCGGCTGGTTTCCGCATCACTAATATTACTGATGTGACTCCGATCCCTCATAACGGTTGTCGTCCACCGAAAAAACGTCGCGTTTAGTACGTCTGCGTTTTTTAGGATTGTTGGAGAAAGAAAATGGCAAGATATTTGGGTCCTAAGCTCAAGCTGAGCCGTCGCGAGGGTACAGACCTTTTCCTGAAGTCTGGCGTTCGCGCGATTGACACCAAGTGTAAATTAGAACAGGCACCAGGCCAGCACGGCGCACGTAAACCGCGTCTGTCTGACTATGGTGTACAGTTACGTGAAAAACAAAAAGTTCGTCGTATTTACGGTGTTCTGGAGCGTCAATTCCGTAACTACTATAAAGAAGCGACTCGTCTGAAAGGCAACACAGGTGAAAACCTGCTGAACTTGCTGGAAAGTCGCTTGGATAACGTCGTTTATCGTATGGGTTTTGGCGCGACTCGTGCTGAATCACGCCAGATGGTAAGCCACAAGGCTATCATGGTAAATGGTCGCGTTGTTAACATCGCTTCTTATCAGGTATCCCCGAATGACGTAGTCAGCGTTCGTGAAAAAGCGAAGAAGCAGGCTCGTATTAAAGCAGCTTTAGAGCTGGCTGAGCAGCGTGAGAAACCAACTTGGTTGGAAGTTGATGCTGCGAAGATGGAAGGTGTGTTCAAGCGTATTCCTGAACGTACTGATCTATCCGCTGACATTAACGAACACCTGATCGTCGAGCTTTACTCCAAGTAAAGCTTAGCACCAAAGAGAGGACACAATGCAGGGTTCTGTGACAGAGTTTCTAAAACCGCGCCTGGTAGATATCGAGCAAGTCAGTTCGACGCACGCCAAGGTGACCCTTGAGCCATTAGAGCGTGGCTTTGGCCATACTCTTGGCAACGCACTGCGCCGTATTCTGCTTTCGTCTATGCCGGGTTGTGCGGTGACTGAGGTTGAGATTGATGGTGTACTGCATGAGTACAGCACCAAAGAAGGTGTACAGGAAGATATCCTGGAGATTCTCCTCAATCTGAAAGGGCTGGCGGTGAAAGTTCAGGGTAAAGATGAAGTTATCCTTACTTTGAATAAATCTGGCATTGGCCCTGTGACTGCAGCCGATATCATCCATGACGGTGATGTCGAAATCGTCAAGCCGCAGCACGTAATCTGCCATCTGACTGACGAAAGCGCTTCCATTAGTATGCGTATTAAAGTTCAGCGCGGTCGTGGATATGTGCCGGCTTCTGCCCGAATTCATTCGGAAGAAGATGAGCGCCCTATCGGTCGTTTGTTAGTAGATGCCTGCTATAGCCCAGTAGAGCGTATCGCCTACAATGTTGAAGCAGCTCGTGTAGAACAGCGTACTGACTTGGATAAGCTGGTTATCGAGATGGAAACTAACGGTACAATCGATCCTGAAGAGGCGATTCGCCGTGCAGCTACCATTCTGGCTGAACAACTAGAAGCTTTCGTTGATTTACGTGATGTACGTCAACCAGAAGTAAAAGAAGAGAAGCCAGAGTTTGATCCGATCCTGCTGCGCCCTGTTGACGATCTGGAATTGACTGTCCGCTCTGCTAACTGCCTTAAAGCAGAAGCTATCCACTACATCGGTGATCTGGTACAGCGTACTGAAGTTGAGTTACTTAAAACACCTAACTTGGGTAAAAAATCTCTTACTGAGATTAAAGATGTACTGGCTTCACGTGGACTTTCTCTGGGCATGCGTCTGGAAAACTGGCCACCAGCAAGTATTGCTGATGAGTAACTAGATCACAGGTTAAGGTTTTACTGAGAAGGATAAGGTCATGCGCCATCGTAAGAGTGGTCGTCAATTGAACCGCAACAGCAGCCATCGCCAAGCTATGTTTCGTAACATGGCAGGTTCTTTAGTTCGTCATGAAATCATCAAGACGACTCTGCCTAAAGCGAAAGAACTGCGTCGCGTCGTTGAGCCGCTGATTACTCTTGCCAAGACCGACAGCGTAGCTAATCGTCGTCTGGCATTCGCCCGTACTCGTGATAACGAGATCGTGGCAAAACTGTTTAATGAACTGGGCCCGCGTTTTGCGAGCCGTGCAGGTGGTTACACTCGTATTCTGAAGTGTGGCTTCCGTGCTGGTGACAATGCACCGATGGCATACATCGAGCTTGTTGACCGTGCAGCAGAGTCTCAGACAGAAGTAGCATCTGCAGAGTAATCTGTAGGAGCGTAAAAAGCCGGGTATTATCCCGGTTTTTTATTGCCTTTTAATTTTGATCCTCTAACTCTCCGTTTTATATTCATCAGCTAATCTGCAAATTTTTCCTGTTCAGATGATCTCTTAGCCTATTCTGATAGTATTGTGATTATTTTCTACTTGGAGGGATAATCTTATGTATCGTATTGGTCAGTTGGCTAAATTAGCATGTGTAACACCTGACACTATCCGCTTTTATGAAAAACAGGGGCTGATGCTTCATGGAGAAAGAACGGAAGGTGGTTATAGACTATATACTGAACAAGATCTACAGCGATTACGTTTTATCCGCTATGCAAAACAATTAGGTTTTACACTCGAAGCAATTGTAGAACTACTATCTATTAGGGTTGATCCTGAGCACCATACATGCAAGGAGTCAAAACATATTGTTGATTCTAGATTGCGAGAAGTTGAAGAAAAATTATTAGAAATGCAAAAAATGCGTGATTCTTTGAAAATGTTGAGTGATGCTTGTTGTGGTAGTACTCACGTCAGTACATATTGTTCTATATTGGAAATTTTGGAAGAAGGTGCGACAAACAGATAATTTTTCTTTATTGTTCTGAGTGCTAAGAGTACAATCGCACTGTTTTTAATCATAAAACGATTTTATTAATTAATTTAGAGATTATTATGACAACATATCGCCATAAAAAAGGTGTTATCAAAGATAATGCTATAGAAGCTTTATTACATGATCCTTTGTTTAGACAGAGAGTAGAAAAAAATAAAAAAGGTAAAGGAAGTTATAATCGTAAAGAAAAACATGGTAAAAAACATGGTTGGGAGGCCAATGATAATAGTTTTATCAAGTTGTTATCATTGGCCTTCTAGCTTTTTAAGTAGATTTTATTAATCGAATAAGTTCGAATTGATGTTTTTACAGGAAGAAAGGACTTGGCTGGAAAAGCTTTTCTACTTCAGGCACGAATTTTTTATCAGTAATAAACATGATTACATGATCACCTTGTTGAATAATACTGTAATCATTAGCAATGATGACTTCTTCATTACGGACAATGGCACCTATTGTTGTTCCTGGTGGTAATTTGATATCACTTATCTTACGTCCAACAACTTTTGAAGTATGTTCATCGCCATGAGCTATGGCTTCGATAGCTTCAGCAGCTCCTCTTCTTAATGAGAACACACTGACAATATCTGCTTTACGGACATGACCAAGTAGCGCCGATACTGTTGCTTGTTGAGGTGAAATTGCAATATCAATGACCCCACCTTGTACTAAATCAACATATGCACTGCGTTGAATAAGAACCATTGCTTTTTTAGCCCCCATTCGTTTTGCAAGCATGGCTGACATAATATTGGCTTCATCATCATTTGTTAGCGCTATAAAAACGTCAACTTGTTCAATGTGTTCTTCAGCTAGCAATTCTTGATCTGAAGCATCACCATAAAACACGATGGTATCGTGCAATAGTTCAGCTAATTCAATGGCTCTTTTTGGGTTATGCTCAATTAACTTGACGCTGTAGTCTTTTTCAAGCCGTAAGGCTAAGCCTGCACCAACATTACCACCACCAACAATCATGATGCGTTTATACGGTTTTTCAAGGCGTTGTAATTCGCTCATTACGGCCCTGATATGTTGTGATGCTGCCACGAAGAATACTTCATCTCCAGCTTCAATAATTGTTGAACCTTGTGGTCTAATGGGGCGATCTTGACGAAATATTGCAGCAACTTTGCTATCAATATGTGGCATATGCTCTCGGAGTGAGGATAAGGCATTGCCTACCAGTGAACCACCATAATAGGCCTTAACTGCGACAATGCTGACACGCCCTTCAGCAAAATTAACAACTTGTAATGCTCCTGGGTATTGGATTAATTTATAGATGTAATCAATAACCAGTTGCTCAGGAGATATTAGGTAATCAATAGGAATATCATCAGGTTGAAATAATTTTTCTGATTCTCGGATATATTCTGATGAGCGTATTCTGGCGACTTTATTAGGCGTGTTAAATAGAGAATAAGCAATTTGGCATGCAACCATATTGGTTTCATCTGAATTTGTGACAGCTATTAACATATCAGCATCTTCAGCGCCAGCTTCCTTCAATACTCTGGGATGGGAGCCATGACCATTGACAACTCGGAGATCGAATTTATCCTGTAACTGGCGTAGACGATCTGTATCGGTGTCAACGACAGTAATATCATTGTTTTCATCAACTAAATTCTCAGCTAATGTTCCACCAACCTGACCAGCACCCAGAATGATTATCTTCATAGCATTCTCTTCTCAATTGGAAGCCATTTTCTATTCTTGCTATTTTAGCAAAACCACAAAATTCTCTCGTTCAGTTGGAACGAGAGAGCGTTATTATTGCTTATTTAGTCGGGCATAAAAGAAACCGTCACCGCCCGTAGCTTCTGGAATAATTTGTGTTCCAGGGGTATCCAAATTACCTGCTTCTGATAATACTGCATCGGGATGACGGGCCAAAAATGCTTTTATTTGCTCACTATTTTCCTGAGGTAAAATTGAACAGGTGGCATAAACCAGCGTGCCATTTCGCTTCAAATATGGCCAGATAGCTTCAAGGATTTCAGATTGCAGTGTAACCAATTGATCTATATCTTCATTCCGGCGTAACCATTTTATGTCAGGGTGACGGCGAATAACCCCTGTAGCAGAGCACGGCGCGTCAAGAAGAATACGATCAAATTGTTCATCAGCAGCCCATTCGTGTGGAAGGCGTCCATCACCTGTTTTGACGACAGCATGCAAATTAAGCCGCTGTAAATTCTCTTTTACTCGCTTAATTCGTTGTTCATCAACATCGATAGCAAGAACCTTAGATTTTGGTGCTATTTCGAGGATATGGGTGGTTTTTCCACCAGGTGCAGCGCAAAGATCTAGTATATATTCACCATCACATGGGTTTAAGAGTTCAGCACATCCCTGCGCGGAGCGATCCTGAATAGTTACCCAGCCTTGATTAAATCCGGGTAGGGCACTGACAGGACAGGGATTTAGAAGACGAATAGCATTAGGATGGTTGATATCTAATTCTGCTTCTATATTAGCTTCTTCTAATAGTGCAAGATATTCTTTCGCCGTATGATGAAATTGGTTAACTCGTAGCCACATAGGTGGTTTTTGGTTGTTGGCATCCACTATAGTTTGCCAATTTTGTGGATATGCTTTTTGAATGCGTTCTAGCAGCCATTTGGGATGTAAGTATTGATTATTTTCCCGTTCAATTAATTCTTGTTGTTGGCGCTGAAATTGGCGAAGGACACCATTAATTACTCCCTTCAGCTGTGGTCGTTTTAAATTAGTTGCGCCATTGACGGTTTCGGCCAGTGCAGCGTGTGCAGGTATACGTGTATATATCAGTTGATATATACCAACCATGATTAGGTAATGGAAAATACGTTGTTTTCCTTTCAATGGCTTTGCCATTAGTTGACTGATAAACCACTCAAGTTGAGGTAATACTCTCATCACACCAAAACAGATCTCTTGCAACAGCGCCTTATCTTTATCAGAAACTTTTTGTTGGAGTTCAGGTATAACAGTGCTGAGGGATTGCCCTTGCTCAAGCACTTGAGTGATTGCTTTTGCAGCGATGCTTCTCAGGTTATATGTATTTTTCATGGTATGGTCAAAGAGCTGACTTTCGTCAGCATAGTAAATAGGAAGAAGCCTGAATGCAAAAATATTCAGGCAAAGTCAGGTTAGTATTAGTTGAGTTTGCTGCCAGGTATAAACCACTCACGTTTGGAGTTTAAGAGATCGGCAACTGACATTGCTTTTTTGCCCGGTGGTTGCAATTGAACAATATTTAATATCCCATCCGCAGTTGCAATTTGAATACCTTTTTTATCTGCGCTGATAATTGTTCCCGGAGCTTGGGTGGTTTGCTCTGCAATGACTTCTGCCTGCCAGATTTTAATTGGTTGATCATCAACTAAGAAGAAGCTCATAGGCCAAGGGTTAAAGGCTCGAATACAACGCTCAATTTGGCTTGCAGGTAAATTCCAATCTACTTTTGCTTCATCTTTACTCAGTTTTTCAGCATAGGTTGTGAGAGTGTCATCCTGAATTTCAGGCTGGAGTGTTCCCGATGTGATCAAATCTAAGGTGTTCAGTAAGGCTTTTGGCCCAATATCGGCAAGTTTTTCGTATAAGCTAGCACTGGTATCTTCATTTGTAATTGGACAAATGGCTTTCAACAGCATATTACCAGTATCAAGTCCTGCATCCATTTGCATGATCGTTACGCCAGTTTCTTGGTCGCCAGCCCAAATGGAGCGCTGAATGGGGGCTGCACCTCGCCAGCGAGGTAACAAAGAACCATGGACATTCAAGCAGCCCAAGCGTGGTATATCTAAAACGGCTTGAGGAAGAATTAAGCCATAGGCAACAACGATCATAATATCAGCTTGTTGCGCCATGACCCATTGCTGGCTTTCTTCCGTACGTAAGGTTTTTGGCTGGAAAACAGGAATATCATGTTCTTCAGCCAATACCTTTACAGGACTTGGTGTCAGTTTCTTACCTCTTCCTGCCGGCTTGTCTGGTGGAGCGAGCACTCCGACAACCTGGTGTTGAGAGTTTAATAAAGCAGCCAAATGACGAGCCGCGAAATCAGGTGTTCCGGCAAAAATAATACGTAAAGAATCAGACACTGTTATTTCCTGCAATAATAAGAATTATTTGTTTTTGGCTCTCAGTCGATCAATTTTTTCAACTTTCTGACGGATGCGTTGGCGTTTCAATGGTGATAAATAATCAACAAAGAGTTTACCGACTAAATGATCCATTTCATGTTGAATACAGATTGCCAGTAATCCATCGGCTTCTAACTCAAATGGTTGGCCGTCATAGTCTAAAGCCTTAATTTTTACTTGCTCAGAGCGAGGCACAAATCCACGCTGTTCAGGAACAGATAAACAACCTTCTTCTATTCCTGTTTCACCAGTTTCATTAATCAATTCCGGGTTAATCAGAACAAGACGTTGATCACGATCCTCAGAGATGTCAATGACAATAATTCTCTGATGTATATTGACTTGTGTTGCCGCTAAACCAATACCTTCTTCTGCATACATCGTTTCAAACATATCATCAACGATACGCTGGATTTCTGCATCGATTTTTTCTACTGGCTTGGCAACTGTGCGAAGTCGCTCGTCTGGATAATGTAATACTTGTAAAACTGACATATATGTTTAGAACTGCATCCAAAAAGTGAGTGATAATTGATGCCTATTCTAGACATTTCCCATTTAGATTGACAGTATTGGCCATAAATTAATCATGAGAGGGTTGCTCTCAACCTCAGGTCAGGATGACGATATGGAAGCGATGGAAATGTGGTTAAGAATGAAAATGGTCTCTCATCTTTCAGCAGCGAAGGCCATGCTTATTATGGATCGCCTGTTACAAACGAAAAATTGCAGTATATCTTCCCTTAAATCATGTGGTCTGTCATCTGCGCAATGCTTGCAATTTATGAAAGCTAACACATCCGCGCTGGTTTCGGCTCTCAATTGGTTAGAACAACCAGATCATCATTTGTTGACTTTTTCTCATCCCGCATATCCGCCTTTATTAAAGCAAATACACTCTCCACCTCTTATTCTTTTTGTTGTAGGTGATGTATCGGTCTTATCTCAAAAGCAAATTTCAATGGTTGGTAGTAGGGCTGCGACTTTTTATGGCGAAAAATGGGGAAAGATATTTGCTAGTGACTTGGCTAAAAATAATCTGGTAATAACTAGTGGGCTGGCGATTGGTATTGACGGTATTTGCCATCAGGCAGCATTGGATTCGGGAGGGAAAACAGTAGCGGTACTTGGTAGTGGTTTTAAAAATATCTACCCCAGTAGACATAAGTCTTTGGCCAGACATATTAAAGACCATGGTGCATTAGTTTCCGAATTTTTTCCTGATGCGCCACCTAAAGCCAAGCATTTCCCAAGGCGAAATCGAATTATTAGTGGGTTAAGTTTGGCTCTTCTTATTGTGGAAGCTCATAAGAATAGTGGATCACTGATTACAGCGCGTTGCGCTCTTGAACAAGGGCGAGATATCTTTGCATTACCTGGTCCATTAGGCACTCCTGCGAACGAAGGTAATCATTGGTTGATTAAACAAGGGGCTTATTTGGCAACAAATGTAATGGATATCATGGAACATATTAGTTCGTCGTTTCAATGGATTAACATCGAAGAGAAAGGCCAGGGGGAAGAAAATAAACAATTTGAACAAACAGAGTTGCCATTTGTGGATGTGCTGGTTAACGTAAGTAGTGAAGTTACACCTATTGATGTGATTGCCCAGCGCTCTTTCCTACCTGTTACCGAAGTTATGACCAAATTATTGGAGTTGGAACTCATGGGAAAAGTTGCTGTTGTTGCTGGTGGGTATGTCCGAACTAATTAAGCGATTTTATTTGTGCTTTTTCCAATGTTATGGTGGCTGCCGATATTCAGCGAGTGAGATATGTCTAAGAAAGTCCCTTTTACTATAAAAGAAATAGAGCGTTGCCCTGAGTGTAATGCTGAGTTAGTGATCCGCAATGGCGTTCATGGCCCATTTTATGCGTGTTCCAGTTATCCATCTTGCCAATATCTTCGTCCTTTGAAAGTACAAGTAGATGGACATATTGTTAAAGAATTGGATGGGCAAATCTGTCCCAAATGTGGTTTCACTTTAGTCTTACGCCAAGGGCGTTATGGTATGTTCGTTGGCTGTGGTCATTATCCTGAATGTGAATATACAGAATTAATTGATAAGCCAGATGATACGTCAATTAATTGCCCTCAATGCCAGCAAGGAAAATTACTCCAGCGTAAATCTCGTTTTGGTAAGACATTTTATTCCTGTAGTCGTTATCCAGAATGTCAGTTTGCACTTAACAATAAGCCAACCTCAGGTGAATGCATGTTTTGTTGCTATCCATTGTTAATAGAAAAGCGCACTTCCCAAGGCGTAAAATTATTTTGTGCCAGTAAATTGTGTAGTAAGCAGCAAGTTAACGAAATTGAGAAATGAAATGAGTTACGTAATCTCACCAGTATTTGATGAAGTTATCACGGCCTTAAAAGAAGAAAAAGTTATTGCCTATCCAACTGAAGCCGTTTTTGGATTAGGGTGTGATCCTGATAGTGAAAATGCAGTGCAAGAGCTATTAGCGTTGAAAAATAGGCCTTGGGAGAAAGGGTTAATTCTTATTGCTGATAAGTATGAGAGATTATGTCCTTATGTTGATGATGAACAGATAAATGATACACAGAAAGAAACCATATTCTCATCTTGGCCTGGTCCTGTTACGTGGGTAATCCCCGCTAAAGCAACTACACCAAAATGGTTGACTGGCAAATTTTCAACATTGGCCGTTCGAGTTACGGATCATCCTTTGGTTCAGCAGCTATGTGCTATATATGAAAAACCACTTGTTTCGACCAGTGCAAATATAAGTGGATTAGAACCATGTCGTAGTGTAGAAGAAGTACGGCGGCAATTTGGCAATCGTGTCCCAATATTAGAAGGAGAAGTTGGTGCGCGTAAAAATCCATCAGAAATCAGGGATGCGTTAACTGGCAAATTATATCGGCAAGGATAGATAATCATGGATAAATTCGCTGTTTTTGGTAATCCAATCGCACATAGTAAATCTCCTTATATTCATCAATTGTTTGCTGAACAAACAGGTATCGAACATCAGTATGGGAGAATACTTGCTCCGGTAGAAAACTTTGAACAAACCTTAACTCATTTTTTCGAACGAGGGGGATTAGGAGCGAATATCACTATTCCTTTCAAAGAGAGAGCCTATAGATGCTCAGATGAATTGACTGAACGGGCAAGTATCTGTGGTGCAGTTAACACATTAAAACGGATAGAGGGAAACCGACTGCTCGGTGACAATACTGATGGAATGGGATTGTTAGTAGACTTGCAGCGACTCGAATTCCTCTCTCAAGGACAGAAAATTCTGATTATAGGCGCTGGTGGAGCTGCGAAAGGTGTATTGTCTCCTTTGTTATTACTGGGCTGTTCAGTCACTATTACTAACCGAACATTTGAACGTGCTCAAATAATCGCAAATACATTTTCGCTATTAGGTGATATCCAGGCCATTGAAATGAGTGCTCTTGGCCTTATTATTCCAGATTTTGATATTATCATTAATGCAACAGCTTCTGGCCTTGATGGACAAATTCCTGCCATCTCTCCGTTTATTTTTCAAAATAATAGTGTGTGTTACGACATGTATTACCAGCATGGATTAACCCCTTTCCTTACGTTTGCTCATCAAAACGGTGTTTCACGTCTGGCTGATGGCTTAGGTATGTTGGTAGGGCAGGCTGCATATTCTTTTGAATTATGGCATGGAGTACTCCCCGAAATAGAACCTGTTTTAACGACCTTAAGACGGGAGTTACATGTATGAACCAATCAATTCAATTTCCTGATCGTGAAGAGTGGGATGAGGTAGAAAATAAGGTGATATTCCCAGCAATGGTGGATGGTTTGCTGGTGGAGTGTATGATTAGTTCTGATGAAATAATAGAGCGTTATGGTAAGGATCATCACCCACTCGATTTGTTTCGCCAACATCGCTGGGACTTGGAAGAAGAGTTTGAAACAGCCATTTTGAGTGGGAATGATGATCAATTTGGACGCTACTCTTTGCTTTCAGATTGTGTTGATAGATAATCATTTTTCCAGCTAACGTAATTATTAGCGGAATAAAGCAGCCCTTCCAATTCTTCAGGTTTGAGTTTTCGTACTTGTTTGGCAGGGCTACCGACGTACAGGTAACCGCTTTCTAATTTTTTACCTGGAGGAATTAGGCTACCAGCTCCAATCACAACATCATCTTCAATAGTCACTCCATCAAGTAAAATGGAACCCATGCCGACCAAGACTCGATTCCCAATTTTACACCCATGTAGCATTGATTTATGACCTACCGTGACATCTTCGCCAATTATGAGTGGGAAGCCATTTGGATTATCAGGAGATTTATGAGTCACATGTAAAACAGAACCATCTTGAATATTTGTACGTGAACCAATGGAGACATAATTTACATCTCCTCGGATAACTACAAGGGGCCAAATGCTGACATTGTCTGCTAATCTGACATCCCCAATTACAATAGAAGAAGGATCTAAAAGAACTTTTTGACCGACTTGAGGATAGAAATTTAGATACTGGCGTAAAACAGTAGGCATAAAAACCTCAACAATAAGAGTGGATCGCAAACATATAAACAATTATATAGGAATGTTATTGAGGAAAAAAACGCCATGCAATGGAATAATCTGCATTAATCTTAGCCTGTTTGAGTGATTTTTATATTTAAAAGAACAAAAAGCGTTCGCTTGAAAATAAAATTGCAAAAAACTCTTGTCAGCGCCGTAAAACCCCCTATAATGCGCCATCACTGACCGACGCAGCGCTGAAGCAGGCCGCGCAGGACGGGGAGAGAAAAGCGAAAATAAGCGCTTGACTCTGGCGGCGAAAAGCGTAAGATACGCAGCCTCGTAACTCGGAAGAGACTTCCGGTTGCCAACGCTCTTTAACAAATTAATCAGACAATCTGTGTGGGCACTCGCAAGACACTTATCCAAGCCGAAAGGCAAAAAGATTTAAAGTCTTGAAGAGTGACTGACAGTTAATTCATTACGAACTAACAGTAGAATTCTTTGAGCATCAAACTTTTAATTGAAGAGTTTGATCATGGCTCAGATTGAACGCTGGCGGCAGGCCTAACACATGCAAGTCGAGCGGCAGCGGGGGAAAGCGTGCTTTCCTGCCGGCGAGCGGCGGACGGGTGAGTAATGTCTGGGGATCTGCCCGATGGAGGGGGATAACCACTGGAAACGGTGGCTAATACCGCATAACCTCTTGGGAGCAAAGTGGGGGACCTTCGGGCCTCACGCCATCGGATGAACCCAGATGGGATTAGCTAGTAGGTGGGGTAACGGCTCACCTAGGCGACGATCCCTAGCTGGTCTGAGAGGATGACCAGCCACACTGGGACTGAGACACGGCCCAGACTCCTACGGGAGGCAGCAGTGGGGAATATTGCACAATGGGCGCAAGCCTGATGCAGCCATGCCGCGTGTATGAAGAAGGCCTTCGGGTTGTAAAGTACTTTCAGCGGGGAGGAAGGCGCAGGGTCGAAGACACCTTGCGATTGACGTTACCCGCAGAAGAAGCACCGGCTAACTCCGTGCCAGCAGCCGCGGTAATACGGAGGGTGCAAGCGTTAATCGGAATTACTGGGCGTAAAGCGCACGCAGGCGGTCAATTAAGTTAGATGTGAAATCCCCGGGCTTAACCTGGGAATGGCATCTAAGACTGGTTGACTAGAGTCTCGTAGAGGGGGGTAGAATTCCACGTGTAGCGGTGAAATGCGTAGAGATGTGGAGGAATACCGGTGGCGAAGGCGGCCCCCTGGACGAAGACTGACGCTCAGGTGCGAAAGCGTGGGGAGCAAACAGGATTAGATACCCTGGTAGTCCACGCTGTAAACGATGTCGATTTGGAGGTTGTGGCCTTGAGCCGTGGCTTCCGGAGCTAACGCGTTAAATCGACCGCCTGGGGAGTACGGTCGCAAGATTAAAACTCAAATGAATTGACGGGGGCCCGCACAAGCGGTGGAGCATGTGGTTTAATTCGATGCAACGCGAAGAACCTTACCTACTCTTGACATCCACGGAATTCTGCAGAGATGCGGAAGTGCCTTCGGGAACCGTGAGACAGGTGCTGCATGGCTGTCGTCAGCTCGTGTTGTGAAATGTTGGGTTAAGTCCCGCAACGAGCGCAACCCTTATCCTTTGTTGCCAGCACTTCGGGTGGGAACTCAAGGGAGACTGCCGGTGATAAACCGGAGGAAGGTGGGGATGACGTCAAGTCATCATGGCCCTTACGAGTAGGGCTACACACGTGCTACAATGGCGGATACAAAGAGAAGCGACCTCGCGAGAGCAAGCGGACCTCATAAAGTCTGTCGTAGTCCGGATTGGAGTCTGCAACTCGACTCCATGAAGTCGGAATCGCTAGTAATCGCAGATCAGAATGCTGCGGTGAATACGTTCCCGGGCCTTGTACACACCGCCCGTCACACCATGGGAGTGGGTTGCAAAAGAAGTCGGTAGCTTAACCTTTAGGAGGGCGCTGACCACTTTGTGATTCATGACTGGGGTGAAGTCGTAACAAGGTAACCGTAGGGGAACCTGCGGTTGGATCACCTCCTTAACCTAAGATGGTGAAATGTGAGTGTTCACACAGATTGTCTGATGAATGAAAGCAGAGCAAGCGTCTGCGAAGAAGACTTTGAGTCCCCTTCGTCTAGAGGCCTAGGACACCGCCCTTTCACGGCGGTAACAGGGGTTCGAATCCCCTAGGGGACGCCATCTTGCTCGGGTAACGGGTGAAAGACGGTGCCGATAAAATATTGTTAAGCGGACGTGCGCGTCGGTTTAGCAATATTAGCTCTTTAACAATCTGGAACAAGCTGAAAATTTGAAACAATCGATGTTGTTGAACGATAACATTGATGAGTCTCTCAACCCCTCCAATCTGAAGACACCTTCGGGTTGTGAGGTTAAGCGACTAAGCGTACACGGTGGATGCCTAGGCAGTCAGAGGCGATGAAGGACGTGCTAATCTGCGAAAAGCGCCGGTGAGCTGATATGAAGCGCTATCAGCCGGCGATGTCCGAATGGGGAAACCCGGTGCAATCCGTTGCACCATCCTTACCTGAATCCATAGGGTAAGGAGGCGAACCGGGGGAACTGAAACATCTCAGTACCCCGAGGAAAAGAAATCAACCGAGATTCCCCCAGTAGCGGCGAGCGAACGGGGAGGAGCCCAGAACCATCATCAGTTTGTGTGTCAGTGGAAGCGTCTGGAAAGGCGCACAGTAAAGGGTGACAGTCCCGTACACGAAGAGACACAGGCTGTGAGTTCGATGAGTAGGGCGGGACACGTGGTATCCTGTCTGAATATGGGGGGACCATCCTCCAAGGCTAAATACTCCTGACTGACCGATAGTGAACCAGTACCGTGAGGGAAAGGCGAAAAGAACCCCGGCGAGGGGAGTGAAAGAGAACCTGAAACCGTGTACGTACAAGCAGTGGGAGCCCTGATTTATCAGGGTGACTGCGTACCTTTTGTATAATGGGTCAGCGACTTATATTCTGTAGCAAGGTTAACCGCATAGGGGAGCCGCAGGGAAACCGAGTCTTAACTGGGCGTTAAGTTGCAGGGTATAGACCCGAAACCCGGTGATCTAGCCATGGGCAGGTTGAAGGTTGGGTAACACTAACTGGAGGACCGAACCGACTAATGTTGAAAAATTAGCGGATGACTTGTGGCTGGGGGTGAAAGGCCAATCAAACCGGGAGATAGCTGGTTCTCCCCGAAAGCTATTTAGGTAGCGCCTCGTGAACTCATCTTCGGGGGTAGAGCACTGTTTCGGCTAGGGGGTCATCCCGACTTACCAACCCGATGCAAACTGCGAATACCGAAGAATGTTATCACGGGAGACACACGGCGGGTGCTAACGTCCGTCGTGAAGAGGGAAACAACCCAGACCGCCAGCTAAGGTCCCCAAGTCATGGTTAAGTGGGAAACGAAGTGGGAAGGCTCAGACAGCCAGGATGTTGGCTTAGAAGCAGCCATCATTTAAAGAAAGCGTAATAGCTCACTGGTCGAGTCGGCCTGCGCGGAAGATGTAACGGGGCTAAACCATGCACCGAAGCTGCGGCAGCGACATGAATATGTTGTTGGGTAGGGGAGCGTTCTGTAAGCCGTTGAAGGTGAACTGTGAGGTTTGCTGGAGGTATCAGAAGTGCGAATGCTGACATAAGTAACGATAAAGCGGGTGAAAAACCCGCTCGCCGGAAGACCAAGGGTTCCTGTCCAACGTTAATCGGGGCAGGGTGAGTCGACCCCTAAGGCGAGGCTGAAAAGCGTAGTCGATGGGCAACAGGTTAATATTCCTGTACTGGCAATAATTGCGATGGGGGGACGGAGAAGGCTAGGCAAGCCGGGCGACGGTCGTCCCGGTTTAAGTGTGTAGGCGGGATAACCAGGCAAATCCGGTTATCCGTTACGCTGAGGCACGATGACGAGGCACTACGGTGCGGAAGTTGCTGATGCCCCGCTTCCAGGAAAAGCCCCTAAGCTTCAGATTATTGTTAATCGTACCCCAAACCGACACAGGTGGTCAGGTAGAGAATACTCAGGCGCTTGAGAGAACTCGGGTGAAGGAACTAGGCAAAATGGTGCCGTAACTTCGGGAGAAGGCACGCTGGCGTTAGGTGAAGAAACTTGCTTTTGGAGCCGAGGCCAGTCGCAGATACCAGCTGGCTGCAACTGTTTAATAAAAACACAGCACTGTGCAAACACGAAAGTGGACGTATACGGTGTGACGCCTGCCCGGTGCTGGAAGGTTAATTGATGGGGTTAGCCGCAAGGCGACGCTCTTGATCGAAGCCCCAGTAAACGGCGGCCGTAACTATAACGGTCCTAAGGTAGCGAAATTCCTTGTCGGGTAAGTTCCGACCTGCACGAATGGCGTAATGATGGCCAGGCTGTCTCCACCCGAGACTCAGTGAAATTGAACTCGCTGTGAAGATGCAGTGTACCCGCGGCAAGACGGAAAGACCCCGTGAACCTTTACTATAGCTTGACACTGAACCTTGAGCCTTGATGTGTAGGATAGGTGGGAGGCTGTGAAGTGTGGACGCCAGTCTGCACGGAGCCATCCTTGAAATACCACCCTTGAATGTTTGATGTTCTAACGCAGGCCCGTTATCCGGGTTGCGGACAGTGTCTGGTGGGTAGTTTGACTGGGGCGGTCTCCTCCCAAAGCGTAACGGAGGAGCACGAAGGTTGGCTAATCCTGGTCGGACATCAGGAGGTTAGTGCAATGGCATAAGCCAGCTTGACTGCGAGAGTGACGGCTCGAGCAGGTGCGAAAGCAGGTCATAGTGATCCGGTGGTTCTGAATGGAAGGGCCATCGCTCAACGGATAAAAGGTACTCCGGGGATAACAGGCTGATACCGCCCAAGAGTTCATATCGACGGCGGTGTTTGGCACCTCGATGTCGGCTCATCACATCCTGGGGCTGAAGTAGGTCCCAAGGGTATGGCTGTTCGCCATTTAAAGTGGTACGCGAGCTGGGTTTAGAACGTCGTGAGACAGTTCGGTCCCTATCTGCCGTGGGCGTTGGAAGATTGCAAGGGGCTGCTCCTAGTACGAGAGGACCGGAGTGGACGCACCACTGGTGTTCGGGTTGTCATGCCAATGGCACTGCCCGGTAGCTAAGTGCGGAAGAGATAACCGCTGAAAGCATCTAAGCGGGAAACTTGCCTTAAGATGAGTCTTCCCTTGTCCCTTGAGGACACTGAAGGAACGTTCGAGACGAGGACGTAGATAGGCTGGGTGTGTAAGCGTTGCGAGACGTTGAGCTAACCAGTACTAATGAACCGTGCGGCTTAACCTGACAACACCGAAGGTGTTTTGGGGTGAGAGAGAGAAAAGTTTCAGGATAAAAACAGCTTGTTCGGGATTGAAAACAGGATTTGTCTGGCGGCAATAGCGCGGTGGTCCCACCTGACCCCATGCCGAACTCAGCAGTGAAACGCCGTAGCGCCGATGGTAGTGTGGGGTCTCCCCATGTGAGAGTAGGGCACTGCCAGACATTCATTAAAAACTTGTTGCCGGCATAAAAGGCAGCAGGCTAAAGAAATTCGGTGGTGCGGTAGTTCAGTTGGTTAGAATACCGGCCTGTCACGCCGGGGGTCGCGGGTTCGAGTCCCGTCCGCACCGCCACCGTATTTAGGGGCGTAGTTCAATTGGTAGAGCACCGGTCTCCAAAACCGGGTGTTGGGAGTTCGAGCCTCTCCGCCCCTGCCAGTTAACAAATAAGTAATAATTGATATAGCTTTCAGATTAATAGCCCAGCTAAAGTTAGCTGGGTTTTTTCTTGTTTGTCATTTTTGTACAGTTCTAACGTACTATGGCTCTAACATATTGCAGCTTTGACCTATGTTTTTACTGACATTATAGTTTTAACTTCTAGTCTTGTGTAATTCTAATTTCTTCGCGGGCGCGACTCCTTTGCGCATTCTATACCGTACATTACTCCTTATTTTTTCTATAGTTTTGCTATAAACGTTGTTTTTGTAGTTACAGGTGCTTTTTCAACAGGAATTTTTAATAAGTGTTGGATAAGCGCTTGTTGGTCACTGTTTTGTAGCCATACAGCGTACAATGGGCGTTCTATTAACTGATTATGAGGTAAGGCAACAAGTTTCGGATATTCTTCTTGCCAATGTACAGGAAGGAAGGTTGCAGCATTAACGCTATCCAATAACTCTCTGGCAATATGCGCTGATGTGGTTGTAATGATAGGTGGATGATCATTCTTTAAGATTTGTTGTTCTTGTTGGTGAAAATCAGCTCCCCACTCTAATTTAATATAATTTTCTACTGTCTTATCAAGGTCATGTAGGGTTGTTAATAAAATAAGCTGGATATTACCTATCAACTGACTTTGGAATTCATCCATTTTGGGTGGTTCAGTGGTAATTAGGAGATCCAATTCACGAGAATGCAATTGCTTGACTAATGACTGGCGTGTCGAAACCAATGATTCGATTCTTATTTCCTGATGGTGTTGATAAAATGTATTTATCCAGGATGTTAGATAACATTCCCATAGGGATGCTGTAGCGCCGATAGAGAGTTTTGTATGCTGGGCGACATAATTGATTTCTTTCTTCGCCAATTGCCAGGTACTCATTAGTGATTCTGCATAAGGTACCAGACGTTCTCCGGCTGCAGTTAGGCGGATATTATTACGATGTCGTGTGAATAGATTGGTACCCAGCTGATTTTCTAGTTGGCGGATACGAAAACTAACAGCGGATTGTGTTAAATAGAGCGATTCAGCTGCCCGACCAAAGTGACGAGTCTTACTGACTTCCAAAAAGGTTTTCAGTAATTCAGTGTCCACATGTATCTCCAATAGTTTTTGTCGTTAAGATTTAAATATTTTGTTTTACAGAATCTCAAGCCTCCCTAATACTCCGCGCCATAATTAGTATGACTTAGAGTTAGGAGTGTGTCAGATGGCTGAAAGCTTCATCACGACTAATCGTTTTTTTGATAATAAAAATTATCCACGTGGATTTTCCCGTCATGGTGATTTCACCATCAAAGAGGCCCAATTGCTAGAACGTTATGGTCATGCGTTCAATGAATTGGACCTTGGTAAACGTGAACCTCAAACAGAAGAAGAAAAACTGTTTGTTGCAGTTTGCCGTGGTGAACGTGCACCTGCAACGACAGAGGAAAAGGTATGGACTAAGTATTTGGCAAAAATTAGCCGTCCAAAACGTTTTCATACCCTTTCTGGCGGAAAACCACAGCTTGATTCTTCAGAGGACTATACCGATACTGATGATTAATACCATCATTAATATTAATCATCTATCCAAGAGGGGCTGCTGTCCCTCTTCTAACCGATAACTTATCCAACCTGTTTCTGTAATTGAATAAGTAATCTATCCATACTTCGGTAGCTGAGTGCTTCCATAATATCTGGTTTTTCTATTCTTGTTTGTTCTTTTAAATCTGCAATTGTGCGAGAAACTCTAAGTATCCTGTGCCAGGCACGTATAGATAATCCTAATTTCAATAAAGTATTTTCCAGAAAAACGGCATTTTCCATACTAATTTTGCAAATATCTTCGGTTTGTTTGCTACTGAGATGGGCATTGATGTGCCCACTGCGCTCTATTTGTATTTTTCTTGCTCTTGCTACGCGTTTTTTGATTTCTTGACTACTTTCTCCATATTTTGTTGATGATTGACTTAAAATTCCAGGAGGAAGCAGTGGAACTTCAATAGAAAGATCAAAACGATCTAAAAAAGGGCCTGACAGTTTAGAGAGATAACGTAATACTTGGTGTGGACTGCTTCGGTTATGCATCCCCTGATAATAGCCGGTTGGGCTAGGGTTCATGGCTGCAATCAATTGAACCTGGGCAGGAAAGCGAACTTTTGCTCTGGCACGGGATATCACTATCTCGCCAGATTCTAACGGTTCCCGCAGGGCATCAAGGACACTGCGATTAAATTCAGTTAATTCGTCTAGAAATAACACACCATTATGGGCAAGAGAAATTTCTCCCGGCTTAGGTATTGAGCCTCCTCCAACAAGAGCTGCCATTGAAGAACTGTGATGAGGGGCTCTAAACGGGCGTATATGCCATTTTTGAGGGTTAACTGGACATCCGGCTAAACTATTGATTGCAGCGACGTCTAGAGCTTCCTGATGCGTCAATGGCGGTAATAAACCACATAATCGGCTGGCAAGCATAGTTTTGCCGGTGCCTGGAGGACCGAGCAGCAGAAGATTATGACCGCCAGTGGCTGTGATCTCCAGTGCCCGTTTAGCTTGTTCCTGTCCAATAATATCTTGTATATCCAAAATAAATGATTCAGTCTGTAGTTCGACAGGAGAAGGAGGGGATAAAGTCGCACTTTCTCCTTGTAAGAAATGGCAGACTTGCAGTAAATGATTTGCTATTAGCGTTTCGTTTTGAGACAAAATTGCCAGTTCAGCTTGATTTTCTGAGGAGAGGATAAGTTGTCTTCCTGCCTTTTTTGCACTCAATGCTGCGGGAATTGCTCCCATAACTTGCCGTATTTCACCAGAGAGTGCTAATTCACCTAAAAACTCATAATTATGTAGCTTATCTGTCGTGATCTGCTCCGATGCAGCTAAAATTGCAATAGCGATGGGCAAATCATATCTTCCTCCTTCTTTGGGGAGATCTGCTGGTGCTAAATTGACGGTAATCCTCTTGGGAGGATAAGTAAAACCACTATTGATCAGAGCGCTTCGGACACGATCTCTGGCTTCCTTTACGGTAGTTTCAGGTAAACCAACAAGAGTGAGACCGGGTAAACCATTACTGATATGTGCTTCTATCGTGACGATAGGGGAATCAATACCAATTGTTGCCCGTGTATGAATAACGGCCAGTGCCATGATGCTCTCCTTAGCAAGAAAGCTATTATCATGGATCGATAAAAAATAATGAAAAGTCGCCTTTCTTTATTTTGTGAAAAGGTTCGTAAATATATTTATCACTATGATTATACTGACAACCATTCGGTTGTTTAGATTTTAATAATAACATGATGTTATATATGAATAATCTAATAAGCTGGAATTCTTATGATAAAAAAATCGAGTGGGAATAAGTGGTACTCATCGATAATCATAACTTAATAAAATAGATAAATTTAATTTAATGAATTTTGAACCCATAGTACTATTAACTATGACAATAATTAACTGTAAAAATTAATTGTGATCGTATTTTTGCCATGTTATCGAAACTTAGACGATTAACTCGTTTTTCTATCACTTTATTTATTAATTATTTTACTAAACAAATGGATAGCAATTTTTTCTGAGATGAAAAGGAGTAAATTACAGTGGATTTATCTATTTTTTAGTTATCTAAATGAAAAATATAAATAAAATAATTTTGTTATAAAAAAACAAAAATAATCGTTGTCAACAATCATAGAAAGTGATAACTCTTAAATATACGTCAATCATACGAATTAAAAACGAATAGAATTATGAACGCATTTGTCCTAGTGATTAGCCTAATTATTAGCGTGGTGGTGATTATCCCACCGTGCGGGGCTGCACTTGGACGAAGAACGGCTTAAACAGAAAAATAGCCAGATTCCGAAAAACCCCCGCACCGAAAGGCGCGGGGGTTTTTTTTAGGCCAGATATGGGTTCGACAAGCAGAAGCAACAAAACATCACAACAGCTAACAGCAAGGTAAACGTAACAGGGGAGACGACAATGAACGGGGCACAATCGGTTGTAGAGGCATTACGAAAACAGGGAATTGAAAAAGTTTTTGGTTATCCTGGTGGAGCAATCATGCCAGTTTATGATGCGCTGTATGATGGTGGTGTTGAGCACATTTTGTGTCGCCATGAACAAGGCGCTGTTATGGCAGCCATTGGCTATGCGAGGGCAAGTGGTAAGCCAGGAGTTTGCATCGCGACATCAGGGCCAGGAGCGACAAACTTAATCACGGGATTGGCTGACGCATTATTGGATTCCGTTCCTGTTATCGCTATTACCGGTCAGGTAAGTTCTGAATTTATCGGGACAGATGCCTTTCAGGAAATCGATATCCTGGGCATGTCTCTTTCTTGTACAAAGCACAGTTTTCTTGTTGATTCATTGGAAAAATTACCTCAAATCATGGCCGATGCTTTTTCCATTGCCATGAATGGGCGCCCAGGCCCTGTTCTGATTGATATACCAAAAGATATTCAGTTAGCACAAGGTGATTTCCCTCCCTATTTAATACCGATCCTCCCTAAATTTTCTCTTCCAAAACAAGAGATTGAATTGGCTCGTCAATTGTTAGCTTCATCTCGGAAACCTATTTTGTATGTGGGTGGAGGGGTTGGCATGTCTGGTGCTGTTCCTGAATTGCGTAATTTTGTATCTGAAACGGGTGTTCCCGTTGTTTCCACATTGAAAGGCTTGGGAGCGGCAGATTTTGAACATGAATGTTATTTGGGAATGTTAGGGATGCATGGTACTAAAGCCGCTAACCTTGCCGTTCAATCCTGTGATTTGTTAATAGCCGCTGGGGCGCGTTTTGATGACCGTGTGACAGGAAAGTTGAATACTTTTGCACCTCATGCCAAAGTGATTCATTTGGATATTGATCCTGTTGAATTTAATAAATTACGTCAGACTCATGTTTCATTATTGGGTGATTTAAAAACCCTATTACCTCATTTACAGCAACCTTTATCGATCCAAGCCTGGCAGCAAAAAATCAAACAATTAAAAAACGAACATGCATGGTGTTATGACTATCAGGGCGAAAGCATTTATGCTCCGTTGCTGTTGAAGCAGGTTTCTGAACGTGCTTCGTCCAGTACGGTTATCACAACCGATGTTGGGCAGCATCAGATGTGGGCTGCTCAACACATGACTTTTAGTCAGCCAGAAAATTTCATTACATCAAGTGGATTAGGCACGATGGGATTCGGTATTCCAGCGGCGGTTGGTGCCCAGATGGCTCGTCCTGAAGATATGGTTATCTGCATATCTGGTGATGGCTCCTTCATGATGAATGTTCAGGAATTAGGCACTATTAAACGCAAGCAATTGCCGGTCAAACTGATCTTATTGGATAACCAAAGATTGGGCATGGTTCGTCAGTGGCAAGAGCTGTTTTTTGACAAACGTTATAGCGAAACGATCTTAACTGATAACCCTGATTTTCTTACGTTGGCGCAGGCGTTTGGTATTCCGGGACAGAGAGTTACTGACAAAGCACAAGTGGATGAAGCATTGGATGCTTTATTCAACAGCGAGGGCGCGTATTTATTACATGTGTCTATTGATGAATTAGAGAATGTCTGGCCATTGGTTCCACCAGGCGCAAGCAACGAAGCCATGTTGGAGAAATCATTATGAGACAGCATCAACTTGCTATTAAGGCGCGGTTTTGTCCTGAAATGTTGGAACGGATTTTGCGGGTTACCCGTCACCGTGGGTTTCAGATATGCGCATTGAATATGGATCATATAACAGATAGTGATAATGTAAATATTGAACTCACCGTGTCTAGCCAGCGTCCAGTTAATTTACTTTTTTCCCAACTGATGAAATTGGTGGATGTGGCTGGTGTTGAGATCAAAGACAAAGAATCACGATTAATAAGCGCATAATGCGCCATTGAAGGAAAACTGAGAATGACAAAGCAAGCTGATTATATTTGGTTCAATGGAGAAATGGTGCCTTGGGCAGATGCCAAAGTTCACGTTATGTCCCATGCCTTACATTATGGTACTTCGGTATTTGAAGGGATTCGTTGCTATGACTCCCACAAAGGGCCCGTTGTTTTTCGTCATCGTGAACATATGCAGCGCTTGCGTGACTCAGCCAAGATTTACCGTTTTCCAGTGAGCCAAAGTGTAGACGAATTGATGGAAGCTTGCCGTGAAACGCTGCGTAAAAATAAATTGGTCAGTGCTTATATTCGTCCATTGGTATTTGTGGGTGATGTTGGAATGGGAGTAAATCCACCGGCTGGCTATAAAACAGACGTTATCATTGCTGCTTTCCCGTGGGGAGCTTATCTTGGTGAGGAAGCCTTAGATCAAGGCATTGATGCGATGGTTTCTTCATGGAATCGCATGGCAGCAAATACGATCCCTACAGGCGCAAAAGCGGGAGGCAACTATCTCTCTTCTTTGCTGGTGGGAAGTGAAGCACGACGTCATGGTTATCAGGAAGGTATTGCCCTGGATGTTCATGGTTATATTTCAGAAGGTGCGGGCGAAAACCTATTTGAAGTGAAGGGTGGAGTTCTATTCACACCGCCATTTACCTCATCTGCCCTGCCGGGGATTACCCGTGATGCCATCATCAAGTTGGCACAAGATCTTGGTTTAGAAGTTCGTGAACAGGCACTTTCTCGCGAATCGCTTTATTTAGCGGATGAAGTATTCATGACAGGAACGGCTGCGGAGATCACTCCGGTTCGTAGTGTAGATGGTATTCAGGTGGGTATCGGCAAATGTGGCCCAGTCACTAAAAAAATCCAAAGCGCGTTCTTTGGCTTATTTGATGGTACGACAGAAGATAAATGGGGTTGGTTGGATCCCGTTAATCCTTAATAAAAAATATAAAACGCAACAGGCGGTCGTTCCCCGCCTGTTTTGATTGCCGAAGTTAATTGATAAGACTGACATGGGAGTGAAGACAATGCCTAAGTACCGTTCTGCCACGACGACACATGGCCGCAATATGGCGGGAGCCCGTGCCTTATGGCGAGCCACAGGTATGACAGATGCAGATTTTGGAAAACCTATTATTGCGGTTGTTAACTCATTCACGCAGTTTGTGCCAGGACATGTACATTTGCGTGATCTTGGCAAACTGGTGGCAGAACAAATTCAGGCATCAGGGGGAGTTGCGAAAGAGTTCAATACTATCGCTGTTGATGATGGTATTGCGATGGGGCATGGTGGAATGCTCTATTCGTTACCTTCGCGTGAATTGATTGCTGACTCGGTGGAATACATGGTCAATGCCCACTGTGCTGATGCTATGGTGTGTATTTCCAATTGCGACAAAATCACTCCGGGAATGTTGATGGCATCTCTGCGCTTAAATATTCCGGTTATTTTTGTTTCTGGTGGTCCAATGGAAGCGGGTAAGACGCGATTATCTGAGCAATTGATCAAACTGGATTTGGTCGATGCCATGATTCAGGGTGCCAATCCAAATGTCAGTGATGAACAGAGCGATCAAATCGAGCGTTCTGCATGTCCGACGTGTGGCTCTTGCTCAGGTATGTTTACGGCGAATTCAATGAATTGTTTAACCGAAGCACTTGGACTCTCGCAGCCAGGTAATGGTTCACTGCTTGCTACCCATGCTGATCGTAAGAGCCTGTTTATCAATGCCGGTAAACGCATTGTTGAACTGACTAAACGTTATTATGAGCAAAACGATGATAGCGCTCTCCCACGTAATATTGCGACCAAAGCGGCATTTGAAAATGCGATGACATTGGATATTGCGATGGGGGGGTCGACCAACACTGTTTTACATTTATTGGCCGCAGCGCAGGAAGCCGAAGTTGATTTCTCGATGGCGGATATTGATCGTCTGTCTCGTCAGGTGCCGCATTTATGTAAAGTTGCTCCGAGTACCCAGAAATACCATATGGAAGATGTACATCGTGCTGGCGGTGTGATTGGGATCCTTGGTGAGCTTGATCGCGCAGGGCTTTTGCACCGCGATGTGAAAAATGTTTTGGGTTTGGATTTGCCAAAAACATTAGCCCAATACGATATCATGCTGACAAACGATGAAAGTGTTAAGAGCATGTATTCAGCCGGGCCTGCTGGAATTCGCACCACGCAAGCCTTCTCACAGGATTGTCGTTGGCCATCGTTGGATACAGATCGCGAAGCAGGATGTATTCGTGAATACACCCATGCTTACAGTCAGGATGGTGGATTGGCCGTTTTGTCTGGCAACATTGCAAGAGATGGTTGCATTGTAAAAACAGCCGGTGTTGATAAAGAAATCCTGACCTTCCGTGGCCCAGCCAAAGTTTACGAGAGCCAGGAGGATGCAGTAGAAGCTATTCTCGGTGGAAAAGTCGTGGCGGGCGACGTGGTTGTTATTCGTTATGAAGGACCAAAAGGAGGCCCAGGTATGCAAGAGATGCTCTATCCCACTACGTATCTGAAATCGATGGGATTAGGCAAAAGTTGTGCATTGATTACGGATGGGCGTTTCTCCGGCGGAACATCGGGCTTATCTATTGGTCATGTCTCTCCAGAAGCAGCAAATGGTGGTTTGATTGGCCTGATTTATGACGGTGATATCATCAATATTGATATTCCAAATCGTAAAATTCAGTTGGATGTGGCGGAAACAACACTGACAGAGCGTACACAGGCTGAATTATCTCGCGGAGATAAAGCGTGGACACCTAAGTCCCGTGAGCGTCAGGTTTCTCTGGCATTACGTGCTTATGCATCATTAGCGACCAGCGCTGACAAAGGCGCTGTACGTGATAAAACCAAACTGGGGAGTTGATTGTGGCGGTTTATCCTCTTAATACTGAACCCAAGGGAGCGGAATATCTCAAAGCTGCATTAAGTGCACCAGTTTATGATGTTGCTCAAGTCACTCCCTTACAGGAAATGAAAAAAATCTCTGCGCGTTTAGGCAATACTATTTTGGTTAAACGGGAAGATCGCCAGTTAGTACATAGTTTCAAATTGCGCGGTGCGTACGCGATGATCGCAGGCTTGACGGAAGAGCAGAAAAGCAAAGGCGTGATCACGGCTTCCGCAGGCAACCATGCGCAAGGTGTTGCATTATCGGCCAGTAAGGTTGGCATAAAAGCCACTATTGTTATGCCGATAGCGACAGCGGATATTAAAGTCGATGCCGTTCGTAGTTTTGGTGGAGAGGTTTTGTTGCATGGTACGAACTTCGATGAAGCAAAGGCAAAAGCCATTGAGATGGCAAAAGAACACGGTTACACCTTCGTGCCACCCTTTGACCATCCTGTCGTGATTGCAGGTCAGGCTACATTGGCAATGGAGTTGCTACAGCAGGATGTTCATCTTGATCGTATCTTTGTTCCGGTTGGTGGCGGTGGGTTGATTGCGGGGGTCGCCGTTCTTATCAAACAGCTTGTACCCGAAATGAAAGTTATTGGTGTGGAAGCCGAAGATTCTGCTTGTCTGAAAGCGGCACTGGAAGCAGGGCATCCGGTCGATTTGCCAAGAGTTGGATTATTCGCGGAAGGCGTAGCTGTCAAACGCATTGGCGACGAAACGTTTCGTTTATGCCAGCAATATGTCGATGATGTTATTACGGTAGACAGTGATGCTATCTGTGCTGCGATGAAAGATATCTTTGAAGATGTCAGGGCGGTTGCAGAACCTTCCGGTGCGCTGGCGCTGGCAGGCTTGAAAAAATATGTCCAGCAATATCAGATTCAGGGAGAACGACTGGCACATATTCTTTCTGGGGCTAATGTGAATTTTCATGGGTTGCGTTACGTTTCAGAACGTTGCGAACTTGGAGAGCAACGCGAAGCCTTGCTGGCAGTGACGATCCCTGAACAAAAAGGGAGCTTCTTACAGTTTTGTCAGATACTGGGTACTCGTGTTGTGACTGAATTTAGCTATCGTTATTCGGATGCAACAGATCCAAACCAGGCCTGTATTTTTGTTGGTATCAGATTGAGTCGGGGAAATGCTGAACGGCGTGAAATTATTGAAGAATTAAAAGCATCGGGATATCAAGTCGCTGATTTTACGGATGATGAAATGGCGAAGCTGCATGTTCGTTATATGATCGGTGGGAGACCATCCAAGCCATTGCAGGAGCGATTGTTTAGCTTTGCTTTTCCTGAATCTCCAGGTGCTTTGCTGAAATTTTTGCAGACACTGGGAACTTATTGGAATATCACGCTGTTTCATTATCGTAGTCACGGCACGGATTATGGGCGTGTATTGGCGGCCTTTGAGCTTTCAGGATCAGAAGTGTGTTTTGATCGCCATTTGGATGAGTTGGGCTATGAATACCATGATGAAACCGATAACCCTTCATTTAAATTATTTCTGACTTAGTTATCGATCAAAGCAATAAACAGCAAAATATCTTCCCAAAGGAGGCTGTTTTGCTGATTTTATATATTCAGATCATAATGATTTCCAGCGTCATTATCAGAAGACGACTGCACAGGATTGCTGGAGTTGTGTAGAGTAGTTCTGGTAGGCACCGTTGCCGCACCTTGGTAAACACGAGTATCGAGTATAATCGCGTTTGGTGCAGTTGCCTTCTGAAAATGACAGTATTTGCTCGTGCCCTATTCGGGAAAGTCGGCATGAGCCAGCATATCGCAGAAGCTAAGAACATGAAGCTGTTCGTGCTCGCGGCCAATCTCTCCCATAAGGTTGAGGACACCGGTCGTTGGCTTGCGGCGCACGACTGATCCCATTGCATTCAACATCGCCTTTTTGAAGCCTAGACGGGGATATTCGGCGAGAATAACCTCAACTGCTTGGGGTGACAGAAGCGTTCGCGGGAAGGCACCAATATCAATTCCTGCGCCGAGCTGGAGAAGTGCTATCTCCGGTTGTTTGCGCTGCGGGATACTAAACGTCGTATGTAGCGCGATAGCGTCCCAAATCACAGCAATCTTTTTGTCCGGATAGCCTTGCTTTGACAAAAAGTCGGCAGCCGCGTCGGCGCCGTCGATTTCGAAGCGATCTTCTGCAACGAAAGCATCCACTAGGCCAAGGTCATGTAGCATCGAACCTAGAAATAGAATTTCCTCATCATGGGTTGATTTCTGCATCGCTCCCGCTTCTCGGGCGAAAGCATAGGTCCGACTTACATGATTGAACAGAAAAGGAGGAGAGTGGTCGCGGGCGAGTTCCATTGCGGCGAGGCAAATAGCGGTATCAGGATGGTTCATGATGTCTCCTTTGCGGTGGTGTATGGATCTGTGCATAACACGATACTATATTGCTATAGCATGTTTTCAGGTACTAATTGGAATTGGTGTGGGATTTAATTTGGTTCTGTCGTATTAAACACGGTTTTGGATACACCACCTTTTAGACTCACTACGAATATGGTAAAGGCTTCTCTCCATTTATCCGATAGGTAGGAATTTTGTCATTTTCAGAACTCGGCAGCATTCGATTATTAAAACTATGTGTCAGCAAGTGAGATTCAAGAATTCTGAAAATGACATCCAGACTACAATAGCTCCCAAAATGCCTTAATCAACGGTTCGCCCAAGCGCTTACTCAACGCACAAACACCCAATTCAAACGGCTCGACCAAAGCAATATTTTCCAACAGTGAAATACGGTTACGCACAGGTTCAGGACTGTTTTCGACAACAACCGTAGGGATCAGCGCAATTCCGCAACCCAGTGCTACCATAGAAACAATCGCTTCATGGCCGGAAACTGTCGCGTAAATGACGGGGTGCAGGATCTTATGTCGGCGGAACCACAGTTCAATACGCTTGCGGGAAGGCCCGTGCTCAGGCAGGATAAAAGGGATGTTATTCCAGTCGGGGTGTTCCTGGGTCGCGAGATTTCTCACGGCACAAGGCAGAGAAGGAGCAATCAGTACCAGTGGTACTTCACCTATTTTGGTAAAGCTGACATTATCAGGCAGTTTCTCTGGCTTACCTGCAATCCCCAAATCCATAGCATCGGATTGAACTTTATCAACGGCATCAGCAGCGTCTCCTGTTGTCAGTTTAATTTCCACCAAGGGATGTTCTGCCCGAAATTTATCCAATACTTGTGGAAGATGGCTATATGCAGCCGTGACTGAACAGAATAGACGTAACTCTCCCGTTAGTGATGGGCTTTGGTGGTTTAATGAATGCTGTAACTGTTTATATTGCAGGAAAGTTTGCTGGGCAAATTGTTTGAATTGTTCACCGGCTAAGGTCAATTTTACTGTTCGGTTGTCCCGCAGAAAAAGCGGATGCCCCAATAATTCCTCAAGACGCTGGATCTGGCGTGAAAGTGTGGATGGACTGACGTGCATAGCCTTAGCTGAGCGGCCAAAGTGACAACTTTCTGCAAGGTGTAAAAACAGTTTTAAATCACGTAGATCCATCGTTTTTAGGCCTTTTATCGAGAGGCTGTTTGCCGTGAAAAAGTGTGTTGCATAAACTGCAATGTAGTCTTGTTAATATATCAATTTCAGCAATGGCTTGCATGTCATATATTGTTTCTATGCAAATGACCTTACACCCAATTATTATATCGGAGTCACCATGGCTAATTATTTTGATACGTTGAACTTACGCCAACAATTGGCGCAGTTAGGCAAATGTCGGTTTATGGCGCGGGAAGAATTTGCTAACGAAGCAGGGTATTTGAAAGGCAAGAAAGTGGTGATCATCGGTTGTGGTGCGCAAGGGCTAAACCAGGGTCTCAATATGCGTGATTCTGGTTTAGATATTGCTTATGCCTTGCGTAAAGAAGCGATTGATGAAAAACGACCATCATGGCGTAAGGCAACCGAAAATGGTTTTAAGGTTGGCACTTATGAAGAATTAATTCCACAGGCGGATTTGGTTATCAACCTGACGCCAGACAAACAGCATTCAGCGGTGGTTCAGGCAGTGCAACCCTTGATGAAAGAAGGTGCAGCGCTGGGTTATTCCCACGGTTTCAACATCGTCGAAGTGGGTGAGCAAATCCGCAAAGATATCACTGTTGTAATGGTTGCACCTAAATGCCCAGGTACGGAAGTGCGAGAAGAGTATAAGCGTGGATTTGGTGTGCCTACTCTGATTGCGGTACATCCAGAAAATGATGTAAAAGGCGAAGGGATGGCGATCGCAAAAGCGTGGGCAGCCGCAACAGGCGGACATCGGGCTGGTGTGCTGGAATCTTCTTTCGTAGCCGAAGTTAAGTCTGACTTGATGGGAGAACAAACCATTCTGTGTGGCATGTTACAGGCCGGTTCTTTGTTGTGTTATGACCAACTGGTTGCTGATGGTGTTGATCCCGGTTATGCCGGAAAATTAATGCAATTTGGTTGGGAAACGATCACTGAAGCGCTGAAACAGGGTGGCATTACATTGATGATGGATCGTCTTTCTAATCCAGCAAAATTGCGTGCTTATGCCTTATCAGAACAACTGAAAACTATTTTGACTCCGCTGTTCCAGAAACATATGGATGACATCATTTCTGGTGAATTCTCCTCCACAATGATGGCAGACTGGGCAAATGACGATAAGAATTTGCTGACCTGGCGTGAGGAAACCGGTAAGACGCCATTCGAAAATTACCCAGACTGCACAGGGCATATCAGTGAGCAGGAATACTTTGATCATGGCGTCCTGATGGTTGCTATGGTCAAGGCGGGGGTAGAACTGGCATTCGAAACGATGGTAGATACTGGCATTATCGAAGAGTCTGCTTATTATGAATCTTTGCATGAATTGCCGTTGATTGCGAATACCATCGCCCGCAAGCGTCTGTATGAAATGAACGTGGTAATTTCTGATACCGCAGAATACGGTAACTATCTGTTCTCCTACGTCGCAGTTCCGTTGCTGAAAGAGAAATTTATGGCAACCCTGCAAGCAGGGGACTTAGGAAAAGCAGTTGCAGATCGCAGCGTTGATAATGCGCAGTTGCGTGATGTGAATGAAGCGATCCGTAACCATCCGATTGAAATTATCGGCCGTACTCTGCGTGGTTATATGACAGATATGAAACGTATTGCAGTCGGTGGCTAATATAATGTTTATCCTGCCCGGAGTGACTTTATCGGGCAGGTAGTTTTTTCATTCTTACAAATCGAATTTCGATTTCAGTTCATCAATGGCTTGTCGCTGAAATGCTTCAAATCGTTCTTTCGGTTGCTGCGATTGGATCATATTCAGCGCAGGATCGTTGACTTTCGTGCGCACACCGCTTAATTCCTCCATGACAGCCAACCCACAGAAAGGCACATAGGCTTCAGAATATCCCCCTTCGTGAACGATGACTAATTTGCCATGGCACAACTCATCGGCTGCTTGCTGTACCCTGCGGGTCATTTCACGGAAGCTGTCACTGTGCAATTGCATTCGTGCCAGAGGATCAAACGCATTGGCATCATAGCCGCAGGCAATGATGATCAACTCGGGTTGGTAACGTCGCAATGCAGGGAGCACAATCTGATCCATAGCATAAAGATAACTATTGTGCCCAGCTCCTGCCATCAATGGGATATTGATATTGAAACCTGCCCCTTTACCCGCCCCGATATCTTCCTCACCACTATAGCTTTCGGGATAGCAGCCATCTTGATGCAGTGAAATAGTCAAAACATCATCACGTTCCCAGAAGATATGTTGGGTTCCATTGCCGTGGTGAACATCCCAGTCAATGACTGCGACTCGACCAACTTCAAGCTGCTCTTTTGCGTGCTCAATGGCGAGGGCAATATTGGCAAGGAAACAGAATCCCATTGCTTGATCTGGCAAACAGTGATGCCCAGGAGGGCGGGAAAGACTATAGGCATTATCCAACTCGCCTTGTAACACCGCTTTTACTGCGGCATAAGTGAGTCCGGCGGATAGTTTGGCTATTTCATAGCTGCCTTGCCCTATTGGCGCTTCTGAGCCTAATATTCCTCCGCCATTATCACTCACGAATTTAAAGCGCTGTAAATACTCTTCGGTATGAACCAGTCTCAGCGTTGCATCATCGAGAGGTTCAGCACCACGCAGTTGCAATGAATGACTTAATCCAGAAACATCCATTAAGTTTTTCATTCTGCGTTTTGTTTCCGGTGATTCTGCATGTCCTGCACCGTTGGGAGGTTGTACCCACCCTCCAACCGGAAATGTCATAACATGTGATAAACCAGAATTATGCCAGAAACAGAGTTCATCAAAGAAAAAGCCTGTTTTACGTAACATATTACATCCTCTTCGATTCCCTTTATCTTTCAAACTACAACTTGAAGTCTATTGGGGATATTGATTGTATGTCAGTAAGCGTAATTGATTGTTATAACATCAACGTAGTTAAATAGATCCTATGTATTTCAATTACAATAGAATCAATATTGATATACTTGGCCTGAGTAATTTAACTTATTAATAAAAAAGTTATTTTGTAATTTATCATATAGATTAATAATAAAATGAATGAGTTTTAGATACAGCTTTCAAAACAGTATGCGATTAAATCCAAGCCAACAACAAGCGGTTGAATTTGTAACAGGACCTTGTCTGGTTCTGGCGGGTGCGGGCTCCGGCAAGACTCGAGTGATCACCAATAAAATTGCTCACTTGATCCGCACCTGTGGTTATCAGGCTCGCCATATTGCGGCAGTCACTTTTACTAACAAAGCGGCACGTGAGATGAAAGAACGTGTTGCCCAAACCTTGGGCCGCAAGGAGACACGGGGATTGATGATCTCAACTTTCCATACCTTGGGGTTGGAGATCGTTAAGCGTGAATACAACGCGCTGAGAATGAAAAGTAACTTCTCATTATTTGATGATCAAGATCAGATGGCTTTGTTAAAAGATCTCACTGCGGATTTGCTGCAAGAAGATAAGGATTTGCTACAAAAACTGATTTCGAACATTTCTAACTGGAAGAATGATTTAATGTCGCCAGAACAAGTAATGAAAATGGCACGTTCAGCGCAGGAACACCAGTTTGCAGAATGTTACCGTCGTTATGACTTGCACCTGAATAGTTGTAATGTTCTCGATTTTGATGATCTGATTACCAAACCAACTTTGCTGTTAATGCATGATGAGGAAGTCAGGGAGCGTTGGCAGAATAAAATTCGCTACTTGCTGGTGGATGAATATCAGGATACGAATACCAGTCAATATCAACTGGTGAAATTATTGGTGGGTAATCGCGCACGTTTTACCGTGGTTGGAGATGATGATCAATCCATTTATTCATGGCGTGGTGCTCGTCCACAGAATTTGATTTTATTGAAGGATGATTTTCCACAGTTGAATGTGATTAAGCTGGAACAGAATTACCGTTCATCAGGGCGAATATTGAAAGCGGCGAATATTCTGATAGCCAACAATCCCCATGTTTTTGAGAAAAAACTCTTTTCGGAATTGGGATATGGTGATCCGCTCAGGGTGATTGAAGCGAGCAATGAAGATCACGAAGCTGAACGTGTAGTGGGGGAGTTGATCGCTCATCACTTTATCAATAAAACGGAATATAAAGATTACGCTATTTTATATCGCGGTAATCACCAGTCCCGTATCTTCGAAAAAATGTTGATGCAAAATCGCATTCCTTACCGAATTTCGGGAGGAACATCATTCTTTTCTCGACCTGAAATTAAAGACCTGCTCTCTTACTTGCGTGTTTTGACCAATCCTGAGGATGACAGTGCGTTTCTGCGTATCGTCAATACACCACGACGAGAAATCGGTGCGGTGACGATCCAGAAATTGGGCGAATGGGCGAATCAGCGTAGCAAAAGCTTATATCAAGCCAGTTTTGATCTTGGGCTGGAGCAGCATTTAACAGGACGTGGTTTGGCTGCATTACAGCGCTTTATCCACTGGATGGACGAAATAGCTCGTCAGGCGGAGCGGGAACCATTGTTGGCGGTGAGAGACTTACTGCGTGGCATGGATTATGAAAGCTGGTTATATGAAACCTCTCCCAGCCCAAAAGCGGCTGAAATGAGAATGAAGAACGTCAACCAGCTCTTCACTTGGATGAGTGAAATGCTTGAGGGAGATGACTTGAATGAGCCAATGTCTCTTTCCCAAGTTGTGGCGCGTTTTACGTTGCGGGATATGCTGGAGAGAGGCGAGGAAAATGAAGAGTTGGATCAAGTTCAGTTAATGACGCTACATGCTTCCAAAGGGCTGGAGTTTCCCTATGTTTTTTTGGTGGGTATGGAAGAAGGTTTGTTACCTCACCAAAGCAGTATTGATGAAGACAACATTGAGGAAGAGCGTCGTTTGGCCTATGTGGGTATTACACGTGCGCGGAGAGAACTTTTTTTCACCCTCAGCAAAGAGCGTCGCCAGTTTGGTGAACTTATCCGTCCGGAACCGAGCCGATTTTTGCTTGAGTTGCCACAGGATGATTTGGATTGGCCACGAGGTAAGCGGGTGATGAGCGCAGAGGAAAGGATGAAACAGGGGCAATCGCGCCTTGCCGATATTAAATCTCGTCTGGGACTTGGGCTAAAAATCAACAATAATAAATAGTACGATAATATTCCCCTGCATTTATGGATAAGTTCAGGGGAATAAAGTAAAAATTTTAGCCGAGATGAGAGTTGTTTTGCTCCTCAAGGAACAATGGCCATTGGGTATAACTCTGCCATTTCATTTCTTGCTGTAATGCTTCAGTTTTGAGCGGATGTTTTATCTGCCATTGATGGGGCAAGGTGATAATGAGCGTTTCATTTTTCGCCTGTAATCGTAAAGCTGGCAACGTGTCATCCCGCTGACGGCTGGCGAAAATAATTGCCAGACGCAATAAGCGACATAGCCGTTGTGCCTGTAACAATGGCATAGCATTTTGCTGACTGAGTGATGCCAGATCCACTGGACCACTTTGATTTTTCAATAGAATAGCCAACAGTCGTTTTTGGGCAGGAGTATAACCAGGCAGATCCAAGTGGCTTATCAAATAAGCGGAATGTGCAGGTCCCTGGCGAAAATCAACAAACAGGCCTATTTCATGGAGCAAACAGGCACTGACCAATAACTCACGACAACGTTCGTCCAATTTCCATGACTTGGCAACTTGTTGGAAAAAATTTTCGGCTAACAGTTTGACACGCTGTGCCTGCTCAATATCCAGTTGAAAGCGATGCTGAATATTGCACAAGGTTCTTGCCCGAATATCCTGCTCGATCGGCAAATCCAGCATCCCGTAAACCAGACCTTCACGTAGTGCGCCGCCTGCTAATATCATACTTTCAATATTTAATGCCTGAAAAATGGCGATTAAGATTGCCAACCCACTTGGAAAAACCAACGCCCGTTCCAGTGTCAGCCCATCAATTTCTAACTCTTCCAGCTTGCCACACTCAATCGCCTGATGTTTTAGTTGCTGGAGTTTGGGTAAGGTGATCAGTTCATCCATACCTTGAGCAATCATAATTTCCTGCAAGGCTTGTACCGTGCCGGAAGCTCCTACACAAACGTTCCAGCCTTGCTCAAGCAGCTTAGGGGTAACAGGGCTGAGAATATCATGTGCAGCAGCTTCTGCATTAGCAAAGTTTTCTGCTGTCAGGCTGCGATCATTGAAATAACGTTCCAGACAGGTAACACAGCCCATTTCAAGGCTGAAAAGCTGGTTGGCTTTGGCTCCGATACCGGTTACCAGTTCGGTACTGGCACCACCAATATCTACAACAAGTCGCTTTTCAGACCCGCCGGTCGTGTGAGCGACACCTTGATAAATTAGCTGAGCCTCTTCTTCGCCGCTGATCACATGAACAGGTTTGCCTAATATTTCTGAGGCCTTTCTGGTAAATTCATCTGAATTTTCTGCCAGCCGCAAGGTTGCGGTAGCAACAACGCGGATCTGTGAGGCAGGAATATCCTGCAAATATTCGGAAAAGAGGCGCAAACATTGCCATCCTCGTTCCATTGCCTGCTGTGATAAATGATTATTTTTATCTAAACCGGCAGCCAACCTGACTTTGCGTTTGATACGAGTAACGACTTGAATGCTGCCGGATACTTCACGGACAACCAGCATATGAAAACTGTTTGAACCTAAATCAATAGCCGCATAAAGCGAAGAAGCACTCAGCATAGTATTTATTCCGGCCTGTGTTATTTCATATCGTGTTATTTCAACATTACGTTATTTCAATACCGATCATACTATTCCAGTATTGTTCAGCCTTGCGTCATTTTAGCCTGGGCGTTTACTGTTGCGCGTTGCATTGCCACGGCGTGGTATGTTGGTACGCCGTGGGTGTCCCCCTGAGCGGGTGCGATTACGGCGCTTAGGTACTGGCAGATCTTTTAGCAATGCATCACTGTTATATTTGCTAACAGGTATCTGGTGCTGAATATATTCTTCAATGGCCGGTAAATTTAGCACATACTCTTCACACGCCAGGCTGATAGAATGACCACTTTCTCCAGCACGGCCTGTCCGGCCAATTCGGTGAACATAATCTTCACAGTCATCGGGTAGATCATAGTTAAATACGTGTGTCACAGATGGGATATGCAGCCCTCGGGCGGCAACATCTGTGGCAACCAGAATGTCCAGATTGCCTAGGCTGAATTCTTCAAGAATACGCAGGCGTTTTTTCTGTGCAACATCACCAGTCAGCAAACCAACCCGATGACCATCAGCAGCCAGATGAGCCCAGATGTCTTCACAACGGTGTTTGGTATTGGCAAAAATAATGCAGCGATCAGGCCACTCTTCTTCCAGCAGAGTCTGTAGCAGACGCATTTTTTCTTCGTTGGAAGGATAAAATAGCTCTTCCTTAATGCGGTGCCCGGTTTTTTGCAGCGGTTCCACTTCCACATATTCAGGATTGTTCATCTGCTCAAAAGCCAGTTCACGCACTCGATAAGAGAGAGTTGCGGAAAACAGCAAGTTCATTCTTTCTGTAGCCGCTGGGAGCCGACGGAACAACCAGCGAATATCTTTGATAAAGCCCAGGTCATACATGCGATCTGCTTCATCAAGTACCACAACTTGAATGGCTCCAAGATGGATATGGCCCTGTTTTGCGTAATCGATCAAACGCCCTGTTGTACCAATGACGATATCGACACCCGCTTCAAGGACTTTAAGCTGTTTATCATAGCCATCGCCGCCATAGGCAAGACCCATTTTCAACCCAGTGACTTGTGACAATTCTTCTGCGTCAGAGTATATTTGAACCGCCAATTCACGGGTAGGCGCCATAATCAGTGCTCTTGGCTGATTAGTTTTACGCTCTTTCTTCGCAGGGTGAGTCAATAAATAATTAAAAGTAGACGCCAAAAATGCCAGCGTCTTGCCCGTTCCGGTTTGTGCTTGCCCCGCAACATCTCGGCCTTCGACAGTTAAAGGCAATGTTAGCGCCTGTATCGGCGTACAGTTGGAAAACCCCTTCTTCTCAAGGGCTTCTAAGACTTTGGGATGCAATGCGAAGTCGGAAAACTTCTTTTCTGTCAAATGTGTTTTGCTCATAGTAAGGTAGAATATCAGTTAACTATTGCTTTAAGAAAGTGTATCCGCTGAAATAAAGACACCCTTATGTTGGTTAATGTACACTGACACTGTAAAAGATTTTATTTTTGGAGCAAAAAATGAGTGCGAATATTATCTCTCTGACTGATGCTGGCTTTGGAAACGATGTTTTGAAAGCACAAGGTCCTGTTCTCGTTGAATTCTGGGCTGAGTGGTGCGGTCCTTGCAAAATGATTGCCCCTATTCTGGATGAGATTGCCACAGAATACGAAGGGAAACTGACCGTTGGCAAGCTGAACATTGATGATAACCCAGCAACAGCACCAGAATACGGTATTCGTGGTATTCCAACTCTGATCCTGTTTAAAGGCGGTGAAAAGGTTGCCGTAAAAGTGGGCGCTTTGTCAAAAACTCAACTGAAAGAGTTTTTGGAACCTCACCTATAATTTAGAATCAGGTCACAGTAATTACGGACGTTTGGCGTATGAGATGATTTATCACATTGACCGCTAGACGTCCGCTACGAAGCATGGTAAGTTAGCGACCATGTATTTGTATGAAGCTTTGCTTGAGCGAATTCTTTATTCGATATAAAGGTTTATTGATATAAAGAGTTGACATTAAGCATGTTACATACTAAACAATTTGTAGTGTCTGATAAACCTGTTATCTCTGGGTCACCTGAAGTATCTGATGACATATCGCATTTGGTAAAATTCCTGAGTCTATATACGATTAATCCAGTATATAGCTTAGTACACTCATAGCGTTCTAATGCTAAATATCTTTAAGCAGAGTGTTTTTATCCTGGGCATTTTTATGTCGAGCCTTCTCCTTCTTGTGCTAGGTGTTAGGTATAGAATCTGCTAACAGTGCTTATGTTAAAAAAACGTTTATGCTGAAAGATGTGTATGCTGAAATAGTGTCCACTGTTAAACTTTAATAGTGCTCGCATTATAAAATTGTATCTATATTATAGATAGTTATAACATATGGCACATAGATAGTTAGAAGATAGTTTTGACAGTTTGTCAGCCTTATTTTGAAATCAATCTAAGTACTTCAAACTATTGCCTTGTAATATAATTTAATATGTTAGAAGGTGTTATTCGTTTCTGGTACAAATAAACAGGCATCGATAATGCTGCCATACCATTCACGTTCATAGTTCGAGATATACCCCGAGTTAAAGAACCCACCATTATGAATCTTACCGAATTAAAGAATACGCCGGTATCTGAGTTGATTACTCTTGGCGAAAATATGGGGCTGGAAAACCTGGCTCGTATGCGTAAGCAGGACATCATTTTCTCTATTCTCAAACAGCATGCGAAAAGCGGAGAGGATATTTTCGGAGATGGTGTGCTGGAGATATTGCAGGATGGATTTGGTTTCCTCCGCTCCGCAGACAGTTCTTACCTTGCAGGTCCTGATGATATCTACGTTTCTCCTAGTCAAATCCGCCGCTTTAACCTCCGTACCGGTGATACCATTTCAGGGAAAATCCGCCCACCAAAAGAAGGTGAACGCTATTTTGCCCTGTTGAAAGTTAATGAAGTCAACTTTGACAAGCCTGAAAATGCCCGCAGTAAAATCCTGTTTGAAAACCTGACTCCACTTCATGCTAACAATCGCTTGCGTATGGAACGTGGTAATGGTTCTACTGAAGATTTGACAGCCCGTGTTCTGGATCTGGCAGCGCCGATTGGTCGTGGTCAGCGTGGCCTGATTGTTGCACCACCAAAAGCGGGTAAGACCATGCTGCTGCAAAATATTGCGGCTAACATTGCTCATAACTACCCAGATTGTGTTTTGATGGTTTTGCTGATTGATGAGCGTCCAGAAGAAGTTACCGAAATGCAGCGTCTGGTAAAAGGCGAAGTGATTGCTTCAACCTTTGATGAACCTGCATCCCGCCATGTGCAAGTGGCTGAAATGGTGATCGAAAAGGCAAAACGTCTGGTTGAACACAAGAAAGACGTTATTATCCTGCTGGATTCCATTACCCGTCTGGCTCGTGCATATAACACTGTTGTTCCTGCTTCCGGTAAGGTTTTGACTGGTGGTGTGGATGCGAATGCCCTGCATCGTCCAAAACGTTTCTTTGGTGCTGCACGTAATGTCGAAGAAGGTGGTAGTCTGACCATCATTGCGACTGCGCTGGTTGATACTGGCTCCAAGATGGATGAGGTTATTTACGAAGAATTTAAAGGTACAGGTAACATGGAATTGCACCTGTCCCGTAAGATTGCGGAAAAACGTGTCTTCCCAGCCATTGATTACAACCGTTCGGGGACACGTAAAGAAGAGCTGCTCACTGCACAGGATGAGCTACAGAAGATGTGGATCTTACGTAAGATTATTCATCCAATGGGTGAAATCGACGCGATGGAATTCCTTATCAACAAACTGGCTATGACAAAAACAAACGAAGAATTCTTCGACTTTATGAAACGTTCATAGTTTATTTTTGCGATAAAAAAGATCCTTCTGTGACAACTTAAGCGCCACGTTTTGTGGCGTTTTTTATGGTTGTACATTATCACAGTATTTGGCTGAGATGGCACATATTTTGCATATCTTATTTGTGTGATCGAGTGAGTATATGCCAAGTAAATTTCTTACAAGTATTCAGTCATTGATCACGAACTACGGCCAGCGTTATCCATGTGTTGGTTTTCTGTGCATGGTAGAACTCCTTATTTTGTGAATACCATCTTATAGATCAATAGTCATAAGCATCTATAAGTCTATCAATAATAGATGGCCCATCGTTATCTTGCAGAGAGTTGTTATTGTGAATATTCCTAGGATGAGCGCCGAAATTTTTTACATATTTATATTTTCATTCGCGTTCTTGTTTATGGCGCGTAAAGTCGCAAAAAATATAGGTTTGGTTGATAAGCCAAATTACCGTAAGTGTCACCAAGGATTAATTCCTTTAGTCGGTGGTATTTCATTGTTTTTTAGTGTTTGTTTCGCATTTGCAATCACAAAAGAGTTTATCCCACACAAATGGTCATATCTAGCTTGTGCCGGAGTATTAGTTTTTGTTGGTGTGCTGGATGATCGTTTTGATGTCAGCGTGAAGATTAGGGCAGTTATCCAGGCTTTGGTTGGCATTAGCATGATGTTTTTTGCTGGTCTTAAACTTGAGAGCTTAGGAAATTCTTTTGGCTCTTGGGAAATGGTTCTGGGGCCATTCAGCTATATTGTGACTTTATTCGCTGTCTGGGCTGCCATTAACGCTTTCAATATGATGGATGGCATTGATGGCTTGTTGGGGGGGCTATCTTGTGTTTCTTTTGGTGCACTAGGGATTTTGCTTTACGAGAATGGGAATATGGCACTGGCATTTTGGTGCTTTGCATTTATTGCGGGGATTTTACCTTATGTCTTTCTCAACCTTGGTCTACTAGGAAAGCGTTTTAAAGTGTTTATGGGGGATGCGGGAAGTACCTTAATTGGCTTTACTGTCATTTGGTTACTGACTGAAACGACTCAAGGAGAACACTATTCTATTAATCCTGTGACAGCATTGTGGATCATTGCAATTCCATTGATGGATATGGTCGCTATTATGTACCGTCGATTACGTAAGGGAATGAGTCCATTTTCCCCAGATCGCCAGCATATTCACCATTTGATTATGCGTGCTGGGTTTACTTCTCGCCAGGCATTTATTTTGATCACTTTGGCTGCGGCTCTATTGGCATCAATTGGAATTATTGGGGAATGGCTAAGTTTTGTTCCTGAGTGGATAATGTTGGCATTATTTTTGCTTGCATTTATGTTGTATGGCTATTGCATCAAAAGAGCGTGGAAGGTAGCCCGTTTTATCAAACGATGTAAGCGCCGTATGCGTCAGGCAACAAGCCATCATTAAAGACATCGACAATCAAAGAGGTTTTGTGCAGTGATAAATTCAGAAACGAAATCTAAACAGGATCAACCTGCTATAGAGCATGAACTGGATATTCGGGCACTCTGTTATGCTTTGTGGCATGGAAAGATATGGATTATCGCACTGGCAATAATTTTCGCTGCCGCCGCTCTGGGAGCATCTTATTTGATGCAGCAGAAATGGAGCGCAACCGCTATTGTAAACTTACCGACAACGAATAATTTGGGCAGCTACTATTCGCAACAACAATTCCTGCGTAATTTGGATACCCATATCAATGCTTCGCCAGAAGCGCAATTACCGACCATTCCAGACGGTGCATACAAAGAATTCATGACACAGGTTTCGGCGTATGATACCCGTCGTGAATTTTGGCTTCATTCTGAGTATTACAAACAACGCAAGGAAGGGCGTGCCAAAGCGGATGCTGTATTGTTGGATGAATTGATCAACGATATTAAAATCACGCGCAGTGATACTAAAACATCATTAAATGACAGTATCAAATTGACAGCAGAAACCGCCGTTGATGCCAATCAACTTCTGCGTCAATATATTGCGTTCGCCAACCAACGGGCGAGCACTCACCTGAACAACGAAATTAAAGGGGCGTGGGCGACGCGGACTCAGTCAATGAAAGCGTTGGTAAAACGTCAGGAGATGGTGGTAAAGGCAATATATAATCGTGAATTGAATGTCTTGCAGCAGTCACTGAAAGTGGCTGAAAAGCAAGGTATTCACCGTAATCAGACAAACATTCCTATCGAAGAACTGCCTGAATCCAAAATGTTTATGCTGGGTACATCATTACTGCAAGCCCAAATTGAAACGTTGGAAGCCACAGGCCCTGACTACAGCATCGATTATGATCAAAATATCGCGATGCTGGCTACACTGAATGTCGGTCCGACTTTGCAGGACTCTTTCCTGACTTACCGCTATCTCAGAACACCGGAGGAACCCGTTAACCGGGACAGTCCTCGCCGTACTTTTATGATGATTTTATGGGGAGCCGTAGGCATGTTGGTTGGTGCAGGTTTCGCTTTAGTAAGACGTCCTCGTTCTGACAGTTCATATAAGTAACAGTATGTAAATATAAAACGATAGGTTTTTGATCCCCCATTCTTGGAAGTATCTGCAATGATTGACAAAATAAGAGAGTCACTGTGAAAGTGTTGACTGTGTTTGGTACCCGGCCGGAGGCCATTAAAATGGCCCCGTTGGTACATGCGTTGGCTATGGATACTGCCTTTGAAGCAAAAGTGTGTGTCACAGCTCAGCATAGGGAAATGCTGGATCAGGTATTGCATCTGTTTGGGATAACGCCGGATTTTGATCTGAATATTATGCAAAAAGGGCAGGATCTGACGGATATCACATGTCGTATCCTGCAAGGTATAAAGCCTGTATTAGAAGAATTCAAACCAGATGTGGTATTGGTGCATGGTGATACAACAACAACCATGGCAACGAGTCTGGCTGCTTTCTATCAGCATATTCCGGTAGGTCATGTTGAAGCTGGCTTAAGAACAGGGGATCTTTATTCACCATGGCCGGAAGAAGCCAATCGTAAGATTGCCGGACACTTGGCTATGTACCATTTTGCACCGACGGCAAATTCCCGAAATAACCTCTTAAAAGAATCCATTGCGGAAAATCGTATTTTTGTTACCGGCAATACGGTGATTGATGCCCTGCTATCAGTGCGAGATCGCATCATGAATGATGAAGCCATGTATGGGCAGTTTGCTGAGCTTTATCCTTTTCTTCACCTAAATAAAAAAATAATCTTGGTGACAGGCCATCGCCGTGAAAATTTTGGTAAAGGGTTTGAGCGTATTTGTGAAGCCTTGGCACAGATTGCCAAGGCGCATCCTGATGTTCAAATAGTTTATCCGGTTCATTTGAACCCGAATGTCAGTGAACCCGTTAAGCGTATTTTGCATGACATTGATAATGTTGTCCTTATCAAACCACAGGATTATCTGCCATTCGTCTATTTGATGAATCATGCCTATTTAATCTTGACCGATTCAGGGGGAATTCAGGAAGAGGCTCCTTCTCTGGGAAAACCGGTTTTAGTTATGCGCGATACCACTGAGCGACCTGAAGCGATTGATGCGGGAACAGTGCGACTGGTGGGAACAGAAACACAAACTATCGTTGCGGAAGTTACGCGTTTATTGACGGATGTTAACGCCTACCAACAAATGAGCCATGCCCATAACCCTTATGGTGATGGTAGGGCTTGCCAGCGAATTCTTGAAGCATTGAGAAAAAATCAGGTGACATTATGAGTTTTGAAACAATTTCTGTTATCGGCCTGGGTTATATCGGTTTGCCCACCGCAGCGGCATTCGCCTCCCGTCAAAAGAGGGTTATTGGCGTGGATGTTAATCAACATGCGGTAGAAACGATTAACCGTGGTTCGATCCATATCGTTGAACCTGATTTAGATAAGGTAGTAAAAGTTGCGGTAGAAGAGGGCTTTTTGAACGCCGTGACTATTCCACAAACTGCGGATGCTTTCTTGATTGCTGTTCCTACTCCCTTCAAAGGGGAGCATGAACCCGATATGGCCTATGTGCGTTCTGCGGCGGAATCAATAGCACCTGTCTTGAAAAAAGGCGATTTGGTTATTTTGGAATCCACTTCTCCTGTCGGTGCGACAGAGCAGATGGCAGCATGGTTAGCTGCGGTACGTCCTGATCTTTCATTCCCTCAACAAGCGGGTGAAAACTCAGATATCGATATCGCCTATTGTCCTGAGCGTGTTTTGCCCGGGCAAGTTATGGTGGAATTGATTAAAAATGATCGGGTTGTAGGAGGAATGACAGCTAAATCCTCTCGTAGGGCAAGCGAGCTGTACAACATCTTTCTTGAAGGTGAATGTGTTATCACCAATGCCAGAACAGCGGAAATGTGCAAGCTAACAGAAAACAGTTTCCGTGATGTTAATATCGCTTTTGCCAACGAACTTTCCCTGATCTGTGCCGAACAGGGGATCAATGTGTGGGAACTGATTCGTCTGGCAAATCGCCATCCACGTGTAAATATTTTGCAACCTGGCCCTGGTGTAGGGGGGCATTGCATTGCCGTCGATCCGTGGTTCATTGTATCCCAGAATCCTGAGCAATCCCGTTTAATTCATACCGCGCGTTTGGTGAATGATGACAAGCCGCTGTGGGTCGTGGATCAAGTGAAAGCCGCCGTCGCTGACTGTTTGGTTGAGAGTGGCAAACGGGCAAATGAGATTAAAATTGCCTGTTTTGGCTTAGCTTTCAAACCGAACATTGATGATTTGCGGGAAAGTCCAGCCGTTTATATTACAAAAATGGTTGCACAGTGGCATGCAGGGCAAACCATCGCGGTTGAACCCAATGTACATGAACTGCCCGATTCACTGAAAGATATGGTGGTGTTGATGGATGTCAACCTGGCATTAGAGCAGGCTGACGTTGTATTGATGTTGGTGGATCATAGCCAGTTTAAAGCCATTAATAGTTCTGCAATAAAACAAAAATGGGTTGTTGATACAAAAGGAGTTTGGCGTTGAAACGTATTCTTATTACAGGTGGTGCAGGTTTTATCGGTTCTGCGGTTGTGCGCCACATTATTAATCAGACTGAAGATAGTGTCGTTGTTGTTGATAGCCTGACTTATGCCGGTAACCTTGAATCACTGGCTCCAGTTGTCAACCATCCTCGCTACGCGTTTGAGCAGGTTGATATCCGCCAGCGTGATGCCTTAGATCGCGTATTCCAACAATATCAACCGGATGCTGTCATGCATTTGGCCGCAGAAAGCCATGTTGACCGCTCCATTGACGGGCCAGCAGCTTTTATCGAAACCAATATCATCGGCACTTATACTTTGTTGGAAGCAGCTCGTGCATTTTGGCAACAGTTGGATCAAGAAAAACAGAGCCAATTCCGCTTCCACCATATTTCAACAGACGAAGTATATGGCGATCTGCATGGTGAAGAGGGTTTCTTTACTGAAACCACACCTTACTCGCCAAGCAGCCCTTATTCTGCATCGAAAGCGTCCAGTGATCATCTGGTCAGAGCATGGCGCCGTACTTATGGCTTACCGACCATGATCACCAATTGTTCGAATAACTATGGTCCTTATCATTTCCCTGAGAAACTGATCCCCTTGATGATTCTGAATGGGCTGGCAGGCAAGCCTTTGCCGGTCTATGGCAAAGGAGAGCAAATCCGTGACTGGCTCTATGTGGAAGATCATGCGCGGGCGTTGTATTTGGTAGTAACTCAGGCGGAGCCCGGCAAAACCTACAATATCGGTGGACATAATGAGCGCCGAAATATCGAAGTTGTGGAAACGATTTGTGAATTGCTGGAGGAGCTGAACCCCGAAAAACCTGCTGGGGTAGAGCATTATCGCGATCTTATTACCTATGTAACGGATCGCCCAGGCCATGATATGCGTTATGCGATTGATGCGGCGAAAATTGAGCGTGAATTGGGATGGACCCCCGAGGAAACGTTCGAATCCGGCATTCGCAAGACTGTGCAATGGTATCTGGAAAATGAGAGTTGGTGGAGAAGAGTTCTGGATGGCTCTTATACAGGGGAGCGACTTGGGTTAGGAAATGAATAAGCCCATCAGGGGGAGCAGATGAAAGGAATTATACTGGCTGGGGGCTCTGGCACCCGTTTGTATCCAATAACACGTGGCGTATCAAAGCAGTTATTACCGATTTATGACAAGCCGATGATTTACTATCCGCTGTCAGTGTTAATGCTGTCGGGCATACGCGATATCCTGATCATCTCGACACCGGAAGATTTACCTGCTTTTAAACGATTACTAGGCCGTGGTGAACAATTTGGTATCCAACTTAGTTACGCTGAACAGCCTTCACCTGATGGTCTGGCGCAGGCATTTCTGATTGGTGAAGAATTTATCGGTAATGATGCTTGTTGTCTGGTATTGGGTGACAATATCTTTTTTGGTCAAGCGTTTAGCCCGAAACTACAACATGTTGCTGGCCGAACAACAGGAGCGACAGTATTCGGTTACCAAGTGATGGATCCTGAACGATTTGGCGTAGTGGAATTTGACGAGCAGTATCGAGTCCTTTCCATAGAAGAAAAACCTGTACAACCTAAATCCAATTGGGCGGTGACGGGGCTCTATTTTTACGACAACAAAGTCGTGGATTTTGCCAAACAAGTAAAACCTTCTGCGCGCGGGGAACTGGAAATCACCAGTATCAACCAGATGTATCTGGAATGCGGTGAATTGAATGTTGAATTATTGGGGCGTGGTTTTGCCTGGTTAGATACAGGGACTCATGACAGCCTGATTGAGGCCAGTACTTTTGTCCAGACTGTCGAAAAACGGCAAGGTTTCAAGATTGCTTGTCTGGAAGAGATCGCATGGCGTAACGGCTGGCTCAGTGATAAACAATTGAAAGCAGCGGCCATGGATTTGGCGAAAACAGGTTACGGTAACTATCTGATGGATTTGCTCAATGTCTATTCACGCCAACCTTGACCCCTTAGCTTGGGAAAGCCAGTTTTTTGGCTTGACCACAGCCCGCCTTAATTTTTCGTCGGATGTGGCAGCATTGATGGTTGCTGATTTGGACCAATATGCATTAGTGCAGACCAAAGTAGCAGCCCAACAAACGGGCATTATTGATGAGCTTTCTGCCTTAGGATTTTCACTGGTTGAAGGTGAGGTAGATTTACGGTTATCGATTGAGGCGGAAGATATTTCTGGCATTTATACGGGAAAGGAACTAATTTCGGCAAAACAAGAAGATATCTCCGTATTGAAGGCAGTTGCGGCACGTGTATTCACGGCCAGCCGCTTTCGCACACCCTGGTATCAACCAGATGACAGTGGGAGATTCTATGCCGCCTGGGTTGAAAAAGCCGTTTTGGGCACATTTGATCACCAATGCCTGCTTATTCATGATGAACGTGGTCAAATTGCGGGCTTTGTCACCTTAAGGGACATAGGTAACAACGAAGCTCGTATTGGCTTATTGGCTGCTGTACCAGGCCATCATCAAGGGATTGGTAAAAAATTAATGTCGGCGGCGCAACAGTGGTGTCATAACCATCAGATACAATGGCTGAGAGTGGCTACGCAAATCAGCAACATCACTGCCTTGCGTCTTTATACACGCTGTGGTGCCATCATTGAGAGTACCGCATATTGGTTATACAGAGGACGAAATGATTCCATTTAATAAACCACCTATAGTCGGCACTGAACTTGAATACATGCAACAGGCGATGGCTAGCGGTAAGTTGTGTGGTGATGGTGAATTTACCAAACGTTGTGAAGCGTGGATGGAACAGCGTTTTAATTGCCCGAAGGTATTGCTGACACCCTCTTGTACAGCTTCACTGGAAATGGCGGCAATGTTGTTGGATATCCAGCTGGGTGATGAAGTCATCATGCCGAGCTATACCTTTGTTTCGACCTCCAATGCCTTTGTTTTGCGTGGTGCAACCATTGTGTTCGTGGATATTCGTCCTGATACCATGAACATTGATGAGAACAAGATTGAAGCAGCTATTACAGAGAAAACCCGTGCTATCGTACCGGTGCATTATGCGGGCGTGGCCTGTGAAATGGATACCATCATGGCACTGGCGAAAAAATATAACCTGTATGTGGTGGAAGATGCCGCACAGGGCGTTATGTCCACCTATAAAGGCCGTGCATTGGGCACAATTGGACATATTGGTTGTTTCAGTTTTCATGAAACCAAAAATTACTCGGCCGGTGGTGAAGGCGGGGCAACATTAATCAATGATAATTCCATGATTGCCCGTGCCGAAATCATTCGAGAGAAAGGCACTAACCGCAGTCAATTCTTCCGTGGACAAGTAGACAAATACACATGGCGTGATATCGGTTCCAGCTATCTGCTGTCTGATCTGCAAGCGGCTTACCTGTGGGCACAACTGGAACTTGCTGAAACTATTAACCAACGCCGCCTGACTTTGTGGGAGAACTACTATCAGGCCCTGAAACCGTTAGCAGACGCTGGATATTTAACTTTACCCATTGTTCCAGAAGGCTTGGAACACAATGCCCACATGTTCTATATCAAGCTCAAAGATGTAGAAGAGCGTAGCGCATTCAATAGTTATATGAAAGGAAATGGTATCCTGAGCGTATTCCACTACGTGGCATTGCATACCAGCCCTGCCGGTGAGAAATGTGGCCGTTTCCACGGCGAAGATCGCTTTACCACCCGCGAAAGTGACCGCTTAGTTCGCTTACCAATGTTCTACAACCTCACTGATACAGAACAGCAAATCGTTATCGATCGTATCAAGGGGTTTTTCTCCTGATATGTCACTTGCTAAAGCTTCTGTTTGGACAGCAGGCTCCACATTGATCAAGATCGGTGTGGGGTTGCTGGTCATTAAACTTCTGGCGGTATCTTTTGGTCCAACAGGTGTTGGGCAAGCAGGTAATTTTCGCCAACTCATTACTGTATTAGGTGTGCTCTCTGGGGCAGGGATTTTTAATGGTGTCACCAAGTATGTAGCAGAACATCATCAGCAACCGGAAAAGCTTAGGGCGATATTGGGCACATCGTCCCTGATGATTCTGGGATTTTCGACCTTATTGGCAGTGATCTTCCTTTTATTCAGTGAAATCATCAGTATTAGCCTATTTGGTCACACCCATTACAAAACTGTTGTGCAGGCGCTCGCATTTATTCAAATGGGCATCGCTTATGCCAACTATTTTCTGGCAATCCTGAAAGGGTTCAGAGATGCTAAGGGAAACGCGTTAGCCATTATTTTGGGCAGCCTGACAGGCATGTTGGCTTATAGCCTCTGCTATTGGCTGGGAGGCTATGAAGGGGCATTGGCAGGCTTGGCATTGGTACCTGCATTGGTGGTTTTACCTGCCGGTCTGATGATACTGCATCGCAAGGTGATTGCCTTTTCTGACTTGAAACCTATGTGGGATCGTGCGATTGCCAGCCACTTGGGCAAATTCACCCTTATGGCGTTGCTGACTTCCATTACATTGCCCGTTGCTTATGTCATGATGCGAAATTTGCTGGCAGCGCGTTATAGTTGGGAAGAGGTCGGGATTTGGCAGGGAGTTAGCAGTATTTCAGATGCTTATTTACAATTTATCACCGCCTCCTTCACTGTTTATCTATTACCGACCCTTTCTCGTCTGGAGAGTAAGCAAGCAATTACCCGTGAGATTGTGAAGGCACTGAAATTTGTCTTGCCCGCTGTGGCTGCTGCCAGTTTCTCTGTCTGGTTGTTGCGTGATTTTGTGATTTGGCTGTTATTTTCAGACAAATTCATCGCCATGCGGGATCTGTTTGTGTGGCAGTTAGTGGGCGACGTGTTGAAAGTTGGCGCTTATGTTTTTGGTTATCTGGTGATAGCGAAAGCTGCATTGCGTTTTTATATATTGACTGAAGTGAGTCAGTTTCTTTTACTGACGGGTTTTTCCCATTGGCTGATACCCGTGCATGGGGCATTGGGAGCTGCCCAGTCATATATGGTAACTTACATTGTTTATTTCATTCTTTGTTGTAGCGTATTTATTATTTACTGCAGGCGAGCATGACAACCCTAATTCACGTTTTGGGATCGGATATCCCACATCACAATCAAACGTTACTGCGTTTCTTTAATGACGTCTTGGCACAGGAAATACATTTTTCCGCCAAACCGTGTTTTATGGTGGTGTCTAAAGACCACACATGGCTCTCGAATTACCCTAACTTGGCTATTTCTCTTTATCGCAGCAAATCTGCCTTATCGCAGGCAGTAATAGAGAAAGCGAGGGCAAACAGAACAGTTCGCTTCTTTTTCCATGGGCAGTTTAATGCTGCTTTGTGGTTGGCTTTATTAATCGGTAAGATTCAGCGGCACCAATTCTTCTGGCATGTTTGGGGTGCAGATCTCTATGAAGAATCCCGCCAACTGAAATTCCGTTTGTTCTATCTGATTCGTCGCTTGGCACAGAAGCGGGTGGGGCATATTTTTGCCACGCGCGGTGATCTGCGGCACTTTTTTCAGGATGATTCGCGTTCAAGTCGAGCCAAACCTGATGTGCCATCATCATTGCTCTATTTCCCAACTCGGATGGAGCCTGCGCTGACGGTGACGGAGAAAACATTCTCACCGGAAGGCATTACCGTCTTATTGGGAAACTCAGGGGATCAGTCTAACCGTCATATTGAAGCCTTGCAGAAGATCCACCACCAGTTTGGCGATGAGGCTAGGGTGCTAATCCCAATGGGCTATCCTGATAATAACCAAGCCTATATCCAGAACGTGGAGCAAACTGCTTTGTCGTTATTTCCAGCGCAAAATGTTCGTATCTTAAAAGAGCAAATAGCCTTTGATGAATACTTGTCATTGTTGCGCCAATGTGATTTGGGTTATTTCATTTTCAATCGTCAGCAGGGTATTGGAACACTCTGTCTGTTGATTCAATTTGGTATTCCGTTTGTTCTGAGCCGCCAAAATCCATTCTGGCATGATTTAACGGAACAGCAGCTCCCTGTTCTGTTTGACGGTGATGAGATTAATAAACACTGGGTGCAGGAAGCACAGCGCCAGATGCTGTCCCTCGATAAAAAGGCGATTGCTTTTTTTGATCCCCATTTCATTGAGGGGTGGAAAACCGCCCTGTCGGAAGCATCTGGAGAGTAGCAATGACCTTGACACAATTCGGTGGGCTTTTTGTTGTTTACATAATTTCGGTGGCTTTTATCCTGACCTTGACATATCAGGAATTTCGACGTGTCCGCTTTAACTTTAATGTCTTTTTCTCATTGTTGTATCTACTGACATTCTATTTTGGTTTTCCATTGACCAGCCTGCTGGTATTTCAGTTTGATGTGGCAGTGGTACCAGTAAATTCATTGTTACATGCGATATTGGCGTCTGGCTGTTTTTATGCCATTTACTATGTGGCTTATAAAACACGACTTACTTACAAAAGACGGCCCAACGATAATATAAGACCTGAAAACTTAACGGTGACTGCGCCGCGTAAGCCCCTATTTACGATGAATCGGGTGGAAACTAATCTGACATGGTTATTGCTTGCCGGCATTGCTATCGTTACGGTCGGTTCGTTCTTTATGCAAAACGGATTTTTGTTGTTTAAGTTACAGTCCTATAGCCAGATATTCTCCAGTCAGGTTTCCGGTGTGGCGCTCAAGCGATTTTTCTATTTCTTTATTCCTGCCATGCTAGTGGTCTTTTTTCTGAAACCGACCAAAGTACGATGGTTGTGCTTTTTGGCAGGAACGGTGGGGTTTGGTATCCTGACGTATGTGATCGTTGGGGGAACGCGAGCTAACATCATTATCGCGTTTGCATTGTTTCTGTTTATCGGTATTGTCCGCGGCTGGATCACGTTGTGGATGCTGTTTACTGCGGGCGCAATGGGAATTGTCGGCATGTTCTGGCTGGCGTTAAAGCGCTATAGTCTGGACGTAAGTGGGGCAGAGGCATTTTATACTTTCCTGTATCTCACGCGAGATACTTTTTCGCCGTGGGAAAATTTGGCCCTATTGCTGGATAATTACAGCAAAATAGATTTTCAGGGTCTGGCACCGATTATTCGTGATTTTTATGTTTTTATTCCTGGTTGGGTATGGCCGGACAGGCCTAATTTGGTCTGGAACACAGCTAACTATTTCACCTGGGATGTATTGAATAACCACTCTGGTCTTGCAATTTCCCCCACATTGATTGGCTCTCTTGTGGTTATGGGAGGCGTATTCTTTATCCCTCTGGGGGCGATCGCAGTCGGTTTTATTATTAAATGGTTTGACTGGATTTATGAAGCAGGAAAACAGGAAAGCAATCGCTATAAAGCAGCAATTTTACAGGCTTTCTGCTTTGGCGCCATTTTTAACATGATTGTGCTTGCCCGTGAAGGTGTAGATTCTTTTGTTTCTAGGGTGGTGTTCTTTTGTATTGTCTTTGGCCTATGTCTGGTTGCGGCGAAATTGCTGTATTGGTTGTTTGAAAGTGCCGGGCTGATTCGAAAGCTGGTGGTCAGTAATCTGGCTACTTCGCGCAAAACATCTGTGATTTTGGATGCAAGGAAAAAAAATGGCGTTGAATAACATTCCTAAATACCGCATTCGTGGTCTAAATATTTGGGGGTTCCGCGGTATGTCGCATTTCCTCGACCACCTGTTCCTAGATGGGCAGGTAAAAGCAGGTACGTTGGTTGCGATTAACGCAGAAAAAGTACTCACGGCAGAGAAAGACAATGTACTGAATACATTGCTGGATGAAGCCGAATACTTATACGCAGATGGTATTAGTATCGTACGTGCCATTCGTCGTAAATATCCTGATGCGGATGTATCGCGTATTGCGGGCGCTGATTTGTGGGAAGCCTTGATGGAACGGGCTGGGCGTGAGGGCACACCAGTCTTTCTAATTGGCGGAAAACCCGATATCTTGGCCCAGACTGAGAACAAACTGCGTACCCAGTGGAATGTCAATATTGTGGGCAGCCAAGATGGGTATTTTACACCAGAAATGCGTGATGATGTATTTGAGCGGATTCATGCCAGTGGTGCGGCGATTATTACTGTAGCAATGGGATCACCCAAACAAGAGATCTTTATGCGTGACTGCCGCAAGGTACATCCAGATGCACTGTATATGGGTGTTGGAGGAACTTATGATGCCTTTACTGGGCATGTTAAACGTGCACCGAAAATCTGGCAGAATCTAGGGTTGGAGTGGTTGTATCGCTTGCTCTCTCAGCCAAGCCGTATCCGTAGGCAGATAAAGCTATTGAAATTCCTTGGCTATTATTACGGTGGTAAACTTTAATCCCGAAATTTCTCAGTTTCTACCTGTTGCATGGAGCATGTCTATGCAGCAGGTTTTTGCTTTATTTTATTGCTGTATTTGGGGTTATCAATAGCTTGTTATTTGACTGCTTGTTTTCAAATCCCATTCTTGCAAGCCTTATTTTTATAATTTTTTTATTTCACTGTTCGGCAAAACGTGTTTTGATCCCAGCCTTTTTTACAACGATTGATTATCAATTCCTGTATTTTTCTGTTTGCAAGTATAGACATCATAAAAGTGGATAGGGAGTTTTATGAGTGATTCAAAACAGAGTCTGCAAAGGGGACTTGAGGCACGTCATATTGAGCTGATTGCGCTAGGTGGCACAATCGGCGTAGGGCTGTTCATGGGATCAGCCAGTACCTTGAAATGGGCCGGTCCTTCTGTTTTGCTGGCTTACATTATTGCTGGGCTTTTTGTCTTTTTCATTATGCGTTCCATGGGAGAAATGTTGTTCCTTGAACCTGTAACGGGTTCATTTGCTGCTTTTGGGCATAAATACCTAAGTCCTTATTGGGGGTGCCTGACCGCATGGGGTTATTGGTTTATGTGGGTTTCTGTCGGGATCTCAGAGATTACTGCTGTTGGCGTCTATGCTGAATTCTGGTTTCCGGAATTGCCCCAATGGGTTTCGGCACTGGTAGCGGTTGGATTGGTTGCCCTAGCTAATCTGGCGGCAGTAAGGCTGTATGGTGAGCTGGAGTTTTGGTTTGCCATGATAAAAGTCACAACGATTATTGTGATGATCCTGATTGGTGTTGGTTTGATTTTCTTCGGTTTGGGCAATGACTGGCAACCTATTGGTTTGGATAACCTGACCTCACATGGTGGTTTCTTCTCCGGTGGATGGAAAGGCTTTTTATTTGCCCTTTGTATTGTGGTTGCTTCCTATCAAGGGGTAGAGCTGGTTGGTATTACTGCCGGTGAGGCAAAAAAACCACAAGTTACCCTTAGAAAAGCGATCAACAATATCTTGTGGCGTATCCTGATTTTTTATGTTGGTGCCATTTTTATTGTTGTAACCTTGTTCCCGTGGACAGAGGTTGGTGCACATGGTAGCCCGTTTGTGATGACTTTTTCTAAAGTCGGCATTGCTTCCGCGGCTGCGGTGATTAACTTTGTTGTGCTAACTGCTGCGTTGTCAGGATGTAACAGCGGAATGTACAGCGGTGGCAGAATGTTGTATGCCCTGGCGCAAAATCGTCAATTGCCTGCTTCATTGCTGAAGTTGTCGAAAAATGGTGTGCCGGTAAGATGTATTGCAATTACCATTGGTTGCTTGATTGCAGGTTCCAGCCTGAATTATCTGATACCAAATCCACAGTCAGTATTTGTTTACGTTTATAGCGCCAGTGTATTGCCTGGCATGGTGCCATGGTTTGTGATTCTGGTCAGCCAATTGCGTTTCCGTCAGCATCATAAGGAAGCCATAAAACAGCATCGGTTTAAATCAATTCTGTTCCCTTATGTCAATTACTTGACACTGATTTTCCTGTGCTGTGTATTGGTTGGAATGGCAATTAACACAGATACACGTTTTTCCCTGATAGTCGGGGGAGTATTTTTGCTGATCGTGTCATTAATTTATTGGTTGATGAAATGGTATTTGCCCAAAAAATCGATATAGTTTTATTGGTTGGTTTTTGATCGGAGAACTGTTTTTGCTAATACCGCGGTGGAAAAGCGCTGACTTTATCAGCTAAATGAGCAAAGCATAATCAAACGCATCATTTCTTTTAAAAAAGCGCTGGACAGTACGACATTAAATCCGTACTATCCTCCACCGCAACGGCGTTAAGCGCCCGTAGCTCAGCTGGATAGAGCGCTGCCCTCCGGAGGCAGAGGTCTCAGGTTCGAATCCTGTCGGGCGCGCCATTTAAAGCGTGCAAGAGCAGTGGTAATGAGTTATCGTGGTCGGGCATTGTTGTATGTAAAAAGATAGCTGTTATGGTGGCTATAGCTCAGTTGGTAGAGCCCTGGATTGTGATTCCAGTTGTCGCGAGTTCGAGTCTCGTTAGCCACCCCATCTTTTTTATGAAACGCGAGGGTGGCGGAATTGGTAGACGCGCTAGCTTCAGGTGTTAGTGTCCTTACGGACGTGGGGGTTCAAGTCCCCCCCTTCGCACCATAAGAAAGATAAAAAATATATTTCGGCGAGTAGCGCAGCTTGGTAGCGCAACTGGTTTGGGACCAGTGGGTCGGAGGTTCGAATCCTCTCTCGCCGACCAAATTCTGAAAAACCCCCGCTATTGCGGGGGTTTTTCTTTCTAACTACTTTCTGATTACTTTCTTTCTTTTCTTCCTAATTTTCCTGCGGATAAAAAGTTTTTCCCTTTTTATTTTTTCTTAGTTTATGTTTGATTTTTAATCTGCAAATTGAATGTTATTGCTTTTGTTAATACATTAATATCATGTTTTATAAGATGTTTTTTTATTGATGTTGTATTTCAACGACAAACCGCACCACTTAGTGTCTCAAATAGGAGACATTCAACTATATGATTTATATTGTCTATATTTAAAAGATTCAAAGAGCGTCTCAAATGAGAGACGGTATTTTTAATGTTATTTGGTGAAAGTCAGGTTATCTATTACGGAAAGCCAGCCAAACCTTGGGGAAAGAAAATTTACCCTGATTGAAAAAATTGGCACATAAAATGCAATATTAAAATCGTAGATACTCATTCCACTCCTTATGACAGCATATGACTTCATAAATCTCGGGATGATGTAGAGCTGATTGTCGGTGCCTATAGTCCACGTTATAGATGAGTAAGTATCTGTCTTTTCATCGCAAACCGGACACAACGTTGAGTGAGGCACTATCCGTCTGTAGACCTGATTGTATTTATACACCTGTCTCCTTTGATAGGTGTTTTTTTTGCCTGCAAAAAAGTGAGGATAGACTTCAGGAAGTTTGCCATTAGATCAAGTGGTGAATGTACCTCAGTTAACGACTCAATTGCATCCATACAACATTCATCGTTAACTGAGGTGTGCGTTGTTTATACTTCGACGTCGCTATCACGCTTCAAGGTCAGCATAAAGCCTTTATTGCGGGTTTGGGTAGCTTCTTCACGCTTTTGTAATCTGTCCAGTGCATCGGCAAGCCATGCGTAATCATGAGCATCTGGTCGTTGTGCAAGAGCGGCTTTAAATGCCGATTCAGCATTGACCCATTCACCATGGCGCAAGGCAACTTGTCCTCGTGTACTATTGAGCAGAGGGGTTGCACCATGCTGCTTTAACAGGTGAGAGAGGGTTGTTTGTATGGCGTCAGAATCATTTGCCTTAAGATGGGGAACTAATAGCAGCAAACGTTCGTCATACTGCTGTTTTAATCCGTCCAAAATGATTTGTTGGGCAGTCTCGTGATCATTGCATTCAATCAAATGTTCGGCTATGGCGACTTGCAGCACAATGTTATTGCGAATTTTGCGGCTTTGATCTTTCCACCATATTTTCAGTCCCGTACAGCCTTTCTCTGCCATAACCTGATTCATTAATCCGATATAGGCTTGTTGACGCAATTTAAGAATTTCTTCTTCACTGAGCAGATTAGCTTTCAGCATGGAAGGCAAGATATCAATCAGGGATTGATAATCACCTGAAAGAGAGTAAGCCTGTTCCGCCAATCGCAACACTTCAGGGTGACGAGGGGCATGATCCAACAGTTTGTCCACGCCAACGCGTGCAGCATGAATTTCACCTTGTGCCAATTGGACACGGACACGGGTAATATCGACGGGGAGCCGATCTTTATCAGCAACTTTTGCCGCTTGTTCAATATATTGGTTGGTGCGGAAATAATCACCGCGCCGTTGAGCTGCCTCTGCTGCCAACAGATAATTCACAACAGGAAGTTCTGCATGGTCAGCGTTGCGAGCCATCAGGCGTTCAACTTGCTTGAAGTCCCCTTCGGCGAATTTCAGCAGCGCTTGTTTGGTTTGTGAATGGGCACGATGACGTTTATATCCACCAAAGATCCAGCTATGGGTGAATGTGCTGGTACGTTTTAAGCGACGATAGCACCAGCCGATGAAAATCAGCAGGAATTGCAGTAGAAGGAAGATAATCACCAAGCCGGTGATACTGGTGGTGATATTGAGTTTGTCCGTCTGGATCAAAACATATCCTTGATGACCTGACATCAAGGGACCAACTACAATCCCCACAATAAGGATAATGAACAGCAAGAATATTTTCAGCATGTTCAGTCCTCCTTAACGGGGGTTTTTGCCTGATCGATGGTTTCTGTCGTCGACCGTGGTTGTGCCTCAGGCTGAATTTCAGGTTGGGAATCTGTTTGGGATTGCTTGGCGTGCGGTAAGTTATAGATACGCTTACGAACCAGCTCTGCCAATATTGGCTGGCTGTTTAGTTGTTCAGGAACATCAATGGATAACGGTCTCTTTTGCAGTGAAGCAACACTTGTTAAAAAGCTCTCTGCTTCCGGGTAAGAGGTATCAAAATAGGCATTTACCCAAGATTGAACATCTTCCAATGCGTCCTGATAAATTTTAACCTGATGACGAGGAACCGCCTGCGCAGCAATCAGTAATTTGGAACGAATGTTCTCGCGCAGGTAAACACCTTGGTTAGGTGCCAGCAGCGGCTCTTTGCTGTTATCTCGCGGAGTAATGGTAACGAAGTTATCCATAAAGCGGTGCCAGCTATTGCTCAGGTTCTGGTGCCAATCAGAGAGGGAAGCCGTAATCCCATGATCGTTTGCCTTCTCCGATGTGGCTTGTTCCACTTTATTGGCAAGGTGTAAGTTATCGACTTGGTTTGATAGCTGATTCAGCATCAAGATAATACCGTCTAAATCAATCTGTTTGATTTTGGTCAGGGAGTCGATATCTGCCATAATCGCTTTACGGGCATAGAACAGGCTGGGATCATCCATTTCGGCCAGATTCTGGTCGGCATCTTTCAGTAAGGCGAGGGCAGTAGTAATATCCTGTTCGCTCCATACTTTTCGGCCCGCCATCTTAACGAGGGAGCTTGCCTGCGCCAGTCGCCAGTTTTCGATGTCAGTATTTGAAAATGCTGAAACACGGTTTTGAAGCTCTGCCATGCTACCATCCAGCCGCTGGCTTTGTGAGTTGGTTTGTTGTAAGGAATCCTCCAGCTCTTGGAGTTTGGCGCCAAAGTTTTGCTTATCGGCAGACTGCTGCTGTGTCAGAGAAGCCATCTCTTGTTGAAGAACGAGATTTTCGGCTTTTAATGCTGCATTTTGCTGTTGACCATGATAATAAATATAAAGACCACCAACGCCTATTGCCAAAGAAATGGCAATTGAGAGCGTATTACCCACCCATCCATAACTCTTGGGTTTATGGGGAGTCGTTGCAGGCTGCTGAGGGCGTTTTGTCTCAACCGCATCGGTAGATTGTTTTTGTTCCGTCATAGTGGACATCCCATATTAATTTATTCCAGTGCCTGGATTAAGGCGTCATTATCTGCACTCTTGGCTACTTTTATTGTTTGCCAGCCCAAAGTTCGGGCGATATCAGCAAGACGTTTGCTGACGACAATCAGCTTGCAATTCAGTAACCATGCTTTTCCATTGTTATCAGTTACTAAGTTATATAATAGTTGCAGCATTTCGCCACTTGTAACAACGATGGTTTTTATCCCACATTGCTGCCATTGACGACTGAAATCGGCTATATCGTATTTGACTGGCTGGCGTGAATAACATTCACAGTAATCTACTACACCTCCACGGAGTCTTAATGTGGAAGCAATCACCTCACGGCCGCCATTGCCTCGTAGCAATAAAATCTTTTTATTGCCCATTGTCTGTAAAGTGGGGAGTTGTAGTAGATCTTCACTGGTTTCACCCTGCTTAGAGTAGGCGATTTCCAATCCAGTTAATTGATGAAACATCAGGGAAGTTGATTTGCCGATCCCATAATAAGATAACTGTTCAGGCCATGACTGGCCTGCTTGAATAAGTTGTTCATTGGCATAATGAACGGCATTTTTTGATAATAGAAAAACCCGATCTCCCGCAGATAGCCATTGCAGTTTTTGTGACAGGAATGGCAAATCTGCCCCCGGATGAATTTCGATGAGGGGGGCGCTGAAGGCTGATTTTCCAATAGACCGCAGTCGCTTGACCAATTCCTCTCCTGCGGGGACAGGGCGGGTGATCAAAATACTCACTTCGGTAGGTTCCTCTGGTATACGCTCGCCAGGATCTGGCGTGCGCCTTTTTCCAATAACTCTTCCGCCAATGTGATACCCGCTTGACGGGCTTCTTTTGGTGATACCCTTCTTTCACCGCGTACGATCACTGTGCCATCAAGAGAACCCACTAGCGCGCGTAGCCAAATGTTCTCTCCCTGCCAGATGGCATAACTGCCAATGGGTACCTGACAGCCTCCTTCAAGGCGGGTGTTCATTGCTCTTTCAGCAAGAACACAAGCTTCTGTTTTTGCATGGTTTAAGGGTGACAACAGTTCACGGGTTTGATGATCATCGAGCCGACACTCAATGCCTACCGCCCCTTGACCGACGGCTGGCAGCAACAATTCAGGCTCTAATGGCATACGAATGCGTTCTTCCAGCCCCAGCCGTTTCAGGCCCGCTGTTGCAAGAATAATGGCATCATAATCGCCATTATCGAGCTTGTTCAGACGGGTACCGACATTACCGCGTAAATCACGAATGACAAGATCAGGACGTAGCTGACGGATTTGGCATTGGCGGCGTAAACTGGACGTACCCACAACACTGCCAGTCGGTAGGTCATCGAGCGAGGCGTATTTTACTGAAACGAAAGCATCCCGTGGATCATCCCGTTCGCAGATTGTGACCAATCCCAAACCATCAGGAAATTCGACAGGAACATCTTTCATGGAGTGGACGGCAATATCAGCTCGCTTTTCGAGTAGAGCTAATTCCAGTTCCTTTACAAACAGTCCTTTGCCGCCCACTTTTGCCAATGGCGTATCGAGGATAATATCGCCGCGTGTCACCATTGGAACCAGCTCTACTTGCAATTCTGGATGAAAGTGTTTCAGTTGCTTTTGAACATATTGCGCTTGCCACATAGCTAATGGGCTTTGACGGGTAGCGATGCGAATGGTTTTCATTGTCATGGATGAATCTATTAGGTAAATATGTTGGGTAATTGTATTAACTGATGGTTTCTATATTCTTCATCTTTCAATTTTGTTGCTTTATTGACCGATTCATTAACGGCTACGCAATTTGAATTAATGGAAAATAATCGTTTTTAGCCACCAGTTAGTCACCAATTAGTGAGAAAATAGTGCCAGTTTTAACATCTCAATGATTTTTTTTCCAGTGACGAAAAAACCAGGAAAAAGCAAAATAGTATATGGATATACAGTTTATGAAATAAAAATAATTTTAAATATTAAAATAATATTTTATTCAAATGGATAAAATAAACAAAGAGATTGATTTAAAAGAAAATTGAAATTTGTGCTTATCTTAATGATAAAAAGTAGTGAAAATATTTAACAATAAGAAAAATATTATTCAGTTAAATATTGATGAACTTACAATACCTTACAACCGCGATATGAAAAATAATCAACGATAATAGTTATGCTAAAAAAGCATATTATAGTGTCTGTTTTGTGATTAACTTAATATTTTACAAAGAGTTAATCATATTTAGCCTATTGCAGGCGAAGAGAAAAGATGGTATTGCGTACTTTACGCTTTGATTGCAAGATGTTAAATTGATCACGTTTCCGACAATAAGTTTGTAAAAATAATTTTAAATAATCTTGTAATACCACGCGTTATCGGAAACAGGGGACTACTTTAGGCACTGGAACTGATATCAGGCGAAACTCTTGTATCTCTATATTGAAACGCTGAAACAGCGACTGGATGCAATTAACCAACTTAGATTAGAACGCGCCACTAGCTTAATGAGTGACGCTTTCAAGCAAGTTTATAGTTTAATTCCAGTATTATTACATTATCATCATCCAATGATGCCAGGTTATATCAAAAGCGATGTTCCTCATGGTGTTTGCTTTTTTATGCCTGATGAAGCACAGCAGTTTTGGATTAATGATCTGGACTGCCTGCTTACCGGTATCTTGCCAGATGTATCGTCACATGCATCTAATGGTGAATTACCGATAACGGGAATTTACTCCATGGGCAGTACCTCTTCTATCGGGCAAAGTTGTTCTTCTGATTTGGATATTTGGGTTTGCCATCAATCCTGGTTGGATAGTGACGAAAAAGCTTTATTGGAGCAAAAATGTACCTTGATAGAACAGTGGGCGGCTTCACTGGGTACTGAGGTTACTTTTTTTCTGATTGATGAAAACCGTTTTCGGCATAATGCCTCTGGTAGTTTGAACGGTGAAGATTGCGGTTCTACCCAACATATCCTTCTGCTTGATGAATTTTATCGCACAGCGGTTTGTATGGCTGGCAAACGCTTATTATGGGCAATGGTTCCGGTGGAAGAGGAAGTTCATTATGATGAGTACGTCCTTTCTCTCTATGCCCAAGGTGTGTTGACGCCAAATGAATGGTTGGATTTGGGCGGCTTGGGTGAATTATCCGCAGAAGAATATTTTGGGGCGAGTCTCTGGCAGCTTTATAAGAGTGTGGATTCTCCTTATAAGGCTGTATTGAAAAGCCTGCTGTTGGAAGCTTATTCATGGGAATATCCCAATGGAAAACTTCTGGCGATGGAAATGAAGCAATATTTTCATGATGGGGCAATTGTTTCTTTTGGTCTCGATGCCTATAGCATGATGCTGGAGCGTGTAACCCGCTATCTGATTGCCACGAACGACCTTGCGCGCCTTGATTTGGCGCGTCGTTGTTTTTATCTGAAGGTATGCGAGAAACTATTGGCAGGCCAGAATGACAAAGGCTGTACAGGATGGCGTCGTCAGATTATGTCCCAGTTGGTGCACGAATGGGGTTGGGATGACAGTAAACTGGCCATGTTGGATAAGCGTAATGCATGGAAAATTGAGCAGGTACGTGATGCCCATAATGAATTGCTTGATACCATGATGCAGAGTTATCGCAATTTAATCCGCTTTGCCCGTCGCAATAATTTAAGTGTGAGTGCCAGCCCGCAAGATATTGGTGTATTGACCCGTAAATTGTATGCGGCTTTTGAAGCATTGCCAGGTAAAGTGACTTTGGTGAATCCTCAGATATCACCGGATCTGTCGGAAAAGGATCTGACCTTTATTTATGTTCCTCCGGGACGAGTAAACCGCAGTGGCTGGTATCTTTACAACCATGCCCCCACGATTGAATCGATCATTGGTCATCAACCATTGGAATACAATCGTTATCTGAATAAATTAGTTTCCTGGACCTATTTCAATGGCCTGTTGACGAAAGAAACTCGACTCCATATTCATCACGGAGGATCTCAGTGTGACAGGCAAAAATTAGGTAATTTGGTGGATGACATTGCCGCTCATTTCCCAATCCGTTTACCTGCCCCCACCCCAAAAGCACTATACAGCCCTTGTGAAATCCGCCATTTGGCGATTGTTGTCAATTTAGAGCAAGATCCAACGGCTGCATTTTCTGAGCAAGTCGTCCATTTTGACTTAAGGAACCTGAATGTTTTTAGTTTTGGCGAGTTGCAGCAATGTTTGGTAGGTAGTATTGATTTGCTTTACCGCAATTCATGGAATGAAGTGAGAACTTTGCATTTCAGTGGTGAACAATCGGTATTGGAAGCATTGAAGACCATATTGGGCAAAATGCATCGAGATGCCGCCCCGCCATCTGATGTTGAAGTATTCTGTTATAGCAAACATTTGCGTGGATTGATCCGCACCCGTATTCAGCAATTAGTTTCGGAGTGTATAGAGTTACGCCTGTCCAGCAACCGACAAGATCCAAACCGTTTTAAGGCATTACGGATTGCAGGGCAAACATGGGGATTATTCTTCGAACGGTTAAACGTTTCGGTGCAAAAATTGGAAAATGCAGTGGAATTCTATGGTGCGATTTCCAACACCAAATTGCATGGCCTGCCAGTCAAAATTGATACTAAAGAAAAACACTTACCGTCGGTAATAGACGGTTTTGCCTGCGAAGGAATTGTTCAGTTTTTTTTCGAGGATATTGAAAATAAACAAGGATTCAATATTTATATTCTTGATGAATCCAATCGGGTGGAAATTTATTCCCATTGTGAAGGCAGTAAAGAAGAATTAGTGCGAGATATCAGCCGATTTTATTCATCATCACATGATCGTTTCACTTATGGCTCTAGTTTTATCAATTTCAACTTGCCGCAGTTCTATCAAATCGTTAAGAAAGGTGAGCGTACCCATGTCACTCCATTTATAGAGGGAGTGTACCCAGTGGATGATATAGAAGCGAATGATACAAGACTCCCCATTGACGAATGCCTTGATAAAACATGTGGGGCACATGCACACGATCCTTATCGTTCGCTGTATCACTATTGATATTATCCGTTAATAAAAGCGCCTGTATTATCAGGCGCTTTTATTAGATATCTTTCGTTGACTAATATGTTTTTATTGGGTTTTGATGAAATTAGGGTTTAATGAAATATAGTCACGAAAATTGGAATGGCTCACCGCTTTGCTCAGTAATGGCTTGTGCCAGCATGGAGATAAAATCATTACCACTGCGGTCACAAATCCACTGGCTATCCCGATAATCGAAATGGTAACCGCCATTTTTGGTTGCCAGCCATATCTGATGGAAAGGCTCTTGACGGTTAATAATGATTTTGCTGCCGTTTTCAAAACTCAGCGTCATCACACCGCCGTTTGTTTCATAGTCGATATCCGCATCACCATCGTAATTATCCAGTTGCTCTTCAAGATGAAGCATCAATTGATCAGCCAATTGATGAAATTCGCTATCGTTCATGTTTATTTCCTATTTGCTTTTCAGGGCCTAGCTGCGATTATAGAGAGTATTGGCGCATGAATCACAGGCATTAATATAATGAAAAAACAACTTCGTTGGTCACTGGCTATCATAACATTACTTTCTCTGGCGGGTTGTGGCTTGAAAGGGCCCCTTTATTTTCCTCCTGCGGAAACATCTGCAACACAAGTACCTATGCACAAAATGGATAAGGTACAGTCAGAAAAATGGTTAGAAAACCGCTTATTAAAAGACAATGTATCGATGAATGCATGATAGTGATTTGGTAATGTGATTTCTTCTGGAGTCGTATATGCAGTTCTCCAAAATGCATGGCCTTGGTAATGATTTTATGGTCGTTGATGCAGTGACCCAAAATGTTTATTTTTCTCCAGAGTTAATTTGCCGTCTGGCTAACCGGAATACTGGGGTGGGCTTTGATCAACTTTTGGTTGTTGAAGCGCCCTATGATCCTGACTTAGACTTTCACTACCGCATTTTTAATGCTGATGGCAGTGAAGTTTCTCAGTGTGGTAATGGGGCACGTTGCTTTGCCCGTTTTGTCCGTCTCAAAGGGTTGACCAATAAACGTGATATCAAAGTCAGCACGCAAGCGGGACGAATGATATTAAGCATCACAAATGATGACCAAGTTTGTGTCAACATGGGAGAGCCGAACTTTGAGCCGCAGCATATTCCTTTTCGTGCCAATAAGGCTGAGAAAACCTATATTATCCGTGCAATCGAACGTACGGTACTTTGTGGCGTTGTATCGATGGGAAATCCTCATTGTGTCATACAGGTTGAGGATGTGAACACTGCCGAAGTAGAAATATTGGGGCCCGTGTTGGAAAGCCATGAACGTTTTCCTGAACGAGCCAATATTGGTTTCATGCAGGTAATAAATCGGGGCCATATTCGCTTGCGTGTCTATGAGCGTGGCGCGGGTGAAACCCAGGCATGTGGCAGTGGTGCATGTGCCGCAGTAGCTATCGGCATCCAGCAGGATCTGCTAGATAATCAGGTTCGGGTTGATCTTCCGGGTGGAACATTGCAAATTTACTGGGATGGGCAGGGCAAGCCACTTTTTATGACTGGGCCTGCAACCCATGTTTATGATGGTACGATTCATTTGTGATTGATTCTGTGTTTGTTGAGTCTCTCTTGAAATATGGGGCATTGGAAAATGGGTGAAAAAGACGATCTATTACACAGCGGAAACAGGCTGGATGATCAAGCAGTTGTAGATTATTTGTTGAATAATCCAGATTTTTTTATCCGTAATGCCAATATAGTCGATAAGATAAGAGTTCCTCATCCAGTGCGGGAATGTGTCTCTTTAATGGAATGGCATATGAACCGCCAGAGGAAACGTATCTGTTATTTGGAAGACGATCTTAACCATTTGATAGAGCAGGCGAAACAGAACGAAGTGCTGTTCAGCAGCCTATTGCAATTACTGTCAGACCTCTCTGGTACCAGGAGTTTGCAGGACTTTCTTTCCTGCTTAAGTTCATGGTCAAAAACACTGGGATTGAGTAACAGTTATATTCGGTTGTTCAGTGATAAATGGCATCTTGGCGCACCATTGAATGTGCCGGAGCTGGCGATTTCCCGTCATGCCTTTGAATCCGTCCGCATAAAGCGATTTGGGGAAAAAAATCATTATCTTGGTCGATTGCATGGCCCGGAGATTTTATTGTTGATGCCACAGGCACGCCATGTTGGTTCAGTGGCGATTTCCCTTTTAGGATCACGGGGGGATTTGGGCATGGTCATCTTCAATAGCCATGATAAACAGCACTATCACGAAGACATGGGAACTGACATTCTCGACCATTTGGCGAAGCTGTTGCCAGGCTTGTTGTCCCGTTGGGTCGAACGCGCATGACTCAGCCGATAGATTTACTGTTAGCGCCCGTGGAAGGTTTTTTGCACTATTTGCGGGTTGAAAGACGTTTAAGTCCTGTTACGATCACTAACTATCGACGCCATTTGACAGTCTTGGCGGAAATGTCACTGGAAATGGGAATACGTGAGTGGCAGGAGTTAGATCCGGCTAAAGTCAGAATGTTTGCCTCCCGTAGTCGGCGGGCAGGATTGCAGTCTGCCAGCATTGCGTTGCGTTTTTCTTCTTTGCGTAGTTTTCTTAACTGGATGGTAATGCAAAATAAGCTGGCAGCCAATCCCGCTAAAACAGTCAGTACTCCCCGTAAAAAACGCCACTTACCTAAAAACATGGATGTGGATGAAGTTAACCAACTGCTCAATATTAATTTGAACGATCCGCTTTCAGTGCGTGACAGAACTATGCTGGAAGTGATGTACGGAGCGGGGTTGCGTTTGTCTGAACTGGTAGGACTGGATTGTCGCCATTTAGACTTGGGAAGTGGGGAAGTTTGGGTACATGGCAAAGGTAGCAAAGAGCGCAAAGTGCCGTTTGGTCGTATGGCGCAGGAGTGGCTCCAGCATTGGCTGGAAATGCGGGAATTGCTTGAACCGGAAGATGATGCAGTTTTCATTTCCACCAAGAGCGGAAAACGTATTTCTGCTCGTAACGTACAGAAACGATTTGAACAGTGGGGAATTCGGCAAGGTGTTAGCAGTCATATTAACCCTCATAAATTGCGTCACTCTTTTGCCACACATATTCTGGAATCCAGCGGTGACCTGCGTGCAGTGCAGGAATTACTGGGTCACGCGAACCTGTCAACCACCCAGATCTATACCCATTTAGACTTTCAGCATTTGACCAAAGTTTATGATGTGGCTCACCCCAGAGCCAAACGAGGAAAATCATAATGCGTTTTTATCGGCCTATCGCGCCGTTTGCTGCGATGACATTCGATCTGGATGATACGCTTTACGATAACCATCCTGTAATCGACAAAACCGAAAAAGAAGTGTTGTGTTTTATCAGGCAGTACGATGCCAAATTCGGTCACTTTGGGCATGAAGATCTGTATATATATCGTCAGGCGGTTCTTGAACAGGAACCCGATATTTATCATGATGTAACTTCATGGCGCCGGCAATCCGCAGAACTCATGTTTACCCATCAGGGCTTCAATGATGAAGAAATCGTACGCGGTATGAGTGAAATTATGTCTTGTTTTATGTACTGGCGTAACCAAATCACTGTTCCAGAATCTACCCATAAGACTTTGTCCACACTGGCGGAAAAGATGCCGTTAGTGGCGATTACTAATGGGAACGCTGAGCCTGCTGCATGTGGACTTGCTCCTTATTTTGAATTTGTCTTGAAAGCGGGCATAGATGGGCGTTCCAAACCCTATCCTGATATGTATCAGCTCGCGGCAGAGCGGCTTAACCTGCCTATAAATCAGATCCTGCATGTGGGGGATAATCTGAATACAGATGTAGAAGGGGCACTTTGCAGTGGTATGCAAGCCTGTTGGATTAACATCGAAAATAAAAACCTGATGCAGGAGTCTGAGGGGCGTCTGGTACCACATATTGAGATTTCTGATTTGGCTTCTTTGGTAGCACTGATATAATTTCAAATTGAAATCTATATAAGAATATTAACAACTGACGGTAATTATGGACGTTTCTTATCTGCTCGAAAGCCTCAATGATAAACAACGTGAAGCGGTCGCAGCTCCCCGTAGTAATATGTTGGTACTGGCTGGTGCTGGCAGTGGTAAAACGCGCGTACTGGTTCATCGGATTGCCTGGTTACTGTCAGTTGAAAATGCCTCGCCGTTTTCCATCATGGCGGTCACGTTTACGAATAAAGCAGCTGCTGAGATGCGGCACCGAATAGAAAACCTGATTGGCACCAGTCAGGGCGGAATGTGGATCGGCACATTTCATAGCCTTGCTCACCGCTTGTTGCGCGCCCATCACCTTGATGCAAATTTGCCACAGGATTTCCAGATCCTTGATAGCGAAGATCAACACCGCCTCATCAAACGCATCATTAAAGCGATGAATCTGGATGACAAACAGTGGCCAGCCCGTCAGGGGATGTGGTACATCAATGGCAAAAAAGATGAAGGCTTGCGTCCACAGCACATTGAAAGCTATGGCAATCCGGTAGAGGCAACCTGGCTAAAAATCTACCAGGCTTATCAGGAAGCGTGTGACCGTGCAGGGCTGGTGGATTTTGCAGAATTGTTGTTACGCGCTCATGAACTTTGGCTGAACAAGCCACAAATCCTGCAACATTATCGTGAACGCTTCACCAATATTCTGGTGGATGAATTTCAGGATACTAACAGTATTCAGTATGCCTGGATTCGTCTTCTGGCTGGTGATAGCGGCAAGGTCATGATTGTCGGGGACGATGACCAGTCCATTTATGGCTGGCGTGGTGCGCAGGTAGAAAATATTCAGCGTTTTCTCAAGGATTTTCAGGGAGCGGAAACGCTCCGTCTGGAACAGAATTACCGTTCAACCAGCAATATCCTTAAAGCTGCCAATGCCCTGATTGCCCATAACAGTGATCGTTTGGGCAAGAATTTGTGGACAGAAGGGAGTGAGGGAGAACTAATTTCACTTTATTGCGCTTTCAATGAATTGGATGAGTCCCGTTATGTTGTCGGTCGTATCAAGCATTGGTTGGATAATGGCGGAGCACTGAAAGAGTGTGCGATCCTGTATCGAAGCAACGCCCAATCCCGCGTTTTAGAAGAAGCCTTGTTACAGGCTTCCATGCCTTACCGAATTTATGGTGGTCAGCGTTTCTTCGAACGTCAGGAAATCAAAGATGCCTTGTCCTACTTGCGTCTGGTAACAAATCGTCACGATGATGCCGCTTTTGAACGCGTGGTGAATACACCAACACGTGGCATTGGCGACAGAACACTTGATGTTGTACGTCAGGTTGCGCGGGATCAGCAAAAAACCTTATGGGAAAGTAGCCTGATATTGATACAGGAAAAAGTGTTGGCTGGCCGTGCGGCATCTGCGTTGCAACGCTTCATCGAATTGATTGATGCGCTGGAAACAGAAACGCAGGAAATGCCATTACATGTGCAGACCGATCGCATTATCCGTGATTCTGGCCTATGGGCGATGTATCAACAGGAGAAAGGCGAAAAGGCGCAAGCGCGTATCGAAAACCTGGAAGAATTGGTCACGGCAACCCGTCAATTCAGCTATCAGGACGAAGATGAAAACCTGCTGCCATTGCAAGCCTTCCTTTCCCATGCTGCCCTTGAATCGGGAGAAGGTCAGGCAGATGCCTATCAGGATGCAGTGCAACTGATGACTCTACACTCAGCGAAAGGTTTGGAATTCTCGCAAGTTTTCATTGTGGGTATGGAAGAGGGCATGTTTCCGAGTCAGATGTCCATTGACGAAGGCGGTCGGCTGGAAGAAGAGCGTCGTTTGGCCTATGTAGGCGTTACCAGAGCGATGGAAAAACTGACGCTGACTTATGCGGAAAGCCGTCGTTTATATGGTAAGGAAGTGCATCACCGTCCATCTCGTTTTATTGGCGAATTACCGACAGAATGCGTGGCAGAAGTTCGCTTGCGGGCAACGGTATCCCGTCCGGTCAGCCACAAACGGCTGGGCACGCCTATCAGTACTAATGATAGTGGTTATGCTCTTGGACAGCGTGTGCGCCATCCTAAATTTGGTGAAGGGACGATTATCAATATAGAAGGCAGTGGGGAACATTGCCGCTTGCAAATCGCGTTTCAGGGTGAAGGTATTAAGTGGCTGGTGGCCGCTTATGCCAGACTTGAAACAGGCCAATAATCCGGTTGAATGTTGACAGGCTTTTTCTTCTAAGCGTAACATTCGCGCCTTACGATAAATGTAGGGAGTATAAGGAGACTTATGGTACATGCTGAACGCATTTAAATTAGAGAATAATCGCCTGCTCCGTCTTGAATTTGAAGAAGGTGATAAGTTATCTGACTCCATGTGGGTAGATTTAGTGGGTCTGGGGGATGATGATCGCCTCCGAGTCCAGAATGAGCTGGGACAAATCCTGGCGACCCGCACCGAATTGGATGATATTGAGGCATCAGCCCGTTTTTTTGAAGATGAAGATGGTATGCATGTCCATTCATTCTTCTACTTTGAAGATGCCGAAGACCATGCTGGCAACTCGACAGTCGCATTTACCATCCGTGACGGTCGTCTCTACACATTGCGAGAGCGTGAACTCCCTGCATTTCGATTATACCGAATGCGTGCCCGTAACCAGACGATGGTTGACGGGAATGCTTATGAATTGTTGATGGACTTGTTCGAAACCAAAATCGAACAATTAGCTGATGTTATTGAAAACATCTATAGCGTGCTGGAATCCCTGAGTCGAGTCATTATGAATGGTAAACAGGGCGATGAATTTGATTCTGCTTTGTCTAACCTTGCTGAACAGGAAGATATTGGCTGGAAAGTCCGCTTGTGCCTGATGGATAGCCAGCGCGCGCTGAACTTCCTTGTGCGTCGTGCTCGCTTGCCTGCTAATCAATTGGAACAGGCTCGTGAGATTCTGCGGGATATTGAATCTTTGCTGCCGCACAATGAATCTCTGTTCCAAAAAGTGAACTTCTTGATGCAAGCTGCGATGGGCTTTATCAACATCGAGCAGAGCCGCATTATCAAGATTTTCTCCGTTGTTTCCGTGGTATTCTTGCCACCGACGCTGGTAGCCTCCAGCTACGGTATGAACTTCGAATTTATGCCGGAATTGCATTGGACATTCGGCTATCCTGCAGCGATTGGGTTGATGATAGCAGCGGGTTTGGCGCCTTATCTCTACTTCAAACGCAAAAATTGGCTGTAGTTATCTCACCAGTTATCTATCTTTTATCTGTTAACGAGTTGTTTTTCAATTTGATTGACTAACCTGACCCAAATTTTAGAGAATGCCTTGGGTCAGGTTAGGTATGTTGTTGAAAGAATTTGACTACTTCCGTAAACGACGCTGCGTATAGAGCGCATCCAGTATAAATAGAATTAAGGCAGCCCAAATAAAGCCAAAAGTGATCAAACGATCTGATCCAATTTTCTCACCATAAACTAACGTTGCCAGCAAGAACATCAATGTTGGGCCAAGATACTGGAAGAAGCCCAGCGTAGACAAACGCAGATGCGCAGCGGCTGCGGTGAAAAACAGCAGTGGCACTGTCGTAATAATACCGGCAGCAATCAACATGAGGTTCAAAGAGTACGTATTATCCAACATATTACTTGTCGGGCTATGGGTGAAAAACAGCAGGTAAGTTAAGGCGACAGGGAATACCCAGGTTGTCTCAATCAACATACCTGTCTGTGCATCAACTCCCATTTTTTTGCGGATCAGTCCATAGACGGCAAATGTCGTCGCTAAGTACAAACCAATCATCGGTACAGAACCAAACTGCCATAGCTGGATCAATACACCAGTAACGGCCAATCCCACAGCAATCCACTGCATACGGCGGAAACGTTCACCAAGAAATATCATACCAAACAGAACATTAACCAGTGGGCTAATAAAATATCCCAGACTCGCTTCCAGCAAATGCCCATTATTGACTGCCCAGATATAGGTAAGCCAGTTACTGGTAATAGTGAAGGCAGTAATGCCTAGCAGCAGCAGTATTTTCGGCTGGCGAACAACAGCCCAAACCTGGCGCCAGTGACGAGTCACTGTCAGCATCAGCACCATAAAGAAAACCGACCATATAACACGATGTGACACGATTTCATCGGGGGGCACATATTGTATGGTCTTGAAGTAGATCGGTGCTAATCCCCAAATAAGATAAGCCCCTAAGGCATACAAGATACCTTTGGCAGTCTGTTGGTTACTCATAATATCCTTGAATGTTGAGAGAATGTTCAGAAAATCAGAAGAGCTTGTTAAGGTGATAGCTCATAGAACTATACAATGTGTCATTGGGATGAATGATTTACAAGTAGTTAATGGCATGAATAATAAATTAAATTTTTCTACTAAGCTGAATAGCACTTTATGCTAAATTATTATACCCAGATAACAGGAATATCTATAAATATATTATTCACGTATCCTCTCTGAAGGGTTAGCCTTGGAAATTGAATTTTATGATTATACTTGGCAATTTTGTTAAGGTAATTGCTAAACTTGATAATGAAACCATAGTTCAGAAGAGCATAATTACACCAGGAGAGCTGCTATCCCAATTTAAAAATCGCATTGTATTGACATCATTGTATTTCAAGATTGTTCTTGGCAGAATGATAAACAAGTATAATTTATTGTATCTATCTAAAACCTAATAACGTCTTAAATGGTGATTTCAGTTTACTTGGGCAATCCAGCCTCCTTATTTTTACCGCCCTGTCATTATTTCTTAATTCATTACACAATTGGGCTATGTCTTTGGGTGTCCAATATACATTGTTGGCATAGCCAACCCTTTGAATAGTATTTAATAAACTTTCTACTCCACCGGATTTTAATATTTTGGCAACCATTGTTGCACAATTTTTATTAATAGGATTATAACTATGGCTTATACGAAAATTGCCATACATTTTGCCGTTATAGAGTACACGCTTTTGGTGTTGCATTCTCTCAACATCCAAACCGATCAGATAATATTCCAGATGGGGAATCTCTAAAAAATCAGCTTGAATGTTATTAAAGGCTCCTGCAGATGATAAAGTTCCTCGCGGTATATTTAGTTCTGCAAGGAAACTGACATAGTTATCTTCTACCGGACGTTGTGGATTATATGAGGATCCAGCGTTCCTTGAACTGTTTAATGCTTCTAAATTTTCTGAGTAGAAGTCTGACCACGGGCATTGCGGTGTTCCACCGATATAAATAGAAGCATGCCCACAAGGGAAGCTGTGGCAGGGATACCAGATATATACAACAGCATCAACAGCTCTGCCAGAGAGGATCTCCGATTCTGCTTTGGTTCTTGGATTCATAACCTATTCTCATGTTGATCTACTTAATTAATTAGTATCAAAACAGTGTATTGTGAGGTTTTTCTGGTTATTGGTTCTTGATAATGGTTAAGGTAAGTTCAGCATAGTTGCTGTTGGAAATCTGTTTGTTGCCATTGGTTATCATATACCCAGAGTAACAGCTTGTTAATAGTTATAGTGAATTTAGATATCTGGCTCGATGCAGTTGCAGTGTAGTGTCATCGCCTTCTATTCATATGTCCACCTCACAAACTTCAAAGTCTTGTCGTTCAGATAACGAAAGAAGGATATCACACTTCTTTGGGGTGTATGATAAGCGATCTGCCAAATGTGATTTAAATATTTAATAGATCATTTAAATCAATTTATTATAAACGAATGGTGAGATTGAAAATAAGTATACCCACGAAAAGGGAATGTGTTTTGCTGACACATCCCTTCATTTATTTTAAGTTTGTATTTTGGACATGAGTTGGGTATTAGTTTTAGGGTTTAACAACATCAACTCACCAAATAAGTCCCCATTGCACTGGCGATATGCATTTGTTTTTCATTATGCAATTCAATTCTGGCGACAGAGACTTTATTGCCAGCGCGGATAAGATTGCAACTGGCGGTAAATACTTCACCACGTCCGGGGCGCAGATAATCCACGCGTAAATCGATAGTGCCTAATGTGGTTAGACGTTTTTGGATCTCAGCGATGGTAATCGTTTCAATGGATGTCAATGCATTGCCTGCACAAACCAGCCCTCCAGCAACATCTAATATGGAAGCGATTGCACCACCGTGCAGAATTTTATGAATCATATTGCCGATCAATTTTTCTTGGTAGCAAAATTGCAATTCTGCGTAGTCTGGTTCGAAGCGGAGCAGTTCGAGTCCTAACAGACGGTTGAATGGCATATGATAAACAAAAATTTCACCTATAAATTTACGAGCTTCTTCTGGGGTTAATATGGTGTCTACTGGCGGAATATTTTCCATGGTGGTTTTCCTGATAACCTGATAATGAAAAGTAAAATCAACAAGTGTTAAATGGGTTTATATGGTTAATGGATTGTTAAGTTTATGCTTTCATTATCGACTTTTCCAGTCTGTGAAGCGCTTCGAGAAACAATTCATGGGAAAAAAACGGACTACAAAAAATAACCATATAGCGTGTAGAATAAGCGGTAATTTTTTATATACAGGCGATCGGATCGCGACTGTGTTTTTATAGCCTGTTTTTAGGCTTTTTCAGGGATTACCTTCTAACGATCGAGGAAAGGCGTGTCTACCGCAGAACTCATCAGCACGGCATCGCTGGCTGAACAAGCATTACGAAAAACATTCGGATACCAGCAATTTCGTCCGGGGCAGCAGCAAGTTATTGACGCCGTTCTTGACGGGCGCGACTGTCTGGTGGTTATGCCAACGGGAGGCGGTAAGTCACTGTGCTACCAGATACCGGCATTGGTTAAAAATGGGCTGACTCTGGTTGTGTCTCCACTCATTTCATTGATGAAAGACCAGGTTGATCAGCTACGTGCGAATGGCGTTGAAGCGGAATGTCTGAACTCAACTCAAAATCGTGAACAGCAATTTGATATCATTCAACGTTGCCGTAAGGGGAGTATCAAACTGCTTTATATTGCCCCTGAACGGTTGGTAACGGATAACTTTCTTGACCAACTTCGCGACTGGCAACCTGTTTTATTGGCTGTCGATGAAGCTCACTGTATTTCTCAATGGGGGCATGATTTTCGCCCAGAATATCGGGCATTAGGGCAACTTCGTCGTCGTTTCCCCGATCTTCCAGTAATCGCACTAACCGCTACAGCAGATAAAGCGACCCGTCAGGATATCGTACGTTTACTGGAGTTGCATGAGCCGATTATCCATATCAGCAGCTTTGATCGTCCCAATATTCGCTATACTTTAGTTGAAAAATACAAACCGCTTGATCAGCTCTGGTCATTTGTCCGCGGTCAGCAGGGAAAAAGCGGAATTATCTATTGCAATAGTCGTACTAAAGTGGAAGAGACTGCGGAACGTCTACAAAAGCGGGGGTTAAGTGTTGCGCCTTACCATGCGGGGCTGGAAAACAGTCAACGGACATGGGTACAAGATGCTTTCCAGCGAGATGATTTACAGATCGTTGTGGCAACGGTTGCATTTGGTATGGGAATTAACAAACCTAATGTGCGCTTTGTCGTGCATTTTGATATTCCCCGTAATATCGAATCTTATTATCAAGAAACTGGCCGGGCTGGGCGAGATGGCTTACCGGCGGAAGCCGTGCTGTTTTACGATCCTGCGGATATGGTATGGCTGCGTCGCTGTTTAGAAGAAAAACCCGCAGGTGAACAACAAGATATTGAGCGGCATAAACTCAATGCCATGGGCGCATTTGCACAGGCACAGACCTGTCGGCGTCTGGTATTGTTGAATTATTTCGGGGAAAGCCGCCAAACAGCGTGTGGCAACTGTGATATTTGTCTGGATCCTCCCAAACGTTACGACGGTCTGGTAGAAGCACAGAAAGCGCTGTCCTGCATCTATCGCGTTGGACAACGTTTTGGGATTGGCTATATTGTAGAAGTGCTACGTGGTGCGAACAATCAACGCATTAGAGATTTTGGACATGACAAGCTACCTGTTTATGGCATTGGTAAAGAACAGAGTCAGGAACATTGGATGAGCGTCTTGCGTCAGCTTATTCACCTGGGGCTTATCAATCAAAACATTGCCAACTATTCTGCACTGCAATTGACTGAGGCTGCGCGGCCTGTATTACGTGGCGAAGTACCTTTACAACTTGCCGTACCACGTATCCAAAGCTTGAAAAGCCGCAATCAGCAAAACAAATCGTACAGCGGCAACTATGACCGCAAGTTATTTGCTAAGTTGCGCAAATTGCGTAAATCCATTGCTGATGAAAACAATATTCCACCCTTTGTTGTTTTCAATGATGTCACGTTAATTGAGATGGCAGAACAGTGCCCAATAACGCCAGATGAACTTTTGCTGATTAATGGCATTGGTCAGCGGAAATTAGAGCGTTTTGGTGATGCATTTATGACATTAATCCGAGAGCATTTTGAATAATTCGAGTAACTGAAAATATTGAATAACTAAAGGACAGTGAACTGAGGATTAGAGAACAGAGGATGACGAATGGCGCCTGAGATATTGAAAGCTAGTTGGTTAAACCGTGAACCTCAGTTCTCAGCCTTTACGAATGGATTATTACTGGATTTTTGGCAAACAAGAGAAGAGCGGCAATTTATAGGAATTGATGATATTCCTATCCATTATGTCTCCTTTTGTTCCCCTCATCATGACAAAACACTCGTTATTTTGCCTGGCCGTAGTGAAAGTTACGTGAAATACTCTGAGGTGGCCTATGATTTTTATCATCAGGGTTACGATATTTTCATTATTGATCATCGTGGACAAGGCCGTTCAGGGCGAATGTTGGACGATCGACAAAAAGGTCATGTTGAAGAGTTCGATCATTATGTTGATGACTTAGCTAAATTTATTGAGCTTGAAGTGGCACCTCGTCAATCTCACCGCTGTTATGCTCTAGCTCATTCAATGGGAGGGGCGATTTTGAGCCGTTTTCTGGTACGTTACCAAGAGTCGATTTTTCGTGCCGTGGCGTTATGTGCGCCGATGTTTGGTATCCATTTACCAATGCCCCGCTGGCTGGCGAATTTTCTGGTTAACCAGGCGGAACCCAATATTAAAAGACGTAACGCTTATGCCCTATCAACGGGGCAATGGCGGCCATTACCTTATTTTATCAACCTATTAACGCACAGTTATGCGCGTTATCAGCGTTATTTACGCTACTATGCTGATTATCCTGAATTGCGCCTTGGTGGGCCAACTTACCATTGGATGCGTGAAAGTATGCTGATGGGGGATAATCTGATTGAAAATGCCGGCAAAATTAAAACTCCGCTCATCGTATTACAAGCAAGTGAAGATAAGATAGTAAGTAATCGGAAGTTATTGGCTTTTTGTGCATCTCATCAAAATCCCCTGATTATTCAGGGGGCTCATCACGAAATCCTGTTCGAAAAAGATGCATTGCGAGCGCAGGCACTCAATGCAATTTGTGATTTTTTTGACCAGAACTGATTTAGTTTAGGAACTATAACTATGTATCATGTTGTTGCTTCAGATTTAGATGGCACTTTGTTATCTCCCGACCATAAATTAACCCCGTATACCAAGGAAACGTTGAACTTATTGACGGAGCAAGGGATTCATTTTGTTTTTGCAACAGGGCGGCATCATATTGATGTGGGACAGATCCGTGATGGATTGGGCATTGATGCTTATATGATTACTTCCAACGGTGCAAGGGTTCACAATACCCAAGATGAATTGGTATTTAGCCATAACTTAGATCCTGATATTGCCCATGATTTGTGTTTATTGGAGTTTGATAATCCCAATATCCTGACTAATTATTTCAATAACGATGATTGGCTAATTAATAGAGAAGCACCGGAACAGAAAGAGTTTTTTCAGGAGTCAGTTTTCCATTACCAACTTTTTCAGCGCGATGATTTTCCCACAGATGGCGTATGCAAGGTTTACTACACCAGTGAAGATCATGATTATTTGGTGGATTTGGAAGAGAGGATTAAAGCATGTTGGGGGGAAAGGGTTAATGTCAGTTTTTCACTGAGGAATTGTTTGGAAGTGATGGCTGGTAGTGTTTCTAAAGGTCATGCATTGGAGCAAGTTTGTCAATTGATCGGATATCAATTAAATGACTGCATTGCTTTTGGCGATGGTATGAACGATCGGGAAATGTTAAGTGTAGCCGGTAAAGGCTGCATCATGCAGGGAGCGCATCAGCGCTTGAAAGATATTTTACCTGATATGGAACTGATTGGTTCCAATGCGGATGATGCAGTTTCTTGTTATTTAAGGAAAATGTATCAGGTTTGAAGCTAATAGCCTAACGAAATTAATTGTTTGAAAGCAGCATCCGGTGTGATGCTGTTTGATTGTATTGATAAGTATTTTTTCCAATCAAATAACCAATCATGCTGATGGAAACTTGGGTCGTGTATTAAATATTGAGAACATGGCGTGGATCAGCTCAGGAGTGTGGATTTGAATTCGAATTACAAATTGGTGAATCTTGTGGCTGTAAGCTTAGTTTATAGTAAAATAATTGGTCTTATTTTTCTGATAGATTCATGCGTAACTTTGATATGAGCCAAAGATATTTATATTGTTCCTGTTCCTAATTTTACATTTGTAAGGTTTTTTTAAATCACTATCTAATAATGGCATAAATAAGGAAATATTTATCAACTAGTAATGGACTATGGACATTAAAAGATAATTAAGTATAAAATCCATCATCCTTTATAGTTTGCCCGCTTTTATATTATTTGACTTCGATAAAGTGATATTATGAATTGGTATCTTAGTGTTTTGAAAAATTACGCTGAATTCTCTGGCCGTGCCCGTCGTAAAGAATATTGGGTGTTCTGTTTATTTAACATTATTGTATTCTTCGCTCTTATAGTATTGGGTTTAACAATTAATGATATTGCTGGTTTTGCATTGTTGATAATTTATATTTTTGTTACTTTTATTCCAAGTATTGCGGTAACAATACGCCGATTTCACGATATTAACCTTTCTGGATGGTGGATTTTATTAACCTTTATTCCTGTAGCCAGCATTGTTTTATTCGTATTTACTCTGTTGGAAGGTACTCAGGGTGATAATGAATACGGCGCTGATCCAAAAAGAAAGTATTAACAGTGAAAACAATATATCGAAAATTTTAGTTTATTTTTATAAATCAGTAAGTTAAAATATTTATGGTATAGATAGATTAATTATTTTGTTTGCCACGTAATATAAAATGCTACTTATTCCTTTAGTGGCATTTTTTTGTTAATTATCTAATGGAATAATTAATATGGCGAATTATATTAATTTGAATAAATTCTTCTTTTATGCTTTTTAAATTAAATAAAATGGCTTTTATAAAAATCATCCTTTTCTTTGCTTAAAGTAATCATTTATAATATAGTCTCTTGGAATATTAATATAAGGAATATTATTTATGAGTAAATTACGTCTCGCTTACTACAACTTATCTCCAGAGCTATTGCAAGGTTTTCGTGCGGTAAAAGAAGGTCTGGAAAATAGTCCGTTAGGTTTGCAATTGGTTGAATTGATCTATTTGCGAGTATCTCAAATCAATGGTTGTTCTTTCTGCTTAAATAAACACACTCAAGTTTTGCGCGAAAATCAAGAGGTAGAACGTCGGTTAGCTGAATTAGCCGGATGGCGAGTGAGTAGTCAGTTTACTCCCCGTGAAAAAGCGGCGTTGGAATGGGCCGAGGCGTTGACTCACATTGTAACGACACACGCAGATGATAATGCTTATTTACCTTTGAAAGATCACTTCACAGATAAGGAAATTTCTGATTTAACTTTTGCAATTGCGCTTATGAATGGAATGAATCGATTAGCAATCGGTATGCGTCATTAATGTTATTTGACTTCATCGTCGTTGTTTTGAGCTAATTAAAAGGAAATATTTTCTTCTGGAAGTTGAGATCACGGTCCCTCCTTTTGAAAGAAAATCTTATACAAATATCACGCGGATCGAGATATTGGCGCATGAAGTACCGCCGTCCTACCGATAAAAAAGAAGACTGGCTGGCCCCTTTGGCGTTTACCCGCAACGGGCAGGAAATCACCATCATTAACCAGAGAAATGAAGATTAAAAAGTGAGGAAACAAACTATTTCTTGCGGGTGTTTTTTGGCTCTCCGTATTACCGGGTTAATGTTTAGGCTGGTAATGCGGAGAAGACAAGCGTAGCGTGTCAATCTAAACAGGTCAAAAATGAGACCACCTAGACAGTCACATTTAACATGAAATGGCGATTACACAAAGTTGGAAACAATATTCTATTTCCAGACACAGTCACCTATTTTTTCATCATAAGCATACCAATTTTCATCAAACTCAACTTCTTTGCCTTCTTTATCTTTATACGTGAAGCTTGAGAATCTTGCTCCCTGTGAAATAACTGTATATGTTCCATTAACTTCTCCTTTAATTGTTTCATTCCACACTATAGTATAAATAGATGGTCTTGTTTCTATTGATATTTCATCATCTTTAACGAAATTAATTGGTATGGCTGTATCAGATTTTTCATACTTAACATAACCAAGATAGACTTTATCTTTTTTTGAATAAAGAGTGACATATTTTATATTTATTGGTTTTTCACCATATGAAGTAAAACACATAATCTCAGTAGATTCTTTAAAAGCTAATACCTTAAAAGATAATAGCATCAACAAAAAAAGAGTGTTTTTTTTAACCATCTCAATTTCCTTTTAGATCAATAATTCATTTATTTACTTGGATTCGCCTAATAAGTGCAATTTCTGAAAAAGGCGGTCAGTTGTTATAGTAGTAATCTTTTTCACCAAAGGAAAATGCACTATGGCCTATACACAACTGACCATGCTAAAATGTGAGATCTCTCCCTAGGTTTTCCATGAACTATTTCCAAATACAATCTTTTTTTTCTATGTTATAAGCTTCTTCATTTTCCTCAAAATTCACTTGTTTTCCTTTCTTATTTATATAGTTGAAACCATAGATTCTTGCTCCCTGTGAAGTAATAGTATAGGTTCCGTTTACTTTACCTTGAATCCTTTCATTCCATACCGTTGTACTCATATATGGTCTATCTTCACTTAATATTGTAGACTCTTCTTTAACGAGAAGAATCGGTATAGAAATATGAGACTTTTCATACTTAACATAGCTAAGACTAGCATTATCTTTCCCTGAATAAATGTTAACCAATTTTATATTTATTGGTTTTTTATTGTCAGAAGTCAAACATCTAAATTCACTAGACCATTCAGAAGAAAATGCATTATAAGATAATAGCATAAAAATAAAAAAAATAGTTTTCTTATACATTTTAGCTTCCTTTTCCTTTCCTTCCTCTGTTTTCGCTTCTTCCATCTTTTCTTTCTCCTCCTTTCAGGGCTGCGATTCTCTCGTTTATATAATTGGAAACATCACACTTTTTTATTCCATACATTTTTTGTTCTAACTCATTTCTTCTAAAAGGATTCGTAGTGATTAATTCCTGTACTCTTTCATAGCCTCTCAACGCTTCATCTTTGTCCTTCACCGTTCCTTGGCGTGTTATTATATTAGGATCATGCCAGAGTCCCCATGCAAATGAATTAACTTTATAATTGTAGATAGAACTACTGTTAAATTCGAATTTTTCATTATCTAACAATTGATTAAGGTGAGCAGCCTTCAATGCCTTAATTGCCTTTTTTAAGTAATTTAATCTATCATTATAGCCATTAAACCCCCCCATTAATAATAGCTGTCGCTTTGTTGAAATCGTCATTTTCAGCAGAATCAAAGACTGATGCTTTTATCTTATAAAACCAGAAAGCAGATAACACGCTATGTGGTGGCGACAATAATTTATCCCTATTTTCAGCAGAAGAAGTTACATCTTCATTGATATACTTGCCATAATTATCATAGTTTTTTTCATGGGTTAATTGTATTAATCCCCGACCATACCAAGGATTATATATTTTTGTTTCTCCTTCAATTTCTTTCGTATATCGCAATGCACCACTTTCATGGCATACCTGCGCTAAAAAATGCGCTTTTCCTCGACATGTAGTAATATCAAACTTATCAAATCCTTGATTAAGTGCCTTTAAATTGTCTTGAAGTCTTCTTTGCGGAGCATTGGGCAATATCTCTTGCAGTTCAGCTAGAGTAATATCTCTATTGCATGCGCACTTTTTAATCGCTCGCATTTCCAATACATATCGCCGATTGAGTGGATGGGTTGACAGTCCTTGTAACGTCGAACCATGGAAATGATCTGAATTCTGTAATTCCTGCTCCTGCCATCCTTGAATTGTAGGATAGCCGTCACTGAGCATTCCCAATGTGATGTATTGATATTCATGTCCATCCGTTAAAGTCTTTGGTTTAACATGAGAGTTGGCTTCTCCAGTTTTTGGGCGAGGAGTTCGTTTGACAATTTCATCCGCCAGTGGTTGTGCTGACATAGATAAGATGACAGGCATTGGAGGAAGGTCTTCTTCACGTAATATTCCATTACCATCCGTGGTACCCGTTCGCACAATGCTTTTGTTTCCGCGACTTGTCAGTTTATAAGGTATACCCGTTAATGGTTCACCTTGTTCATCCACAAGTTGAAATTCAATCCAATGTTTCAGTATTTTTTGACAATCAATGCAATTTGTCGGATCTAACGGCTTCATTCTTCTTTTCCTTCTGTTCTATTTATCCGTCAATACGCTCGTTAAGGGCAACTTTTTGACTATCAGTCAGAAAGTGCTCAAGGGTTAACTTGTCCAGTTTACCGTTTTCGTCTCTTGCCTGTTTCAGCCATGTGACAAGGCTGTGCTGCAATTGTCCTTCCGGTTCATCCAGTTTCAGTGCCAATTCGGGATTTTCTTCCCAAAGCTGGCAACCTAATGCATAAGCCAGACTATTAAGGGTAGAATCAGCGGAATAACGCGCTTCAATCAGATGATCACCCAACACAAACAAACTCGTACTCAGTTCCTGAGGGCAATTTTCTGGCCGGTATCAAAGAAGACAAACGTAGAGCGTCATTGCCAATCTGAACAGGTCAAAAATGAGACCGTCTAGACGGTCTCATTTTATATGAAATGGTGATACACAAAATCCTAAACAAGGTCTATTTTTTCCAGACACAATCATCTATTTTTTCATCATAAGCATCTTCAATTTCTACAAAGTCAACCCGCTTACCTTTTTTGTTTTTATATATTAAACCAGAGTAGTACGTTCCTTGTAAAAGAACCGTATAGGTTCCATTGACTTCCCCTTTAATCATTTCATTCCATACCGTTGTATCGATAGATGGCCTAGTCTCACTTAATATTACATCGTCCTTAACAAAAACAATTGGTATAGCATTATCGGACTTTTCATACTTAACATAACCAAGATAGGCTTTATCTTTTTCTGAATACAAAGTGACATATTTTATATTTATTGGTTTATCATTATCATCAGTATAACAAGAAACTGAAATAGATAATTCGGACGCAAAAACATTGTAAGATGATATAATAAACATTAAAAAAATAATTTTTTTAAACATTTTAATTTCCTCTTCTTTCTCTGCCTTCCCTTTCAACCTCTCTTCTCAGAATTGCGATTCTCTCGTTTATATAATTGGGGATATCACGCTTTTTTATTTCATATATTTTTTTATCCAATTGTTTTTCTGAAAAAGGACTTTTAGCGAGTAATTCCTGTGCTCTTTCATAGCCTCTCAAAGCTTCATCTCTATTTTTTACAGGTCCATGTTGTGTTGTACCAGAATCATGCCAGAGCCCCCATGCAAAAGAATTAATTGGGTTATTGTAGATAGAGCTACGAGTAAATTTGAATCTTTCATCTTCTAACAATTCATTAAGATGTCCAGCCTTCAATACCATAACTGCTGTTATTAGTTTATTTAATCTATCAGTATAACCAGTGAATCCTCCATTAATAATGGCAGTCACCTTGTTAAAATCGTCATGCCTAGCAGCATTAAAGGCTCTGGCATGTATTTTATAAAACCAAAATGCCGATTTTACACTATGTGGTGAAGACAATAACTTATCCCTATTTTCAGTAGAAGAAGTTACATCTTCGTTAGCATATTTACCATAATAGGTATAGTTACTTTTGTATGTTAGTTGAATGAACCCTCGACCATACCAAGGTTGATATCCTTTATTTTCTCCTCCACCTTCTTTCAATATCCGTAATCCCCCACTTTCATGGCATATCTGTGCGAAGAAGTGGGCTTTACCTCGGCATGTAGTAATACCAAAATCCTTAAACCCATCATTAAATGCCTTTAAATTATCTTCAAGTACTGATTCTCGTGCTAGGGGCGCTATCTTTTTCAGTTCAGCTAGAGTTATGTCTCTATCACATGCACATCCTTGAATTACACGCATTTCCAGCACATGCCGTCGTTTAAGTTTATGGGTTGACAACCCTTGTAACGTCGAACCATGGAAATGATCTGAATTCTGTAATTCCTGCTCCTGCCATCCTTGCATTGTAGGATAACCGTCACTGAGCATTCCCAATGTGATGTATTGATATTCATGTCCATCCGTTAAAGTCTTTGGTTTAACATGAGAGTTGGCTTCTCCAGTTTTTGGGCGAGGAGTTCGTTTGACAATTTCATCCGCCAGTGGTTGTGCTGACATAGATAAGATGACAGGCATTGGAGGAAGGTCTTCTTCACGTAATATTCCATTACCATCCGTGGTACCCGTTCGCACAATGCTTTTGTTTCCGCGACTTGTCAGTTTATAAGGTATACCCGTTAATGGTTCACCTTGTTCATCCACAAGTTGAAATTCAATCCAGTGTTTCAGTATTTTTTGACAATCAATGCAATTTGTCGGATCTAACGGCTTCATTCTTCTTTTCCTTCTGTTCTATTTATCCGTCAATACGCTCGTTAAGGGCAACTTTTTGACTATCAGTCAGAAAGTGCTCAAGGGTTAATTTGTCCAGTTTACCGTTTTTGCCTCTTGCCTGTTTCAGCCATGCGACAAAGCTGTGCTGCAATTGTCCTTCCGGTTCATCCAGTTTCAGTGCCAATTCGGGATTTTCTTCCCAAAGCTGGCAACCTAATGCATAAGCCAGACTATTAAGGGTAGAATCAGCGGAGTAACGCGCTTCAATCAGATGATCACCCAACACAAACAAACTCGTACTCAGTTCCTGAGGGCAATTTTCTGGCCGGTAATAGCAAACCGGATCGGGCGTATCGATCATCAGCTCATTCACCTGTGTTAACAGTTCACGCCAATCCCCCGGTTTCAAAGCGGGCAGTAACGGTGTGAAAATGCGGTTATCCATCAGTCGCAACACCACAACCTGACCACGCAGCAATACCTGCTGATGTAAGCGCCAGTGTTCTAACTGAAATGACCACGGTAAGGTACTGCGATAGCCCCAGCCCCAACTGGCATCACTGAATGCGTGTTTATCCAGCAATTGCGCCAGTTCCGGCAGGCACTTGGCTTTGGGTTGGATCAGCCACGGGCTTTGTTCCAGCATGGCATTCATCGGTGTACCGCTGTAGAGCGGAAATGCCTGCTCTGTCCAGTCGTTGAGGTAAAAAAGCTGGACGGGATTCGGTTTCGCCAGACTGTTGACCAGAAAATAACACTCGCCTCTGTCTTGCTGTGATAACCAAGCTTTCCAATTAATCGATTCCATCATGCTTCCTCTGCTCCGGTGATAACCCAATTTTCTTCTTGCTGCGCGAGAATGGCACAGGGTGGTTTAGCCGGAAATTCAATGGTCGGGAGCGCTTCCGCCATCGGGAGTTGCCCTACTTGTGCCAGTGGCTCCACACCTTCCGGTAATTGCAGTGATACCCCGCGCCCGCTGCCGCCTGAACCTTGCCCGACATTAATCGGTGAGCAGAGAATGCCAGCCGGTGTGACTTTGAGAAAACTGCCGCCCACTTTCAGCGTGATTTCTGCTGCCGCTTCCAGTACGACCTTGCCGCCGCTTTTCAGGTGGATTTCCTGCCCGCTGTCAATGACGGTCGCATCGCCGGTCTGGGTATGCTGGCTGCCGGCAATCCGGTGTGACACATCTCCTTCCGTGGTGATTTTGCGCGAACCGGCGACCTGATGATGGTCATCGGCACGAATATCGTGGTAACGGTTGTTATCGATGCGGCTCTTCTGGTCATGTTTGATATGCCAGTACGCATCATTTTCGATATGCGCGGTCAGGTCTTTCTGGCCGTGGAGATAGATTTCTTCGCTGTCTTTGGCATCCTCAAAACGCAGTTCGTTAAAGCCTTTGCCTTTGTGGGTTTTGGTTTTAAAGGTGGTTCGGGTCTTCTGCGCCGGTAAATCCAGCGGTGGGCGGTTCAGGCCGTTATAAACACAGCCGGTAACAATCGGCCGATCAATATCCCCGTTGAGATAGGAAATAATCACTTCCTGTCCGATACGCGGGATGGCCATAAAGCCAAAACCGTTGCCGTTCCAGCCCTGTGCCACGCGTACCCAGCACGACGCACCATCATCGGGTTGGTCATAGCGGTTCCAGTGGAAATGCACTTTAATTGCGCCGTCTTTGTTGACGAAGATTTCTTCGCCTTCCGGCCCGACCACTATTGCAGTTTCATCGCCATCTGCCAGCGGTTTGTAGTGGAAAGGCGGACGATAATCATCCAGACCGGAAATAAAACTGAACTGGTTGGAAAGTGTGGTGCCTTCACCGGCATCATTTCCCAATGCCTGCGGACAGCGCCCGTGGTGGCTGATACTGACTACCTGCCAGCGAACATTCAGCGGTTTATGGGGATGATTTTTTATCTCGAAGATTTTACCTGGCATCAGTTTGATGCAGTTACTGCTACCGCTGCTGGTTTGTTTCTGGTTGTCCAGCGCTTCCTGCCGGTATTTTAAAAACGGAATGGCGGCGGCATCTTTCTGAAAATGCCCGTAACTTTCAAACATGGTGTAAGGTGTCTGGCTACCAAAATCGCGGAAACCTTCACTGCTGTGCATATGGGAGAGATGATAGCGCGGGTTCTCCGGGTTGAAATCTTTGTGCAGGCTGCGTTGCGGGCTCATGCCGACGCCTAACCGTACCTGATAAATCGTATCTACCCCGTGCGCGGTTTCCGGCTGGGGCTGGTATTGCAGCGGCAAGCCAGCCGTCATGCCCAGATGGCTGTCACTGAAAAACAGCGTTTCATCCTCAAACCAGAAACTGATACCTTCTTCCGCGGCTAACCGGCTGAAAAAATCATAATCGGATTCGCGCTTCTGGGTCACATATTCCCTGTCCTGATGCGCATCGTAGAGTTTTGAATTGGCTTTTACCCGATGTTTTTTCAGCAGGCTGTTTAAAATGGCCGGCACATTTTGCTGATGATAAATTCGGCTGTCCTGATTGAGCGTCAGCCGCCAGCAGGCAGGGCGGACGGTGACGGAATATAGCAGAATCAACATGATCTGACATATTCGATGTGCTCGGTGAACAACTCATCAACTGAACATCTTTTTTGTCTTCTTATCGCTTTTGCCCTACTCCATTTGTGTTCTATGGGATTCAAGTCCGGACTATAAGCGGGAAGCCACTCTAATTGATGTTGACTCTCTGCTATCGCTTGTATCGTATCAAGTCGTTTATGAAAGCGCGCATTATCCATGACTATCACGGCACCGTGTGGGAGTTTTGGCAATAAATCCTGCGTCACCCACGCATGAAAGACATCGGCATTAATGTTGCCAGTAAATAAGCTTAAGGTGATGAACGTATTTTCGAGAATGGCACCAATGACGTTAATCCGACCTTTCGCGTGCCAATCCTGTGTACCAAAACAACGCTGCCCCTTTTCTGAATACCCGTATATCCGTGGCATTGACTGCGCGAAACCACTTCATCCAAATACACAATCGGTTTGCCTTCCTGTTCATAGTCGCTGATGCGCTCGACAAACGCCTGACGAAGCTGAGGATTAGCGCGAGGATGTTTTAAGGTTTTTTTTAAGCGTGAGCCGAAGCCGTTTCAAAGCGTAATGAATCGCCGATTGTGAGATCCCCAGGCGCTTTGCTCTTTCCCATTGATAGTCATCAGGAAAATTTTGGACATCCGCAATGAGTACCTCATCAGGAATTTTTATGGGAGGCTTATCACGCGTCATGCAAGGTTCTAGTTTATGGCTCTACCGGAACAGGGTACGAATAGAGATCTCAAAATGGGCACTCGTTTGTTCGAAAGTCAACGAATGCTTATCTTTGTATGCCAGTACTCTTTTTCGAAAATCTAAACTGTAACCCATTTCACTTTATGCCTTGTCATTTTGGATTTGGATATTATGACATATTAGTATGATTCTGCTATAGATTGTCTTATTACCATCGGTGCCCACCCAGTCCGCATGGGAGATGATGCCGGTGATTTTGCGCTGCTCCGTTTCACCATAAAAAACCTGCAACACCGATTCCTGCATCAGCAGCGAGGCCAAATCAATCTCCGCCTGTGGTTTAAACGGATTCGGGTTGCCCGTTCTGACCAGTGTCAGATTGAGGGTAAAGAGTTCGGATAATCCTTCCTGTAGAGAAAAATCGCCAACCGCAAAGGTGTCTTCCGGTACACCGGCGATATGGCAGACAAAGCGTAATCCATCGACATGCCAGAACTGCCATAGCACCTTGTGACTGTCCGGGGTGAAAATCTCCAGCATGACAAACGAAGATTGGGTGATAAAACAAGCTAGTACCTGATTGATTAACCGGCAGAATCGATACATTTCTCCCTGATTACGATAACAATCAGGGTTCAACGTCAGTGAGAGTAAATGCCCGCGAATGGGGCGCCCCCGCCGTATCCAGTCTGTAAAGGTGATTTATTGTATCTATTTATCAATAAAATTAATTAACTAATTAGATTAAATGTTTGTCTGATTTTGGCTGAATATGGAGGGATTAGCGGAATTTGTGAGGAAATTCAGGTAAAAGTAAAGATGACACGAACTGCCACGGTTTGACTCACCCTGACTAACCGCTAATACCTTTTCTTACAAAACGTTCCATCGCCTGTCAGGATCGCCTTCGGGGGGCGAAACAAAACTCCCGTGGCCTGAAAGGGAGAGCAATAGCCCCTGCCATGTTCACAATCACCATTTATCCTGTACGTCTGGTTTTCAACTCACTGCCTTGTAACTACAGTTCTCCCGGCCTGCGTGGGGGGTTACGGCCCGTGAAGTTAGTTGTCGCACTGCGGATCTCTTGTCCAAAAATATCAACCCGTGCCTGGAATGGTGGGAATGGCAAGGTGATATCATGTTTGCGGAATTCCTGCAAAATATGTTGATGCACTTCATGACGGGCAGGCATACGATGCCCCATCTCTGCGGCATAAGCACGTAGTTCATAAATCTGAATGCCTTGTTGCAAATCCACTAAATACACTTCTGGCATCGGGTTATCGAGAATAAAGGGTGAACTTTTGGCGGCAGACAGTAATATGTCGGTGGCGTTTGCGGAATCAACATCAGCCGGCACAGGGATTGTCAGGACGATACGAGTGATCGTGTCAGACAGTGACCAGTTGATGAATTGCTCTGTAATAAAGGCCTTGTTGGGAACAATAATTTCTTTTTTGTCCCAGTCAGACAACGTTGTTGCCCGTGTATTGATCTTCGTGATACTGCCTGTCAGACCGCGGATAGTCACGGTATCACCAATGCGGATCGGTTTTTCAAATAAGATGATCAGGCCAGAAATAATATTGGTGAAAATTTCCTGTAAGCCAAAACCAAGCCCAACCCCCATTGCAGCAATTAGCCATTGTATTTTTGCCCATTCAATACCCACCAGAGAAAAACCAACCAGACCACCAATGAGGGTAATGCTGTATTTGGTCAATGTCGTAATGGCATAACCTGTTCCCGGAGTCAGCACTAAATGCTGTAATAGGGCAAGTTCCAGCAGAGCTGGCAAGTTACGGACAAGTTGTGTAGTAATAATAATAACTAAGATTGCAATTAATACGGAGCCTAGGGTAATTGGCTGAACGCTATCAACACCGTTGATGGTTGTACTCACGTCCCAAAGCCGGATATTTTCAAGGAAAGAGAAGGCTGAATGTAGCTCAGACCACAATAGGATAAGTGAAACCAGTGCTGTCATTGTCAGGATTGAACGCACTAATCCTAATGATTGGGCACTGATGGCATCCAAATCAATGACTGGCTCTTCAACTTCGATTGCGCCTTCTACACTGCTATTAATATTGCCAGAATCTTCCTCACTTTTGGCGCGTTGGGCCAATATTTCTGCCCGGCGTTGTTTTGCCCGCTCAAAAGCTATCTTACGGCGCTGGATCAGCATCCATCGACGCACAATGTGGTAAACAACCAGCAGGAAGAACCAGATAGCGACAGAAGTTTCCAGACGACCTAATAGCGCCTGTGAGGTTTGCAGATAACCCAGGATCGAAGCGAGTGCCGCTAAGATTGGGGCCGAGAGCAGTATCCACCATAGAACAGAACTAACAATATTCTCACCTGAACCATGTTTGTCCATATAGAGTGGAATGCCAGCCCGTTTTAAGCTGCTGGTTACCAAACTCAGCGAAATACAGAGCATGATGAAGCACAGCCTGCCGAGGGTTGCGATAAAATCCTGATCTTTGTAATGATTAAAAGTGATCAATGCCATCATGAGAGGCACGATCAGGAAAATGGAAAGACGATAGAAACGCATCGCTCGCTTGATGCGTTCTTCCGGCCAGCGAAAATGGGCAATAAATAAGCCATTGGGATGAGCAAAGGCTGCGCTGAGCATAAAGACCCACAACACGGGAGTGGTTTCACGTACACCGTTGCCTATTGCGGTTGCCATTGGATATTGCCATGCATTTTGCAACCCATAACCAATAGCAGACCAAAGCATTGGCAACGGTAATGCCGCAACAACAGACCAAAAAACTGTGCGCATAGTCAGAGAGAAATGATCTTGTGTCACTTTACCGATGCGATTGCTCGAACGCTCAAGAAAAGCATGATACTGGCGGTGTGAGCTAACACTAAAAATGACCAATAATAAAGTACCTAGCAAATAGAGCAGAGTATCTTGTTTAGTCAACATGCTGTGGATTGCGGCACCCAACTGAGAGAACGTATCCAGAGATAACAGACGCGTCAGATTTTGCACCACCTGCAAGGGATAATTGAGCGATATAGGATTGACATCCGCTACCCAGAACAGATAGCGGTGGGTAGCATCCTGAACTTCTTTCAGGGCATCATTTAATTTGTTGGTGATTACCTTGAATTGTGTCTGTTCCAGTATCTCATTGTCATATCCTGATAACAGGGAATTTAATAGCTCTTTCCTGGTGCGGATAAGTGACTCGTAGACCTTCTTTTGCTCTGGCGTCAGAGTGTGATATGAAGGCAATGTCTGCTCAAGAGGCCGTTGCAGGTGTTCCAGCATTTCCTCATATTTCAATCTTTCGACCCGCAATTCGACAATATCTCTGTCAATTTGCTGGGATTTTGACATATCGGGAATATGGGTGACTCTCGCCCTCAAGGTTTCGCCAAGTGCAGTGGAATCGTTTAGCCATTGTGCTTGTTCACGGATAGTATTGAGCGTTTGGAGAACAAAAAGAATTTCGCTATTGGCCTTACGCTGCTTTGAACCAATGGCTTCCATTCTCTGGGTTTGTTGATTGAGCATGTGCGACAACTGGCGGTTTTGCTGGAGTTCATCTTGCAAAGACTGTGGCAGTTTTTCTCCACTTTGCTCTGCCAGCATTTCTGTATACTCCAGTGCAGATTCCGTTTTCTGCTGGCGTTGGGTATTTAACTGGCTACGTAATTGCTGGAGTTTAAGATCCAGTCGTTGATAGCGTTTTTTGTATAATTCTGCGCGTATGCGCGCAATCTCCTGACGATTATTGACAGAAAGTTGAGCCATCTCCAGTTCATCAGCCATAGCCTTACGGGCATTGACTTCTGCTTGCACCAGCGCTAATTGTGCTTTGGACAGTGGTGTGGAAGGTGAATCCAGAGACTGGAACCGAGAAGTTGCCTCAGTCAGCAAACGTTTCGCCTCAGCTTGTTGTTGAGGCAATTGACTCATGGAATCACTGATTTCTCGAAGCTTATCCTGTTCGTGCTGTAATTGGCGCCCTTGTTCCTGTAATTCGTTATTTGTCTGGATAATTTGCTGTTCTAAATTGCTGATAGGCTGATTGGCCGGAATGGGCGTAGCGGCATTGTTTTCAGCAAGGATTTTTTGGCGCAGTTCTTTGATGATTTTAGGAAATTCATCAATTGCTTGTCGATACCTCTGAGTACGCTCATTGGCTAATTTTGTATCATTAATCCAATTTATTGCCCCTTGAAGTGCATGTGTGATTTCAGAATCTTGTGAGCGCTTACTGCCGCCAGCCTGCTTCAGCTCTTGTTTTAGTTGGGTTTCATCCAACTGAGGCACAGAAGCAAAAGCCGGGATCGCAATTAAGAGGCTGAGAAGTAAACTGATAATCAGGCGCACAATAAGGGGCTCCTTGGTTATAAATTAGCTGATGAGATCTTTAGTTCATTGTTTCATCGTTATTTACTGTGGGTTCTTCTGATGCGACAGTCTGTGCCATCATGTCTCCCATGCGGGTTTGTGAACCACTGTATAAGTTGTTGGCAAAATTAATCTGATTAGCAGCAAACAAGTTGATCACTGTTGAACCCAGCTTGAATCGCCCCATTTCCTCGCCTTTTTTGAGGAAGATGACGCCTTCTTGACCTTCTGTAGGGTAAGTCCAGCGCTTGATGATGCCTTCACGCGCAGGTGTGACACAGCCACTCCAGACAGTTTCAATACTGCCAACAATGGTCGCACCAACCAGAATTTGCACCATGGGGCCAAACTCTGTCTCAAATAAACAGATAACGCGTTCATTACGCGCAAATAAGTTTGGCACATTGGCTGCCGTCAATGGGTTTACTGAGAACAGATCACCAGGGACGTAGATCATCTCTTTGAGCACGCCATCGCATGGCATGTGGACACGATGATAATCCTTTGGCGATAAGTAAGTCGTGATAAATTGACCATTACGGAACTGTTCGGCCAGTTGATACTGCCCTGCCAGTAAGGCTTCTATAGTGTAATAGTGGCCTTTGGCCTGAATAATCTGATCTTCGCGAATCGCCCCAAGCTGGCTTACGGTGCCGTCTGCTGGCAGAGCCAAGTGGTGGGCTTCATTGGCAATAGGGCGAATACCTTCCTTAAGAGGACGGACAAAAAACTCATTAAATGTTGAATAAGCAGTGAATGAAGGATCTTTTGCCTCATTCATATCCACTTTATAGATCTTAGCAAAAGCCTTGATAGCAAGCTGTGTCAGCCAGCCAGCCTTTTTATCGGCAAACCAACCTGCCAGTTTTGTAATGCCTTGTTTTGGCAGTAAATATTGTAGACTGATTTTAAAATTATCCAGCACGTCAACCTCTTGGATCTCTTCTTGGCAAATTGGACAAAAGTCGGCTATTGTACCTGCCATTATTTTTAATGTCAGGGTATCGTTAATTATTGCCTTATTTTTGAGCGATTGTGAAATTTCGGCGTGGTTTAACCTGCGCCATGCTTTCCAGAATCCGGTGGTAATTTTCGAAACGTTCCTGAGCAATGGTGCCTTGTTCCAATGCTTTCTGTAAGGCACATCCAGGATCATCCAGATGTTTGCAATCACGGAACTTGCATCCTCCCAGATATTCGCGGAATTCGACAAAACCTTGTGTAACCTGTTCTGGCGTTAGATGCCACAATCCAAACTCACGGACACCTGGAGAGTCGATCACATCTCCCCCCAATGGGAAATGGTAAAGGCGTGCGGCGGTGGTGGTATGCTGACCGAGGCCTGAGTTATCTGAGACATTATTGACCAGAATATCTTCTTTAATGTCAGGCAACAGGGTATTGAGTAAGCTGGATTTCCCGACGCCAGATTGGCCTGCAAAGATACTGATTTTGTTAGCCAGCAGAGCGGTCAGTTCAGGGATACCCTCGCCGGTATAGCTGGAAACATCCAGTACGCGATAGCCGATATGGCGATAGATATCCATGACTTCGTTAACCCACTCACGGCTTTCGGCATCCAACAGATCGATTTTATTGAGTACGATCAGAGGCTCGATATTAAGTGTTTCGCATGCGACTAAATAGCGGTCGATAATATTTAGCGAGAGTTCAGGCAAAATGGCGGAAACTATCACGATTTGGTTGATATTTGAGGCAATGGGTTTGATGCCATCATAATAGTCAGGACGAGTAAGAACGGACGTGCGTTCATGAACCGCTTCTACGATACCATTCACTCTGACATCAGACTGGAGTTGTAGCGCTGGGCGCCATACAACGCGATCACCAGTGACCAATGAGGGTATTGTCCTACGGATATTGCAACGCTGTATAGAAGAATCTGCTGCTTCAATATCGGCATGTTGCCCGAATCGGCTGATCACCAACCCTTCTTGTGGTTCACCAAACTGGCTGTCATCCATTTCTGGTTTTTGAGCATCAGCCTTATTCAGCTTGCGCTGATGATTGGCTTGCACACGGCGTTGTTGCCCTTTGGAAAGTTTACTTTTAGCCACCGAACCTCACTTATTTTTTGTTTATCTTTCATCTATCTTGCTGATCATCGCTGTGAGAGATCAAAAACGTTATGATACCTCACAGATACAGACTACCTCTTTTGAAGGAAACTAGGATATATCATGTCAAAAAGTGAGAACAATCTTATCTGGATAGATTTAGAGATGACGGGGTTAGATCCCGAGCGTGATCGCATAATTGAAATTGCGACTATTGTCACCGATTCGGAATTGAATATCCTTGCAGAAGGGCCTGTGATTGCGGTTCATCAGCCGGATGCGCAATTGGCATTGATGGATGATTGGAATGTACGGACGCATACTGCCAGTGGATTGGTAGAACGTGTAAAGAAGAGTCAGTTTGATGATGCGCAAGCTGAAAAAGCAACCATTGCTTTTCTGGAACAATGGGTGCCGGCAGGAAAATCACCCATTTGTGGCAATAGCGTGGGGCAGGATCGTCGTTTCTTGTTTCGTTATATGCCAGAGTTGGAAAAGTATTTTCACTACCGTTACTTGGATGTCAGTACGCTTAAAGAATTGGCCCGTCGTTGGAAGCCTGAGATGTTGTCAGGGTTTAGCAAAAAAAATACCCATCAGGCATTGGATGATATTCGGGAATCTATTGCTGAATTGGTATATTACCGTGAGCACTTTATCCAGAAGTAACTCATTATTCCAAAATAAAGAGCGGTATTTGGTACAAGATTTGCACATAAATTAATCTCTGCGTTGATGATTAAGCGGATTTTTTGCTGCTTTAATCATCAATCGGAGAAAAAACACAATTTTTTGGGTTGTGGGACTTGTCAGAGGAATAATTTCTCGTATAATGCGCTCCCCGTACCGATGAAGAATTTCAACAGTACGACATACCAGAATGTATGCGGGAATAGCTCAGTTGGTAGAGCACGACCTTGCCAAGGTCGGGGTCGCGAGTTCGAGTCTCGTTTCCCGCTCCAAATTAAAATTTATTCGGGTATTTCAAGTCAGGCTTAATGCAAGCCGTATAAAATGCGGGAATAGCTCAGTTGGTAGAGCACAACCTTGCCAAGGTTGGGGTCGCGAGTTCGAGTCTCGTTTCCCGCTCCAGATTCAGGACTGTAGATGTGATAGACGTCTGCAAGTCATAGAAAAAAGGGCCTTATGGCCCTTTTTTCATTATAAAATAATAGATTACCAACTTATTTTTATAACGATTTCAACAGCTCTTCTTTGCTTTCCAACATGCGTTTCATCGCTTTTTGTTTCACATGACCAAAACCCCGCACCTGAGTAGGTAACTCAGCAAGTTGCAGGCAAGTTGCCAAATTATTGCGTTCCATTTTTTCGATTAAAAAATCAATTAATCGCTCATACTCAAGCAGTAAATTTCTTTCCTGTTTACGCTCCTCCTGATAGCCAAAAATATCAAAAACAGTGCCGCGCAGCGATTTACATGCGGCAAGAAAACGGAATACAGGAACGATCCACGAACCATATTCCTTTTTTCCGCGTTGGCCTGTACGGGGATCTTTGCGACTAAAGAGAGGAAGACTGAGGTGAAAACGGATGGTATCTGTATTATCAAATTGCGAGCGGAGATTATCGAAAAAACCGGTTTTAACGTAGAGTCGGGCGACTTCATATTCATCTTTATACGCCATTAGCTTGAATAGATTTTCAGCAATGGATTGAGTAATTTCTTCTGCATCGATCTGCTGAGCTACCATTTGAACCTGAGCAATACGGCTGAGATAACGCATCGCATATCTTTCATTTTGATAATCAACCAGAAATTGATACCGATGCATAATGAGATCGTCCAGACTTTTTATATTTTCTTGCGGCGTAATATTAAGGTGTTTTTGCAGAATATCGGGTTGTGCTGCCGCGATGCGTCCTATACAAAAAGCGCGTCGGGCATTATCTGCTGAGACTCCCAGCTCTTGCATTGCGTTGTTGATGGCAGATAATGTGATTGGAAGCTTGCCGAGCTGCCAGGCATAACCCATTAATATGATATTTGTTTGGTCTCTGTCACCGACTAGATGAGCTGCCATTATTTCTGCATCAATGGAGAGTAATGCTTGTGTATGTTGATTCAGGGTATCTCGCATTTTGGGATTATCTAAATCCAGCATAGAGGAGCGAAGCATAGTGCCGATTTGGGTTTCATGGGTGTTCAGTATGCATTTTGTTGATCCCCTTGACATCACTTCCAGTGCATTTTGCCCTGTTGCAGCCACCAAATCGGCGGCGATAACCAGATTAGCGCGTCCGCGATCAATCCTGACTTGATGTAGTTTATCCTTGTTATGGCATAACCGAACATGGGTTATGGCTTCCCCTCCTTTTTGCGCAAATCCGGTAAAATTGAGCAGACTGACAAAGCAGTTATCTAATTGTGCGGCATTCGCAAGTAGATGTCCTGCGGTGACGATACCCGTACCGCCGATACCGACTAACAGGATTTCATAAGGTGTTTCGGCAGAAGCCAGTGTTGGCTGAGGTAGTTTGTGGATAATTTTATCTAACTCAGTCTGTGTGATGATCTTACTGAGATCTGCACGTGAGTTAGCATTTTCGACAGTGATAAAGCTGGGGCAGAATCCTTTCAGGCAGGACAGATCTGAATTGCAAACGTGTTGGTCTATCTTGCGTTTAGTGCCTAAAGGTGTTTTGACTGGAACTACGGCAAGGCAATTTGATTGTATTTGACAGTCACCACATCCCTCACAGACCAATTCATTGATGACGGCGTGCCGCGTCACTTTTGGCGCTAAACCACGTTTTCTTTTACGACGTAGTTCTGTGGCACAGGTTTGATCGTAGATAAGTACCGTTACGCCAACGATATCCCGAAGACGCTTCTGTACATCTTCCAGATAATCTCGTTCATAGAGCTTCACATTGGCAGGAAAGCGGTTTTTATATTTATCCATGTCATCCGTCACGACAACCACTTCTTTCACACCTTCTGCAAGCATTAAAGAAACAATTTGCGATAGGGTGATATTCCCATCCAGCGGTTGCCCGCCTGTCATCGCCACAGCATCATTGAACAGCAATTTGTAAGTAATGTGGCTTCCTGCGGCGACTGCTTGGCGAATGGCTAAGTGGCCAGAATGGAAATAGGTGCCATCTCCCAGGTTTTGAAAGACATGGGAGCGATTGACAAACGGGGCATGTCCTATCCAATCGACACCTTCCCCCCCCATTGGCAAGAGACCGTTTCCGGTGTTGCGATCCATCCACGTAGCCATAACATGGCATCCAATACCAGGCTGAGCTTGGCTGCCTTCTGGTAAGCGAGTTGAAGTGCTATGGGGGCATCCGGCGCAAAAATACGGTGTACGTTTGGGTAACGTTGCATCGTGCGGAATGGTAGTTGTTGACCATTCTGGTGGCACGGAGAGAAATAAATTGAATTGTTGTAACCATCCAGAAAGTGGCGCAGCAACCCGTGAAGGGCGTAGTTCAACGTCAGCAGGTAACAATTTCTGACCAAGATGGTTATGCTTACCTATCAGATTGGTCATTTTCTGTAATTTAACTAATTGATGAGCGAGCAGCATCTCAACGATAGCGGCTTTTTCTTCAATAACAAAAATATGGCTGACTTGGGTAGCCAGCTCGCTGAGAAGCGGTGATAAAGGATAAACCAAACGGACATGGAGAAAAGCGACGCCTTGCTGGGCCAGTTCAGAAGGTGTGAGCCCCCCGACACGCAGAGCTTCCATAACATCCTTATGGGCCTTACCAACCGTTACCAATAAAGCATGTGGATGTTCGCAGGGGGCGAGCAGGTAATCAATGGGGTTAAGTTTAGCGAACTCTTCGACAGCTTTCAGTTTATAGGGCAGGCGCTTTTCAATTTGTGGGCCAGGGAGATCAGGCCAGCGCCAATGCAGCCCATCGGGGCCAGGATCAACTTGGGGAAATTGATAATCAGGAAATGGTTTGCTTTCTCTGACGGCACCACTTTCCACGACTTCACTGATTGCTTTAAAGCCAAACCATGTACCACTAACACGTGATGCCGCCCAGCCCCATAAACCGACGTCGAGATAATCGGCAACTGATGCCGGGTGTAAAACAGGCATACTCCATGCCATCATCGCAAGATCAGATTGGTGAGACATGGAAGAAGAGACACAACCGTGATCGTCTCCGACGATAACCAGCACACCACCGTGCGGAGAGGAGCCGTAGGCATTGCCATGTTTAAGTGCATCACCGGAACGGTCGACGCCTGGTCCTTTGCCGTACCACATACCAAAAACGCCGTTAACCTGCCTGTCTGGATCTGTTTCGACTTTTTGTGTTCCTATCAGTGCATCGGCTGCGAGATCTTCATTGACGGCAGGTTGAAAGCGAATGTTGGCCTGAATAAGTTCTTTGCTGTGTTGCCATAATATTTGATCTAAGCGGGCTAAAGGAGAGCCACGATACCCTGAAACGAATCCCGCGGTATTGAGATTGTGGATTTCATCCAACTCAGCTTGAGCGAGTAGAAGGTCAACCAGCGCCTCAGTGCCCGTGACAAATTTAGATTGATAATATCGAGCCATGTTCCTGACCCTCTCTTAAGAGAATAATTATCTAATTAACAACGAAAATTGTTGTTAATCTATTTCCACAAAATCGTTAGTACAAGCATAAATCTTATTAGATGTTGGTTAATTGTTTATTTAATGTTAACTCCGTGCTATCTGGTATTCCAGATAACTGTTGGGGTGATGGTATGAATTTTTTGTGCCAGACAGGAGTGTGTGTCTTTTGAGCGTTTAGCATGAGAGTAAATGCAAAGGACTTGCCATTCTATCTTAACATGTTCATAATGGCGTCCATTCCTGATATGCAGGATCTAAGAATTACCTATAACTCATAAGGTTAACAGGATTCAAGTTCAGCATTCAGGCATCTCAGGCTAATAAGATTAGCTGTCAGCGACGCGGGAATAGCTCAGTTGGTAGAGCACAACCTTGCCAAGGTTGGGGTCGCGAGTTCGAGTCTCGTTTCCCGCTCCAATTTCCTCCATTCTGTTATTTTTCCTCCAATAAGAATATTTACGTTTGTGATTGTATTTTATCTATTTAATGTTGATTAAGTTAATCTATCTATTACTCATTATCACGATAGCGCTGGAATTTGATATCGCTTTTCTGACTAATTCACAAGAATATATTTCAGTGCATTGAAAAGTAAAATTTTTTGTTAGCACTGGAACGGTAATATTCCTCATGATCACCATTGAGATCTTGCATCTGTAGAATAATTGCAGTCGGTATTAGTGACATTCATAGATTCTCGCCTTTTGCGATATTTAACATCTGTATTGTCGTTATATTCGTCCTAAATAGGAGTAATTATCTTCGTGTATTAATTGCTGGTGCTGATTAAAAAACCTCTTTTCTTAACCTTTGAAAAATCGTAGCTCGCGATAGGAGTATAGAAGAGATGATAAGAACTGGAGAAAGGTATCTTGATGATTTGCGTGATGGTCGAACTATTTTTATTAATGGGGAGAAGATCACAAATCATGTAGATCATCCAGCGTTTAAGAATGCCATTAGGTCGGTTGCGAACTTATATGATTATAAAGTTGAACATGCCGACAATATGACTTTTAAGACAGAAGCAGGTGAGCAGATTGGCTTATATTGGCAATTGCCGTCTACACCGGAAAAATTAATTGCTCGTGGTCATGCCGCATATGAGTGGGCTAAGCAGACGGTTGGCTGGCTCGGAAGAAGTCCTGATTATGTTGCATCAGCTCTTACAGGAATGATAACGCATATTGAGTTATTTGAATCTTATTCACAAGAACGGGCCGATGCTTTGCGAAATTATTTTTCCTATGTGAGTGAAAAAGATCTTTATTTGACTTATGCGTTGATTAACCCACAAGGTGACCGTTCAAAAACGCCTGGTGAACATACTAAGAATATTTACCATACTCTTGGTGTAGTGGAGAAGAATGCTAAGGGAATTATTGTCAGAGGGGCAAAAATGTTGGCAACGGGAGCCGCTCTGGCAGATGAAGTTTTGGTTGGTACGCATTATCCCCTTAAACAGGGAATTGATGAGCGATATGCACTCTCTTTCGCTATGCCACTTAATACCAAAGGCATCAAAATTATTTCAAGAAAATCTTACGAATTAGGGGCAAATCCCAAAGATTACCCACTATCGTCTCGGTTCGATGAAAATGATTCAATGATCTATTTTGATGATGTGCTGGTGCCTTGGGAAAGGGTATTTGTCTTCGAAAACATTGAGATGTGTCTCTCTCAGTTAGATTCAACGGCAACAGAAGTGATGATGGATACCCAAAGCCTGGCTCGTTATGCTGTGAAGTTACATTTTTTGGCCGGATTAGCTCAGGCTATGGCTGAAACAAACGGTGTTGAGCAGATCCCCGCAGTGAAGGAATCACTTGCACAGTTAGCCTGTTATGCAATGAATGTTGAGGGGCTGTTTAATAGTGTACTCCATTGTCCCAAAATTTATAACGGGTTTTATGTGCCGGATAAAACGCTGCTTTATACGTATCGAGTTATTTCACAGTCAATCTATCCCAATGTATTAGAAACGATAAGGAAATTGGCTGGTGGTGGTATTTTGATGTTGCCATCAAGCGAGGCAGATTTCGAAGATAGTGAGATTTTAGGCATCATTGAGAAAACCCAATATTCGTCAATTGCTTCTCCGGTAGAAAGGGTTAGGTTAATGAAGTTGGTGTGGGATGCAGTTGGGTCAGAGTTTGCTTCAAGGCATCTCCAATATGAGTTGTTTTATGCAGGCGCCCCTTATCAGATGTTAGGGCGTCTTTACAAGCAGTACGATTGGGAAGCGTCCAGAGCATTGGTGGAGAAGATAAGAATACTTTAATTTGGGGTATGGAGATGTAGTGGTAAGGGAGAGTTAGCAAAGAAAGTGCCAGCGTGAAATGTTGGCACTTATTGCAAGCCCCACTCAAAATAAATTGTCGATAAAGCGCTTGCTATCCTGTTCCAACAGGTCCATAATGCCGCCTCATTTTTGAATGGGCAGAGGAAAATTTCTCTGTTAGCGTCTAGAATGAGTGAGCGAACTATTACTTTGCTGCTGATTTCTGGTGTTCGTGACTAGAACTCAATTCTTGTTTTTTATCCACAGTTTTTAACATTATCACTCTATTTAGTCACCTGATGAGACTCTACTTATTACACAGAGTTATCCACAGGAGGCTTCTTTGTGTGTGTTTTTTTTGAATTACCATTCACAACTACAGTTCAAACTTAACTTATTGATTAATTAAAGTAATTAACCTAATTTAAAAATAACATGATCAATATTTATTTTCTGTTTGTTGGTTGATCAGCAAAGTATTTTCATTTTATTCACAAGGAAATGACCGGCTTTTTTTACCAGAAATTTAACTGTCTAATTATTATGCATCTCTGGGCAGGCCTTTGGTTATTGCTCTTATCAATCGTTTTTGTTGTGAGGTTTGAACTTCAATGGCATTAGCGTTCCGGCGAGCCATTTGTTGGGTTATCGCCCAGTGGATATGTTCATCCAAAACTTCACTTAAGCCGAACCGTTTTTCCAACGCTAATACGACATCATCTTGATAGGGGGCATTGCCTAAGGCGACGGAAATGTTGCGTAACCAGCGCAAATACCCAATACGGCGAATTGGCGAACCTTCCGTGATACGCAGAAACTTTTCCTCACTCCAATTAAATAACGCCAGCAGGTCAGGGGTATGTAGTGCGGCACGTGGGCTAAAGTCAGCTTCATCTGTTAATTGAGAAAAACGATTCCAGGGGCAAATAAGCTGGCAATCATCGCAGCCATAAATTCGGTTGCCCATGAGTGGGCGAAATTCTTCTGGAATGACACCTTCCAATTCAATGGTCAGATAAGAGATGCAGCGTCTGGCATCGATGGTGTAAGGCTCAACAATGGCACCCGTTGGACAAGTTGTCATGCAAGCCACGCAGCGCCCACATTGTTCCTCTTGCGGAGCATCAATGGGCAGGGGAAGATTAATCAGCAATTCACCAAGGAAAAACCAGGAGCCGGATTCACGATTTAATGTAAGTGAGTGTTTACCAACCCAACCAAGTCCCGCTTTTTCTGCCAGTGGGCGTTCCATAATCGGAGCGGAATCGACAAAAGGACGAAAATTCAAAGTTCCCTGATATTCATGAGCGCTGCAATATTCTTGGATCTTATCGCCCAGTTTTTTGAGACGCTGACGCAGCAGTTTATGATAATCTCGACCCAACGAATAGCGGCTAATATAACCCATTTGCGGGTTGTTAAGCGTACTGGCAAACGCTGCTTTAGCCGGCAGATAATTCATGCGTACACTGATAACCCGTAAAGTTCCTGGCAGAAGCTCATGAGGACGGGCGCGCATCATGCCGTGACGAGCCATCCAGTCCATTTCGCCATGATATTGCTTATCAAGCCACTCCTGTAGCCTCGGCTCTTCTGCCGATAAATCGGTGTCACAGATGCCGATTTGCTGGAAGCCAAGAGAAAGACCCCATTGCTTGATGTTGGTTGCCAGAAGATGCAGATCGAGGGGGGTTGTCATGAAATATCAAATTACTGCTGAAAGAGAGGGATTAGTTTAACACAGAGGGAATTGAATACAAAAAATGTGGCATATAGCTGTTACAGTAGCACAGAAGATAGTAAATGATAATGTCTGAATTATGTTATGGTTACTGGTTAAGCTATTTAACTGATATGTCTACCTGTTAGTTTCTAATTCAATAAATCAAAACAGATATTTTTCAATGAAAGAACTCGTTTTATCACTTCCAAATGAAAATGCCACAGTTGCGTTGGGTAATGCAGTGGCGGCAGTTGGCGATCGCGGCTATGTTATTTATCTATATGGCGATCTTGGTGCGGGAAAAACCACATTCAGCCGTGGTTTTCTGCAAGCTCTCGGCCATCAGGGGCATGTGAAAAGTCCGACTTATACGTTAGTCGAGCCTTATGCCTTACAACCACGGCCTGTCTATCATTTCGATCTTTACCGTCTGGCTGATCCTGAAGAGCTGGAGTTTATGGGGATCCGGGATTATTTCCATCAGGACTCTATTTGTCTGGTGGAGTGGCCCCAGCAGGGCGCTGGCGTTTTGCCTGATGCAGATATTGAGTTGTACCTGAGTTATGACAGTGACGGGCGTCAGGCACATTTTGTTGCGTTATCTGAATATGGTGAAAGTCTGTTGGATCATTTGAAGTCCTTATGAAGGAATACCCGATCATGATGAATGCCTTTTTCGTGGATGTGGTAAAAAAATGGCGTGCCTGTTGGGTGATGGCCTGTGTTTTGTTTTTCATGTTGAACCAGTTGGTTATGACGACAGCATCGGCGGCTACGCTGTCGAATATTCATGTGAAGAATGGTCCATCTGAGGCCGTTGTAACGCTGGAATTCGCTGGTGGGCATCCTGATTATCGGTTCTTTTCTTTGCATTCTCCTGAACGGTTGGTGGTGGATATCCGTCAATCCAGTAAAATTATTGGGCTACCGATGCGTTTATCTGGTCAGAATCTGGTAAAACTGGTACGTTCCAGCCAGCCACCTGATGCACATCATCAGCGGGTGGTGTTGGAGTTAGCACATAAGGCCACAGCTACATCGGCGGTGAAAAATGTCGGCAATAAATCGCAAGTGATGATGACACTGAAAACCGCTGGAGTAGTGAACAATTCACCAGTATCAACTAACCATGCCTTACAAAATGAAAGTAAGCGATCACTTACAAATAATGGTCAACTTACGGGAAAAGAAACTAAGCCAGTATCGAATCACCGTGAGCAAGGTGTGAAGAAACAGGCTGCCCAATCTGCACAAGGAAGAGTGTCCCGCCCGATTGTCGTTGCCATTGATGCGGGGCATGGAGGGCAAGATCCTGGGGCGATTGGGCAACGGGGGCTGAAAGAAAAGAATGTCACGATTAATGTTGCCCGTAAATTGGAAGCCCTTTTGCGCAATGATCCCATGTTTACGCCTGTGTTGACGCGAAATGGCGATTATTTTATCTCTGTAGCGGGGCGTTCTGAAGTCGCCCGTAAACATAAAGCCAATATACTGGTATCAATTCATGCCGATGCAGCTCCCAATCGCAGTGCCAGAGGTGCTTCTGTTTGGGTGCTCTCCAACCGCCGTGCAAACAGTGAATTGGGAAATTGGCTGGAACAGCATGAAAAACAATCAGAATTACTGGGGGGAGCGGGAGATGCTCTTGCCAATGGTACTGATCCGTATCTGAGTAAGGCCGTATTAGATTTGCAATTTGGGCATTCACAGCGGGTTGGTTATGACGTTGCCATGCAGGTATTGAGCCAGCTATCCAGAATTGGTTCCCTGCATAAACGTACACCGGAACATGCAAGCCTTGGGGTTTTGCGTTCACCGGATATTCCATCCATTTTAGTGGAGACAGGCTTTATCAGTAACGTGTCTGAAGAAGGGTTATTAGGCTCCAATCAGTATCAGGAAAAACTGGCACAGGCTATTCATTCGGGATTACGTCACTATTTTCTGGCTAATCCATTGCAAGCTGCGCCAAAGTAACCAAATATACGCTTATCAGAACAGGTCTGATAAGTGCTGAATTGTAAGTAAGGTCAAATTATGGCTATCAAGATATTACCCCCACAATTGGCAAACCAGATTGCTGCCGGTGAAGTGGTTGAACGCCCTTCTTCTGTAGTGAAAGAGTTGGTGGAAAATAGCCTTGATGCCGGTGCAACCCGTATTGATATTGATATTGAACGGGGTGGCGCAAAGCTGATCCGAATTCGTGATAATGGCTGTGGGATCAGTGAGCAGGATTTGACGCTGGCACTGGCGCGCCATGCAACCAGTAAAATTGCGTCATTGGATGATTTGGAAGCGATTGTCAGTATGGGCTTCCGTGGGGAAGCTTTGGCGAGTATCAGTTCTGTTTCGAGGCTGACATTAACTTCCCGTCCTGAAAGTCAGGCAGAAGCATGGCAATCTTATGCCGAAGGCCGTGATATGGACGTCACGATAAAACCTGCTGCTCATCCTGTGGGAACAACGGTTGAAGTGTTGGATCTGTTTTATAACACGCCTGCCCGCCGAAAATTCCTGAGAACAGAAAAAACGGAATTTGGTCATATTGATGAAGTCGTGCGCCGGATAGCTTTGGCGCGGTTGGATGTCGCCATTAACCTGAATCACAATGGGAAATTGGTGCGCCAGTATCGTCCTGCGAAAGATGAATCTCAGCATGAACGGCGTCTGGCAGCCATTTGTGGGGCCGCTTTTGTGCAACAGGCGCTGGCGTTGTCATGGCAGCATGATTCTTTGTCGATTAAGGGCTGGGTTGTAGATCCGGTCAATACGGCAGTGAGTGAGATCCAATATTGCTATGTCAATGGGCGCATGATGCGGGATCGCCTGATTAACCATGCGATTCGTCAAGCTTATCAGGATTTGATTAAGGGGGAGCAGCAACCCGCTTATGTTTTGTATCTCGAAATCGATCCGCGTCAGGTGGATGTCAATGTACATCCAGCCAAACATGAAGTGCGTTTCCATCAGGCTCGCCTGGTACATGATTTTATTTATCAGGGGGTGGCTGCGGTATTGAAACAACGCGGCGCGGGGGATGAATTGGCGCTTGGTTGTCAGGAAAGTGCTACAAGCTGGGTGCCGGAGAATCGCCCTTCTGCGGGAGAAAACCACTTTACCCGCAAGCGTATTGAGCAAGCAGATGAGGCACCTTCACGGCGTCATGAGCATCATGATCGTGGTACACAGCAAATGCATCATGAGGAAAGCTACCAGAAAAAACAGGGGGAGTTGTACCAAAAAATGATGCAATTCTCCTCGGAAGAAAAACGTCCGTTATTTCCAGAGCGGGGCGTGCGGGAAGGGGTATCGGTTTCTGCTGTTCCTGTGCCATCGGGACAGGGGAAACATAGCTTTGGAAAAGTATTGTGTATCTATGCAGGTTGTTATGCTTTGATCGAATCCTCATCGGGAATCGGGCTGCTGTCCCTGCCAGTTGCTGAACGCTGGTTGAAACAGGCGCAACTGACCCCCGGAGAACAGGGGCTTAAATCCCAGCCATTATTGATCCCACTGAAACTTGCCCTTAATCAGGCAGAAATGAGTGTCTTAAAGCGGAATAGTGACTTATTAAAGACTTTTGGCATTGAATCGACAGTCGCACATGGAAAAGTAACCATTCATGCGGTATCGTTGCCTCTGCGTCAACAGAACCTGCCGAAACTCTTGCCGGAACTGTTGGGCTATCTTGGGGAACAGTCAGCCGCTTCTGTTGAGCAGGTTGCCAGTTGGCTTTCCCGTTACGTGGATAGCGAGCATAAAACGTGGAACATCGCGCAAGCCATCCAGCTTTTGGCTGATGTCGAACGCCTTTGCCCTCAACTGGTGGGATCGCCGCCGGATGGGTTATTACAGTTAATTGATTTACAAGCAGTGGTGGCATTCCTTAATCATGAGTGATTTAAAAACTCAACATCTGCCGACAGCCATTTTTATCATGGGGCCGACGGCTTCAGGGAAAACGGCGTTATCGATCGCCTTGCGCCAGCATCTTCCGGTTGAATTAATCAGTGTCGATTCTGCGTTGATTTATCGTGGAATGGATATCGGGACAGCAAAACCTTCCGCAGAAGAGCAGGCCCTGGCACCTCATCGTTTGATCGATATTCTTGACCCTGCGGCAGTCTATTCTGCCGCTGATTTTCGCCGTGATGCATTGCAAGAAATGGCAGATATCACGGCGGCCGGGAGAATACCACTTCTGGTTGGTGGAACCATGCTATATTTCAAAGCATTGTTGGAAGGATTATCGCCTTTGCCTTCCGCAGATCCTGTGGTTAGGGCGCAGATTGAACAACAGGCAGCAGAGTTGGGATGGGATGTGTTACATCGACAATTACAGGAAATTGATCCCATTTCTGCGGCAAGGATTCATCCTAATGATCCACAACGTCTTACTCGTGCACTGGAAGTTTTTCGAATTTCGGGTAAAACTCTAACTGAGTTGACTGAAACGTCTGGAGAAATATTACCTTATCGAGTTCATCAGTTTGCGATCGCGCCGACAAGTCGTGAAATTTTGCATCAGCGTATCGCAGCCCGTTTTGAACAAATGATCAATTCAGGGTTTGAAGATGAGGTAAAAGCACTTTATGCTCGTAGTGATTTGCATACAGATTTACCCTCCATTCGTTGTGTTGGTTATCGTCAGATGTGGTCTTACCTCGCGGGCGAAATTTCTCATGATGAGATGGTTTATCGTGGTATCTGTGCGACACGCCAATTGGCGAAGCGTCAGATCACGTGGCTCAGGAGTTGGGACAATGTGGCCTGGTTGGATAGCGATCAACCTAAACAAAATCTAAACACAGTCATGCAGGTTATTAGTACATAAATTCATTGATTGTGTACAATTGATCAGTATCAGTGATCAGTACAAAGTGTCATTTTTGAGTAGTTACTTTTTCGAACCAATCGGTTCTTAGTTAAAAACAACAAATAAGGAAAATATAGAATGGCTAAGGGGCAATCTTTGCAAGATCCATTCCTGAACGCTTTACGGCGTGAAAGGGTCCCGGTTTCTATTTATTTGGTAAACGGCATCAAATTGCAGGGTCAGATTGAATCTTTTGACCAATTTGTCATTTTACTGAAGAACACGGTTAGCCAGATGGTTTATAAGCATGCCATCTCTACGGTTGTACCTTCCCGTCCTGTGTCTCATCATGGTAACAACCAGAATGTGCCAACTGGCGTTGGAAATTATCATGCTGGTACTAACCCAGCAGTACAACAGGAAGGCGATGGCGCTGAATAAATCAGTAACCGTGCCTGAAAATAAAAACATAGGTAGGGAGACTTTACCTATGTTTTTTCTTATTGGATTTTTACTCAGCCTGGGGAGTTGCACCGTTGTTTGATCGTTATGAAGGCGGAGAATTAGCCGTTCTGGTGCATGTTTTCTTCTCACAGGAAAAAGATACGGAAAATCTCAGTGAATTCGAATCATTGGTAACTTCCGCTGGTGTTTCTCCTGTGCAGATTGTAACGGGAAGCCGGAAGGCACCTCATCCGAAATATTTTGTCGGAGAGGGCAAGGCAGAGGAAATTGCTGAAGCTGTCAAGAACAGCGGTGCAGATGTGGTGTTGTTTAACCATGCCCTCAGTCCTGCTCAGGAACGTAATCTTGAACGCTTGTGCCAATGCCGTGTCGTTGATCGCACGGGGGTAATTCTGGATATTTTTGCCCAGCGGGCAAGGACGCACGAAGGTAAGTTACAAGTCGAATTAGCACAATTGCGTCATCTGTCCACCCGTCTGGTCCGGGGCTGGACTCACCTTGAACGCCAAAAAGGGGGGATCGGGCTGCGTGGGCCTGGGGAAACCCAGCTGGAAAGTGACCGCCGTATGCTACGTGACAAAATCAAACAGATTTTGGGACGCCTTAACAAAGTTGAAAAGCAGCGTGAACAGGGGCGCCAGGCACGTAATAAAGCCGATATCCCAACGGTCTCTTTTGTTGGTTACACCAATGCCGGAAAATCCAGTTTATTCAATAAAATAACTTCTGCTGGAGTTTATGCGGCTGACCAGCTTTTTGCCACTCTGGATCCGACACTGCGCCGAATAGAGGTGGATGATGTTGGTACAGTTGTTCTGGCTGATACAGTCGGTTTTATCCGCCATTTACCCCATGATTTGGTGGCAGCATTCAAGGCGACTTTGCAGGAAACTCGGCAAGCGAGATTATTGTTACATGTGGTTGATGCGGCTGATCCTCGCTTTGATGAAAACATTATCGCTGTTGACAGTGTCCTTGAAGAGATTGAATCCAATGAAATCCCTTCGCTGATGGTGATGAATAAAATCGATATGTTAGAAGATTTTATTCCCCGCATTGATCGTGATGAAGAAAATCGGCCTGTCAGAGTTTGGTTGTCTGCACAAACTGGCGAAGGAATTCCTCTGTTATTGCAAGCGTTGACTGAGCATCTTTCAGGTGAAATTGCGCACTATAAATTGCACCTTCCACCTGAAGCAGGGCGCCTGCGGAGTCGTTTTTATCAGCTTCAAGCTATTGAATGTGAATGGATGGAAGAAAATGGTCAGGTTGGTGTTGAAGTCAGAATGCCAATGGTCGATTGGCGTCGTTTGTGTAAACAAGAACCCAAATTACCCGACTATGTTGTCTGATTGATTGGCGCAAGACAACAAACAAGGTATCATTTTATCCGTCATTTCAAGGTGCTTATAGTTATGGAGTGGCAGAGATGAAATGGCGGTGATGAAATGACTGTGCCAGAATTGCAGTGACAGGTCAGCACTGTCAAAAGTTATCACCCAATAATATTGGTTGCTTACAAAAACGATGAAGTTCGTCGTTTCTGCCCACGGAGGCCGCTGTCAAACCTGTCAGTGACAGGCAACGGCCTGTGAAGTGGGAAGCCTCACCCATCTGGGTGGAGAGCAGTCACCTCTGAAAAACCAGTAAAAACTAGAAAGTGGAGCTAAAACATGGCGTGGAATCAGCCCGGTAATAACGGACAGGACCGCGACCCGTGGGGAAGCAGCAATAATAATGGCAGCAACTCCGGCGGCAACAATAAAGGTGGTCGTAACCGTGGGGCAACTGATCTCGACGATCTGTTCCGTAAACTGAGTCAAAAACTCGGTGGTCTCGGTGGAAACAAAGGTGGAAATGGTTCTGGGCAGAACCCTAAATTTGGTGGGCGTCTTATTGGTCTTGCCGCTGCTGCTGCAATTGCTGTCTGGGTTGTAAGTGGTTTCTATACGATTAAAGAAACAGAACGTGGCGTAGTAACTCGATTTGGTAAGTTTAATCATGTTGTACAGCCTGGTTTGAATTGGAAAATGACGTTCATCGATCATGTCAGGGCGGTTAACGTTGAATCTGTTCGCGATTTGGCAACGACGGGTGCCATGCTGACTTCAGATGAAAACGTGGTATTGGCTGAAATGAACGTTCAATACCGTGTTACTGATCCAGCAGCTTATCTCTTCAGTGTTACCAATCCTGATGATAGCTTGCGCCAGGCTACAGACAGTGCTGTGCGCGGTGTTGTTGGCAAATATTCGATGGAAACCAACCTGACGGAAGGGCGTACTATTGTCCGTAACGATACACAGAAAGTATTGGAAGAGACTATCCGTCCATACAATATGGGTATTACTGTGGTCGATGTAAACTTCCAGGCTGCTCGTCCACCAGAAGAAGTTAAGGCTGCATTCGATGATGTGATTGCAGCGCGTGAACAGAAGCAGCAAACCATTCGTGAAGCCAGAGCTTACGAGAACGAAGTATTACCTAAAGCGAAAGGTGAAGCACAGCGTATTATTGAGGATGCCAAAGCCTATAAAGTTAGCGCTGTATTGAATGCTAAGGGTGAAGTGGCAAGTTTTGCCAAAATCTTACCTGAATATAAGGCGGCTCCAGAAATTACTCGTGAACGTCTGTATATCGAGACGATGGAACGTGTGTTGAGCAATACACGTAAAATCATTGCAAACGAGAAGAGTAATAACATGCTGTTATTGCCGTTAGATCAAATTGTGAAAGATCAGGCACAAGTTCAGCAAAATACGTCCAGTAATACAGCAGTACAGAAGATTATTCGTCAGAATCAATCTACGCCACAACGGGAATCTAACACTTATGGTGGTAGCGATAACCTGCGCGGTGATACGGTCAGAATGGGGAGACCATAATCATGCGTAATTCATTTATTGTTGCGATTATTGCGGTATTGGTTGTTCTCTATTCATCAATCTTTACTGTTAAAGAAGGCGAACGTGGCATTGTGTTGCGTTTTAGTAAGGTTGTACGTGATGCAGAGAATAAACCTATCATTTATGAGCCAGGTCTGCATTTCAAAATTCCGTTTGTGGAAATGGTTAAAACCCTTGATGCTCGTATCCAAACTCTGGATATCACGGCTGACCGTTTTTTGACACGTGAAAATAAGGACCTGATTGTTGACTCTTACTTGAAGTGGCGTATTAATGATTTCAGTCGTTACTATCTGGCAACAAGTAACGGTGATATTAACCGAGCTGAAATGATGCTGGGACGTAAATTCAGTGACCGTTTGCGTTCTGAAATTGGTCGCCTTGATGTACGCGGCATTGTGACTGATTCCCGTGGTCGTTTGACTACCGATGTGCGTGATGCCCTGAATCGGGGAACCCACGAAGAAGATGATGCAACAGATGTCGATAATGCGATTGCCTCTGCTGCGGCCTTGGTAGAAAAAGAGACAAAAGGCAAGCAACCTGCCGTTAATCCAAACAGCATGGCTGCCTTAGGTATTGAAGTTGTTGACGTTCGTATCAAACAGATCAACTTGCCACAGGAAATTTCAGAGGCTATTTACCAGCGTATGCGTGCTGACCGTGAAGCAGAGGCGCGTCTCCTGCGTTCAGAAGGTTCGGAAGAAGCAGAAAAGATCCGGGCTGCTGCTGATAAAACAGCAACTGAAATCAGGGCAGAAGCACAGAGCGAAGCATTGGTATTACGTGGTGAAGGTGATGCGGAGGCCACTAAACTATTTGCGGATGCATTCAACCAAGATCCTGAGTTCTATGCATTTATCCGTAGTTTGCGTGCTTACGAGAAGAGCTTCAAGAATAACGGCAATGATGTAATGGTACTCAGTCCAGATACTGACTTCTTCCGTTATATGAAAGCCCCTGTGAAGTAAAATCTTCTTAACCTACTGTAAGCCACTGTAAAAAAATGACAGTGGCTTTTTTATATACCGCTATTATTGCAAAAAGATTACTCATAACTCTTTTTATATAATTAAACGAAATAACAAGAAGTAACAAAAAATACTGAAAGGTGCTAAATGAGATGGTAGAATCCATTTTTAAGCAACCGAGTGAACTTTTGAAATGGGTAAGAACGTTGTCGTATTGGGCACCCAATGGGGTGACGAGGGCAAGGGTAAAATCGTCGACTTGCTGACTGAACGGGCTAAATACGTAGTTCGTTATCAAGGGGGCCATAACGCAGGCCATACACTAGTCATCAACGGTGAAAAAACCGTTCTCCACTTAATCCCGTCCGGGATCTTACGTGAAAATGTCATTAGCATTATCGCAAATGGGGTCGTTTTAGCACCAGATGCTTTGATGAAAGAGATGAAAGAGCTTGAGTCACGTGGGGTTCCTGTACGTGAGCGCCTGCTTATTTCTGAAGCGTGTCCGCTGATCCTGCCTTACCATGTTGCATTGGATAACGCCCGCGAAAAAGCGCGTGGTGCCAAGGCGATTGGGACAACAGGCCGTGGTATTGGTCCTGCGTACGAAGACAAAGTCGCACGTCGTGGTCTGCGTGTTGGTGATCTGTTTGATAAAGAAGCTTTTGCTGTCAAACTGAAAGAAATCATCGACTACCACAACTTCCAGTTAGTTAACTACTATAACGAACCTGCTGTTGATTACCAGAAAACCTTAGATGACATTTTGGCTGTTGCCGATATTCTGACGGGCATGGTAGTTGACGTTTCTGACTTGCTGTACAAAGCAACCCAGAAAGGTGAATTGGTTATGTTCGAAGGGGCGCAGGGTACTCTGCTGGATATCGACCACGGTACCTATCCTTATGTGACTTCTTCCAACACCACTGCGGGTGGCGTTGCAACGGGTTCTGGCCTGGGTCCACGTTATGTTGACTATGTACTGGGTATCATCAAGGCTTACTCTACCCGTGTAGGGGCCGGCCCATTCCCAACTGAGTTGTTTGATGAAACAGGTGAATACCTGCGTCAGAAAGGTCAGGAATTTGGTGCGACTACAGGTCGTAGCCGTCGCACTGGCTGGTTGGATATCATTGCTATTCGTCGCGCGATCCAAATCAACTCCCTGTCTGGCTTCTGCATGACTAAGCTGGATGTATTGGATGGCTTGAAAGAAGTGAAAATCTGCGTTGGTTATCGCCTGCCTGATGGCACTGTCATTGATACGACGCCATTGGCCGCAGAAAACTGGGAAGGTCTTGAAGCAGTCTATGAAACCCTGCCTGGTTGGGATGAAAGCACTTTTGGTGTGAAAGATCACAGCCAATTGCCACAAGCAGCACTGAACTACATCAAACGTGTAGAAGAGCTGACAGGCGTTCCTGTTGATATTATTTCTACAGGTCCAGATCGTGCAGAAACCATGATCCTGCGTGATCCCTTTGACGCTTAATCGATAGATCGATCTTTTCGGCGCACATAACCGGGCTTATCGCCCGGTTTTTGTTTTCTCTCGTTTTGCTTAATTTTCAAAATACCCACATAATGATGATCAACTAACGAAAACCAATAAACATATATTATTTTTGGTTCCAAATAAGCTCCGTGATATTCAGTCTCCCAGAGGTGAATGTGCAGTTAACCAGTTTTACTGATTATGGATTACGTGCCTTGATTTATATGGCCTCTTTACCAGCAGGCCAAATGACGAGTATTACAGAAGTCACTGAAGTTTATGGTGTCTCACGTAACCATATGGTAAAGATCATCAACCAACTGAGTCACTTAGGGTTAGTTAATGCTGTCAGGGGAAAAAATGGCGGCATCAGTCTAGGAAAACCTGCCAATGAGATCAGAATTGGTGATGTGGTTCGCTCATTGGAGCCTCTGTCATTGGTTGATTGTAGCGCCTGTCAAATCACGCCTGCATGTCGCTTAAAGTCAGTCTTGAATCAAGCGGTAGAAAATTTTTTGGAAGAGTTGGATAAACATACTGTGGCCGATATGGTCAAAGACAATCGTCCCCTTTATCAATTACTTTTAGTGAAGTGAAGCAAGGGGATAAACAGCTTGCTGATGACAATAGAGGAATGACGATGTCAAAAGATCCTTTTCAGGAACGAGAGGCTGCAAAATACGAATCTCCTATCCCAAGCCGTGAATACATCTTGGATATCATTTCTAAACATGCCACTCCGGTAAGCCGTCAGGAATTAGCACAAGAACTTCAGTTAACCACTCCAGATGCACAGGAAGCACTGCGCCGCCGTTTGCGGGCAATGGAACGTGATGGACAATTGGTTTTTACCCGCCGGCAATGTTATGCGTTACCAGAGCGGCTGGATTTATTGAAAGGTACGGTGATTGGACACCGTGATGGCTATGGTTTTCTGCGTGTGGAAGGCCACAAAGAAGATTATTTCCTGCCAGCCGAGCAGATGAAAATGACTATCCACGGTGATGTGGTACTGGCACAGCCCTTGCGACCAGACAGAAGAGGCCGCATTGAAGTGCGTATTGTGCGGGTTTTGGAGCCAAAGAGTAGCCAGATTGTTGGCCGGTATTTTATGGATGCGGGCATGGGATTTGTCGTCCCTGATGATAGCCGCCTCTGTTTCGATATCTTGATCCCAAAAGAAGTCACTTGCGGGGCAAGAATGGGTAACGTTGTGGTGGTTGAATTGACAAATCGCCCGACCCGCCGGACTAAAGCCATCGGCAAAATTGTTGAAGTGTTGGGTGAAACGATGGGAACGAACATGGCGGTTGAGATTGCGCTGCGTACCCATGAAATTCCACATAGCTGGCCGCCGTTGGTAGAAAAACAGATCACTGGTTTGGATGAAGATGTACCGGAATCGGCCAAACAAGGCCGTGTAGATTTACGAGCGTTGCCATTGGTGACGATTGACGGCGAAGATGCACGAGACTTTGATGATGCGGTATATTGCGAAAGAAAACGGGGTGGTGGTTGGCGGTTGTGGGTAGCGATTGCTGATGTCAGCTACTATGTTCGTCCGCAAACAGCTTTGGATACAGAAGCACGTAGCCGTGGAAATTCGGTTTATTTCCCATCCCAGGTTGTACCTATGCTGCCGGAAGTGCTGTCTAATGGATTGTGCTCTCTCAATCCAGAAGTTGATCGCCTGTGTATGGTGTGTGAAATGACTGTGTCCGCCCAGGGTAAACTCTCTTCCTATAAGTTTTATGAAGCAGTGATGAATTCACATGCTCGTTTGACCTATACCAAAGTCTGGAAGATTTTGCAGGGTGATCAAGAATTGCGTGAGCACTACAAGCCGCTGGTGCAGCATATAGAACATCTGCATGAGCTTTATCAAGCATTGGAACACGCCCGTGAACAGCGTGGCGCTATTTCGTTTGAATCGGAAGAAGCCAAGTTTATCTTTAATGCAGAGCGTCGTATTGAGCGTATAGAACCTGTTGTACGCAATGATGCGCATAAACTTATCGAAGAGTGTATGATCTTAGCGAATATTGCCGCCGCTCGCTTTGTTGAAAAACACCATGAGCCCGCGTTATATCGCATCCATGATCGACCAAAAGAAGAGAGTATCCTGAACCTGCGCTCAGTCTTCAATGAGTTGGGATTGAGTTTGTTGGGTGGTATGACACCAGAACCGAAAGACTATGCGCAATTGATGAAACAAGTCGCTGATCGACCGGATCACGAGTTACTGCAAACTATGCTGCTGCGCTCTATGAAGCAGGCGATCTATGAGCCGGAGAATCGGGGACACTTTGGCTTGGCATTGCGTTCTTATTCTCATTTTACTTCACCAATCCGCCGCTACCCTGATCTGGCTCTGCATCGAGCGATCAAATACTTATTGGCACAAGAGCAAGAAAAGGGTGCTGTTGAACATCGCGGGACGCCAACAGGAGGTTGGCACAACGATATGGAACAGATGCTGCAATTGGGTGACCACTGTTCCATGACTGAGCGCCGTGCTGACGAAGCGACAAGGGATGTGGCAGACTGGCTGAAATGTGATTTCATGCAAGATCAGGTGGGTAATGTTTTCACCGGATTGATTACCAGCGTGACGGGCTTCGGTTTCTTTGTCCGTTTGAATGATCTGTTTATTGATGGCTTGGTGCATATTTCGACGTTGGATAACGATTATTATCGGTATGATAATGTCGGCCAGCGCTTGATTGGTGAGTCTTCGGGGAAAACTTATCGTCTCGGTGATGAAGTAGAAATTCGGGTGGAAGCAGTTCATATGGATGAACGTAATATTGATTTCACCTTACTTTCAACAACCCGTAAAGCGCGTCATCAGGGGAAAACAGCACGCGATAAGGCGAAAAAAGGTACGCCAGAGCGTAAAAAGGGTAAAAAAGGCAGTGATCATAAAAAATCAGCCAACTTTGAACCAGATAGCGCCTTTCGTAAAAAGAAAGGTACGGAAAAGCCTAAAGAGGCTAAGTCAGGCAAAAAGAAAAAACCGTCAAACGAGACTAAAAAAATTGCGGCAAAACTGAAAGCGAAGCGCGCGAAAAAAAGTGCCAGCTAATCGCTAGTAAAAACTAGCCGATAAAAATTAATCCATACAATCATCAAACAGGGCGGATCTTGCCGCCCTCTATTTTTAGATATCTTAAAATATCAGTGAGGCAGGTATCAGTCAGTCATGAGTGAAATTATCTACGGTATCCATGCCGTTAAAGCTTTGTTGGAGCGTGATCCACAACGCTTCATGGAAGTTTATGTGCTGAAAGGGCGTGAAGATCGCCGTTTAACCCCATTATTGCAGGAGTTAGACGGTATCGGTATTGCTGTACAAATTGCTAACCGCCAATGGTTGGATGCCCAGACAGAAGGTGCCGTCCATCAAGGGATCATTGCACGCGTCAAGCCGGGGCGTCAGTATCAGGAAAATGATCTGCCGGATTTGTTATCTCGGCTGGAGCGTCCATTCCTGCTGGTATTGGATGGTGTCACCGATCCACATAACCTGGGAGCTTGCTTGCGTACAGCGGATGCGGCGGGGGTTGATGCCATTATTGTCCCTCGTGATCGTTCTGCCCAATTGAATGCTACCGCCAAAAAGGTGGCCTGTGGTGCGGCAGAAAGTGTACCGCTGATCCGTGTGACTAACCTTGCCCGGACACTACGTTTACTGCAAGAACACAATATCTGGATTGTCGGCACTGCCGGTGAAGCCACGCATTCTGTATACGAAAGCAAGTTGGCCGGACCGATGGCGCTGGTGATGGGAGCGGAAGGAGAAGGTATGCGCCGATTGACTCGCGAACATTGTGATGAATTGGTCAGTATTCCTATGGCGGGATCAGTCTCTTCTTTGAACGTATCGGTTGCTACAGGGGTATGCCTGTTTGAAATCGTGCGTCAGAGAAGCGCCCGGTAATTCTTTATTGAGTTTTTTATATTGTACGGGTATAGTGACGCGTCGATTTTTCAGCCGTACTAAACACGTTCCTTGCCTCCATGGGCCACGGCTGACCCTGACAGGAGGCTGAATAATCCGTAAGGAGCAATCAATGCGTCATTACGAAATCGTTTTTATGGTCCATCCTGACCAAAGCGAACAAGTTCCGGGCATGATCGAGCGTTACAGTGCGACTATCGCTAACGCGCAAGGTCAGATTCACCGTCTGGAAGACTGGGGTCGTCGTCAACTGGCTTACCCAATCAACAAACTGCACAAGGCTCACTACGTTCTGATGAACGTTGAAGCGCCACAAGAAGCGATTGATGAGCTGGAAACTAACTTCCGCTTCAACGACGCCGTTATCCGCAGCATGGTTATGCGCGTTAAGCACGCAGTAACTGAAGCATCACCAATGGTTAAGGCTAAAGACGAACGTCGCAGCCGTGATCTGGTCTTGGAAGAAGACCTGGTTGATGATGCTGATGAAGCTGGGGATTCTGAAGAGTAATTACCGTGACAACCAATCGTTTGGTGCTTACAGGCACAGTGTGCAAGGCACCGATACGAAGAGTCAGTCCATCTGGTATTCCGCATTGTCAGTTTGTGCTTGAACATCGTTCACAGCAACAGGAAGCCGGATTTAGCAGGCAATCATGGTGCAGAATGCCCGTTATTGCCAGCGGACAGTTGTTACAGGAATATACTCACAGTATAACGGTCGGCAGTCGAATAGCGGTTTCAGGATTCATTAATTCCCATTATGGGCGCAATGGTCTTAGCAAACTGGTTCTACATGCCGAGCAGATTGAATTGATAGATTCTGGAGACTAGCCAAATGGCACGTTATTTCCGTCGTCGCAAGTTCTGCCGCTTCACTGCGGAAGGCGTACAAGAGATCGATTATAAAGATATTGCTACGCTGAAAAACTACATTACCGAAAGCGGTAAAATTGTACCAAGCCGTATTACTGGCACTCGTGCAAAATACCAGCGTCAGCTCGCTCGTGCTATCAAGCGTGCGCGCTACCTGTCTCTGTTGCCTTACACTGATCGCCATCAGTAATAGGTTCAGTCCATTAACGACTTTGAGAGGATAAGGTAATGCAAATTATTCTGCTTGATAAAGTAGCTAACCTGGGTAGCCTGGGTGACCAAGTTAACGTTAAAGCGGGTTATGCCCGTAATTTCTTAGTACCACAGGGCAAAGCTGTTCCTGCAACTAAGAAAAACATCGAATTCTTCGAAGCTCGCCGTGCTGAACTGGAAGCTAAACTGGCTGACGTTCTGGCAGCAGCAGAAGCTCGTGCAGAGAAAATCAATGCACTGGGTTCTGTCACTATCGCTTCTAAAGCAGGTGACGAAGGTAAACTGTTCGGTTCTATCGGTACTCGTGATATCGCTGATGCAGTGACTGCTGCTGGTGTTGAAGTATCTAAGAGCGAAGTTCGCCTGTCTAACGGCGTTCTGCGTACTGTTGGTGAACACGAAGTTCACTTCCAGGTACACAGCGATGTATTCGCACAGTTGAACGTTAACATCGTTCCAGAAGCTTAATCGCTGATTAGCTGAAGAACATGTGACAAAAAACGCTGGCATTGCCAGCGTTTTTGTTTTGTGTCGTAAAAACATGCCCCCAAACATAAGGCCTGGTAGCAGTTATACTTCAAGAATTGGTGCCTTACATTATTATTACCCACTTTAACGCGTTTACCCATCCAGACAGTGCTGTTATGCTTGAGGTTTCACTCATTTAATAACAGGTACTTTCATGACAAAACCTTCTTTTGAGTCTATTGAAGCGCGGGCAAGTTACGGTATTGGTTTGCAGGTTGGGCAGCAATTACAGGAATCTGGTTTACAAGGGTTAGAACCAGAAGCACTGTTAGCAGGGTTGTGTGATGCGCTGGAAAGCCGTTCTCCTGCTATTCCGGTAGAAGAACTGCATCGTGCGCTACGTGAGATACATGAACGTGCTGATAGTGTTCGTCGTGAACGTCAGCAGGAGATGGCAGAAGAAGGCAAAAAATTTCTGGCAGAAAATATTCAGCGTGAAGGCGTAAGCAGCACTGAATCTGGTCTGCAATTTTCTGTTCTGACACAAGGTGATGGCGCTATTCCCGCTCGTACTGACCGTGTTCGTGTTCACTACACGGGTCGCCTGATCGATGGCACCGTATTTGATAGTTCAGTACAGCGTGGTACACCAGCAGAATTCCCTGTTAGCGGCGTGATCCCGGGTTGGATTGAAGCGTTGACCTTAATGCCAGTCGGTTCCAAATGGGAACTCTATATTCCGCACAATCTGGCGTATGGTGAGCGTGGGGCAGGTGCATCCATTCCCCCTTATAGCACGCTGATCTTCGAAGTGGAATTATTGGAAATTCTGTAACTTATTGAATAGCCGGTTAACCGGCTATTTTTTAGCTGTATTTGGGAATGATGGATGAATAAAATATTCACCATTCCGGTAAAAAATGCGTTAAAAATGGTGTTTCAAGTAGTATAGCCAAACAACAAACGCAGAGGTGTATGATGCTACAACAGATCTGCCAATTGGCACGGGAAGCAGGCGCGGCGATCATGGAGGTCTATCAGGCTGAGCAACCGTTGCAAGTAAAGCATAAAATGGATGATTCACCTGTTACTGCTGCGGATATTGCAGCTCATAAGATCATTAAGGCGGGATTGTTGCGCATTGCACCTGATATTCCGTTGTTATCAGAAGAAGATCCACCTGCATGGGAAGAGCGGAAAAATTGGCAGCGTTATTGGCTGGTTGATCCATTGGATGGCACGAAAGAGTTTATTCGCCGCAATGGTGAATTTACCGTCAATATCGCATTGGTAGAAAATGGTGTACCTGTGATGGGAGTTGTCTATGTTCCTGTACAGGATGTCTTATATTCAGGGCAAGGGCGTCAGGCAAGGAAAGAGACCAATGGTCAAACGCTTCCCATTAAAGTTATGCCTGCAAAGCCGCCAGTTGTGGTAGTCAGTCGTTCTCACAAGGACGATGAGGAGTTGCAAGATTATCTTTCCCAGCTAGGGGTGCACGATACACTTGCGATAGGCTCTTCACTTAAGTTCTGCATGGTTGCAGAGGGAAAAGCTCAACTTTACCCACGCTTTGGGCCAACCAACATCTGGGATACGGGTGCCGGCCATGCCATTGCGATTGCTGCGGGGGCACATGTGACGGATTGGGAAGGGAAAACACTCAATTACACGCCGCGTGAATCTTTCCTGAATCCAGGGTTTAGAGTCAGAGTTTTTTGATGCTGAACTGATAATGGCTTACTATGAGGAGCCATTTTAACGTTTGTATTAGTGCTTATTTTATCGATATCAATTAGTTCAGTAAGAGTAACCACTTCAAAGCCATATTGAATGTGGCTCAATGCAGAGATCGATTGTATACCTATTGAGGCGACTCCGTGCCTAGAGCCGCCTACATAACCTAAGTTATCCACGATAATTTTCAGAGTTAAATACACATAAGCGTAGGAACCCACCACTGTTGGGCGCAATTCAATACACAAGCAAGGTATTCATCATCTGATTGGAAAGGGCTACAAACAAAAGCATTTGCTTTAAGAGGAACAAATACAAAATAAGCCGCGCATAATGCGATAGAGATGCACTTTTTCATTTTCTTTACCCTCAGTTATTGTGATAATTATTCTCTATAATAGTAGTGAAATTAACGCATTTTACTGATATTAAAGGTAATTTAATCTTTTATTTGATTAAAAATTCATTTCTTTGTTAGGTAAGGTATAGGAAGTAATTCCCATTGGAAAAATAATACCCTATATAAACTATTTCAATAGTTATTTGTAGTATAAAAAGTAATAACTAATTAATTAGTTATTACTTTTAAGATACATCTCGCCACTAAAGGCATACTATCTGACACAATATAAGCTATAGCTGTAGTATAAGGCACTGAAATAGCACCTACTTGAAATTTGACTTTGTGAGCTGGTGAAACTGCTTGTGCCAATAACCGGGCAAAAGGGAAGGCTTTGTACCATTAGGCTTTCAATACTAAGCTGTACTTTTCTACATAGTTAACGTGGAACCCATAGATATAGAGAAGGTGAGTTTCTAATGCTTCCCAATCCCCTTGCCCGAAGGCAGAGGGGAGGGTGATAAAAATATATGGGGGTATGACAGATAATTTATCTTAAATTTATTTAATAAAAAAAATTTATAATGGTAAATTACCCATCCCTATGGGCAATAGGCTATTTTTCCAATTCTTCTTTAATTAGGCTGATAACGTGTGTAATTTCGTGGTCACTTAATTTGCCATCTTTGACGAATTTCACCTTACCATTTTTATCCAGCACAATGATTGCCGAACTTTTGAGTTCCAGTCCCCAAGCCTTTTTAACCAGCCCGTTACTATCGATAATAAATTGTGACCACGGGAACTGTTTTTTGCTGTCTTCGATACTATTGCGAACAAAAACACCAGTGCCAAAAATAGCATCATCGGTATTCACGATGCTGGTGGTTTGATATTTATCCTTGGGTAAATCAGCATCCTTCAATGCCTGGATCAGGGGATCATTCATCTCTTTTGCGGAACTACGACCGGCAATATGCTGGATTGTTCTTACTTTTCCCGACAGTTCAGTACTGCTCCAATTTTGGTAGTTGAACTTACCATCGTTTAGCAACAGCTCACCTTTATCTGTCACACTGATAGCGGGAACAGGTTGTTCTAAGGTGATGTCATGAGCAAACGCAAATATTGGCGTTATACTCAATATTGCAGATAACACGATTCTTGTTAATGTATTGTTTTTTAACATATTTATTCCTTATTTGTCATGATATGGCATGTTATCAGGGAATGTTATATTCAGCATAGCGCTTGTTAACTGGTCTGTCCTCAATAAAATAAACAACTTGATAACATTTGAGGTGAAATATAAGTAAATAAAAGGGAAATATAACATAATGCTTATTAATATCATGATGTTACATTAAAACAGAGATTGAATCTTAATATTGAGGGGAACAAATTTCTATATACGTAGTCTATACAGTTGGCATAATTACGATGCATCTGGCTAGTTATGCAGTTAATAATGTTATGCAGCGCAATAGAATAGTATCGTAAGAAGCATGGGAGGAAAAAACAGAGATGAAAATCTTTCGCCATTATAACCCAGTGAAAATTGCTCTCTACGTAAAAACCCTATTTCGTGGGCGGTTATATATTAAGGACATGGGTGCTTTTGAATTCAATTATGGAAAGATTTTACCCCCGAAAATCAAAGATAAACGCCATTTCCATGTAATGAGTGAAGTCAATCAGCAAGTATTGCGCTTACAGACCGAAATAGGGTGATTGTTTGTAACTGCTCATCGACTAATGGTAATAAAATCAATATATAACATTAGTATAATAAACGGCTTTGCGGCCGTTTTTTGATCGTGTGTTATCAATAACTCAATTTAATATTGGTATTGGCACCGCAGGCATTAGCATATCGGGAGAGGGTTCTTATTCTAGCCCCAGCCGAGTAACGGCAGAAGGTGAAACGCCCAATTTCTTGGTCAATTACTATAACACAGGCCAAGGTTTGCTACTGGTTGGGAGGACAGATGCTGATTGATCGTATTTCAGGTAGCTAGCCCAACAGCCATACCATTGGGCTAACTTAATCAGCTATTTTCTAAGTGTCGGAGGGAAACAGATCCCTGTACCCCCTAAGCCACAATACCCTTCAGGGTTTTTGTGGAGATATTGCTGGTGATAATCCTCGGCGAAGTAGAATGGCCCCGCTTCGCGAATTTCCGTCGTGATAGTGCGTTGGTCGTTATTTTGTGCCAGCGCTTGCTGATATTGATCTCGGCTGGCAATGGCCTGTTCATATTGTTGTGGTGAAACCGTGTACAGAGCGGAGCGATATTGAGTACCAATATCACCATGTTGACGCATACCTTGGGCAGGATCGTGATTTTCCCAGAACAGGGTAACTAGTTGCGAATAGGTAATTTTGGTTGGATCAAATACGATCCTGACCACTTCTGCATGACCCGTTAATCCAGTACACACTTCTTCATAAGTTGGGTTTGGCGTAGTGCCGCCGCTGTAACCCACGGAGGTGGTGTAAATGCCTTCCTGTTGCCAGAAAAGGCGTTCCACGCCCCAGAAACATCCCATTCCTACATAGGCAATTTCCATATTTTCAGGAATGTTCTCTATCGCATGCTGTGTGATGACATGGTAGGGTGATACGGTTAATGGAGTGGCTCTACCCGATATAGCATGTGGTGCAGAAACAGGTTGTTTTTCATTGGCTGAATTTGGCAAGATTCCCTCCTGTATATTCAAAGTCTTATGATTATATGTTGCTTGTATATTGTTAAAACTTTACCAGAATTAATTCATTACGGCATTTTTATATTGTTGAATTTTATTCAACAGGTAGATAAATATTAGGAGTTCGAGTGTCACGATATCCCCTCATAGGTGCGCTTTGTGTCTTTATCGTCACTCCATCGGCTTATAGTGCAAATTTACGATTGAAACTAGAAGGTCTTTCTGGAGAATTAGAAAAAAATGCCAGAGTGCAACTTTCCAATATCAGTACCGATGAAGTTTCTCCTGATGGCCGTTTTCGTGCGCGCGTGGAGAAAGCGATACGACAAGGGCTTCGTCCATTAGGATATTATGAGCCTACCGTTGAATTTACCTATCAGGAGAATACGCCCCCCTCCCGTCCTGTTTTAACTGCAAAGGTAACGCTTGGTGAACCTGTGCGAGTGGCTAAAGTGAATGTTGATTTGGAAGGCGGCGCTAAAACAGATAAAGACTATGCCATCCTGATTAAAAAAAATATGCCAAAAGACGGGGCCATACTCAACCACAGCGAATATGAAGATTTTAAAAGTTCATTGACGAATCTGGCGGTTAAGAAAGGCTATTTTGATGCCGTCATGAAAAAAAGTGAGTTGGGGGTAGCAAAAAATCTGCACGAATCTATTTGGGATTTTGATTTCGATAGCGGGCAACGCTATCGTTTTGGCCCTGTGACATTCGATGGTTCGCAAATTCGTGAAACTTACTTGAATAACCTGATTCCTTTCAAATCAGGCGAATACTATTCCTCCGAACAATTAGCCGAATTTAACCGCCGTTTGGTGGATACCGGATGGTTCAACTCTGCGGTTGTTGTACCCGATTTTAAAACAGGGCGAGAGAGTAAGGATAAGTTATTACCATTAAATGCATCCTTAGTGCCTCGTTCTGCCAACTATGTTGAATTGGGGGGAGGTTATGGAACGGATGTCGGGCCTCGTGTTCAGGCTAAATGGAAAAAACCGTGGCTTAATTCCCGTGGACACAGTTTGAGTACCAGCCTTAACCTTTCTAGACGCGATCAAATCATTGACGCATCCTACAAAATGCCGCTTAAAGTGAACCCACTGGAAGAATATTATCAGCTACAAACGGGTTATAGGCGTAAAGATATTAACGATACCATTTCGGATACGGCAACCTTGAACCTTTCCCGTAATTGGGATCGTTTTACGGGTTGGCAGTACAGCATGAATCTGCGCTGGAGCCTTAGCCACTTTACTCAGGCTAACGTAACAAATACCACTATGCTGCTTTATCCGGGATTTAGTCTCAGCCGTATTCGCCAGCGTGGCGGCACAATGCCTTATTGGGGAGATAGCCAGCGTTACTCGATTGATATTTCTGATACAAACTGGCAGTCCAATGTCGATTTTCTCGTATTACAGGCTCATCATGTTTGGGTAAGAACGTATCGGGAGAATCACCGTTTTGTGGTACGAGCAGATTTGGGTTGGATAGAGACTAGTGAATTCGACAAGGTGCCACCGGATCTCCGCTTCTTTGCTGGTGGTGATCGCAGTATTCGTGGTTACAAGTACCAGAAAATCTCACCGAAAGATAGTGCGGGAAAATTAGTCGGGGCATCAAAGCTGGCGGTGGGTTCGTTGGAATATCAATACAATGTTTATGGTAATTGGTGGAGTGCGTTGTTTGTCGATTCTGGTGAAGCGGTGGATGACATTAGAAAGAGTAATTTTAAAACTGGCGCAGGAATTGGCGTGCGCTGGGCGTCACCGGTAGGGCCGATAAAATTTGATTTGGCAATGCCAATTGGAGATCCAGATAGTCATAATGTTGAATTTCATATTGGTTTAGGGGCCGAACTATGAAGTGGGCAAAAAGGGTTAGTATTGCTTTCCTGCTGATTGTTGGCCTGTTATTAATGACAATTGTCGGGCTGGTTGGCACTCAAACTGGTTTGCATTTGGTGATCAACAGTGCGGCACGTTGGGTACCTGGATTGGATATTGCGAGTGTCAGTGGAGGTTGGCGTGATTTAACGTTGAAAGGCGTCAAATATCAGATGCCAGGGGTTAATGTTAATGCAGATAGTTTGCATCTCTCTATCCGGCTCTCTTGTCTGAAACACAGTCAGGTGTGCGTTAATGCATTGACAACAGAAGGGGTCACTGTTGCGGTGAATACCGCCGAACTTCCGCCATCGGCTCCTGTTACTGACTCAAAACCATTGACTGAATTGCAAACACCGTACCCTATCTCATTGGACTTGCTTTCTTTGAAAAATATTCATGTGCAGGTAGATGGTATCGCTATTGCATTGAATGAGTTTAAAACGGCTGCCCAGTGGCAGGAAAAACGACTGATATTAAAATCTGCGGAAATTAATAGATTGCGGGTGGCATTGCCAAAAAGCACATCTGAGAAAATCGGTACAGCGCAAAAAATTGAGCAGCAGCCCGAAGTGGAAAAACCTCTGGGTGAAACGTTGAAGGCGTTATTTGCCCAACCTCTGTTAGCGGAGTTACCTGCTGTTCCTATTCCTCTTGATATCACGCTGGAGGGTATCCACGGTAGCCAGCTTCAGTTGACGGGTGATACCGATATCAAGATTAACGATTTGCGGCTACAGGCCAGCAATCATGGGCAGGCAGTTGAAATAAAGACGTTAAGCGTACAGGCACCGGAAGGTTCACTGGCGATACGGGGGACAGCAAAGCTAGCTGAAAAATGGCCAGTTAACCTGGTGGTTAAGGGTAAGGTCAATGACTTAAATCATATCAGTCTGGGGGACTTAAAAGGGCAACAGATTGATTTAACGTTAAAAGGTGCGTTGTTACAACAGCTTAATCTCGCATTGGATCTTTCCGGCCCTGTCGCTGCCAATTTGGATGCTCAGACTGAATTGGCAAAAGCAGGCTTGCCTATTCGCCTGACATTGAAAAGCCAGCAACTGCAATGGCCACTTAAAGGCAAACCAGAATATCAGCTTGATGGCGTCAAGTTGCGCTTAAATGGTCAAGCCAGTCACTACGCTCTTTCCCTCCGCTCGGATATTAAGGGCAACGATCTTCCGCCGGCATCGTTGATGCTGGACGCAAAAGGTAATGAAGAATTGCTGAGATTAACGCGCCTGCGTTTGGCGGCCTTGCAAGGGAACGCTGATATTGCCGGCGTGGTTGATTGGAGTAAAGCCATTAGTTGGAATGCCAGACTCATTTTGGATGGCATCAATACGGCCAAACAGTGGCCAGAATGGCCTGCCAGAGTAGAGGGGAAAATAGCCGTACGTGGCAGCCTGTATGGAGGAAGCTGGCAGCTTCTGATCCCTGAAATTTCCCTTGATGGTCATGTAAAACAGAATGCTATCAAAGCGCGTGGCAAGGTATCGGGTAACGCCGCTGGACAGTGGGATATTCCTCAATTCGATCTTACCGTTGGGCATAATAGGTTGAATGCACAAGGGCGGCTTACGGATCAGGCGTGGAAACTCGATGGTGAAATTAATGCACCGCAATTAACTGGCTTACTGCCGGGTTTGGCTGGCTTTGTTACGGGTGAAGTCAAATTGCGAGGCAATATGCAAGCCCCGCAAATCGTGGCAGATTTGAATGCACGTGGGTTACGTTGGCAGGATGTGCTAAGAGTGGATAGTGCCGCGATCAAAGGCGATGTACGTTCGGCTGAACAGATTCAGGGTCAGTTATCGGTTGTTGTGCGGCAATTGCAGCAGGCGGATTTAACAATAAAGAGCCTGACGCTCAACGCAAAAGGCACAGAAAGGAAGCATGATTTACAACTGAAAATAGAAGGAACGCCGGTATCAGGCCACTTGGCACTTAAGGGCAGCTTTGATCGTCAAAAGGAGCACTGGCAAGGCAGTATCAACAATACTGCTTTTAATACGCCTGTCGGTGAGTGGCATTTAAGCAAGGCGATAGCCATTGATTATTTCAACTTGCAGCAGAAGGCTATAGTGGGAACCCATTGCTGGCTTAATCCCAATGCGCATCTTTGTATCTCAAAACCTATTGAGGCAGGAACCAGCGGTCATGCACAAGTGGTGCTTGAACGTTTTGATCTGGCTATGATCCAGCCATTCCTTGATAAAAGCACCCAACTTAAGGGGCTATTCAATGGTAATGCGGAGATCAGATGGACAGCAGGGCAGGGATTGCCTCAGGCAAAAGTGGCTCTTCAAGGGAATGGGGTACAAGTTCGTCAGGTTGTGGAAGGTAATACATTACCGATTAATTTTGAAACGCTGACCTTGCATGCAGGGCTGGCAGATGGCAAGGCTAATTTGGCATGGCTATTTAAATTGGCTGGCAATGGGCAGTTAAAAGGCAATGTGCAGGTCGCTGATTTAGAAGGTAGCCGAAAATTAGCGGGTAATGTCGATATTCAAGCACTTTCCTTAGGGATAGTTAAACCCATTTTGGGTAAAGGCGAAAAAGCAGAGGGAGGGTTAAATGCGAATTTACGTATTGGTGGCAATGCCAAAGATCCACTGCTATTTGGTCAACTTAACGTTGATGTCCTGCAAATGAGCAGTCATTGGCTGCCATTCGATATTACCCAAGGCCAGTTAGCCGTACATTTTGCCGGCGCCAGTTCTGATTTGCATGGCATGGTTAGGACACCTAAGGGGCAACTCAACCTGAATGGTTATGCTGACTGGCGCAACTTAGATGCATGGTACGCCAGAGTGACAGCCGATAGTGATAAGTTACGTGTCACTGTTCCGCCGATGGTAAAGGTGGATGTCAGCCCAAATTTGGTGCTGGAAGCAAAACCGAACCTGTTGAAACTCGACGGTAATGTGGATATCCCGTGGGCACGTATTACAGTTCAGGAGTTACCGGAATCAGCGGTAGGTGTTTCTGCTGATGAAGTGATGTTAAATAACAATCTTCAGCCTATCGAGAAGAAAAAATCACCTATTTTGATTCAAAGTAACTTAAATGTTCATATTGGCAATGATGTGCATCTGAGTGCATTTGGTTTGAAGGCGCAGCTTAAAGGAAACTTGAAAGTCCTTCAGGATAAGCAGGGGTTGGGGCTGAATGGTCAGATTGATATCCCGGAGGGGAATTTCCATGCTTATGGGCAAGATTTGCAAGTGCGTAAGGGAACTATTATGTTCTCTGGCCCGCCAGATCAGCCATTGTTGAACATTGAGGCTATCCGTAATCCAGAATCGACAGCGAACAAAGTCATCGCGGGGGTGCGGGTCACCGGATTGGCAGATAAACCGAAAGTAGAAGTTTTTTCTGATCCGGTAAAATCACAACAGGAAGCCTTATCTTACTTGTTACGTGGTGAAGGATTGGAAAAAGGGGATTCTGACAACTCGCAAATGGCGGCTATGCTGATTGGGTTGGGGATTGCCCAGAGTGGCCAATTAGTCGGTAAGATTGGGGAAACTTTTGGCGTCTCTGATTTGGCTTTAGATACTCAGGGTGTGGGTGATAAATCTCAGGTAGTTGTCAGTGGCAGAATTACCAATGACTTACAAGTGAAGTATGGTGTGGGTATTTTTGACTCTTTAGCGACGTTGACGTTACGTTATCGTGTGATGCCAAGATTGTATCTGGAAGCGGTATCTGGTATTGATCAGGCTTTAGATCTGCTCTATGAGTTTGAGTTTTAAAGATGCGAGTTATTGTTTATGGCAGCCTGAGGCGAAAACAAGGCAATCATCACTGGATGACGGATGCCCAATTGTTGGGAGAGCACAGATTATCAGGTTATGAAATTTATGATCTGGGACACTATCCGGCGGTTGTCCGTGGCGAAGGAACCATTGAATGTGAAGTTTATCGTATTACGCCATCCATCCTGACAGAATTGGATGAGTTGAAAAAAAATGCTCAGGAGTACGAAAGAGAACTGATTGAAACACCGTATGGCAAGGCCTGGATCTACCTTTACAAATTACCTGTTGAGGGGTTGCACCGGATAACCTGTGGTGACTGGCTTAAACGCCATGAAGAAGAGTAAAAGTCAGACAATCGAAAGACAAACAAAAACCTCTGTCCCTGGTTGGGGCAGAGGTTTTTTGGGATTAAAATCCGCAATTACCTGTCAGGATTACTTTTTAGCAGCGCGTTCGAAAGAAGACAGGATCTCAGCTTTAGCGGCTTCAGCATTATCCCAGCCTTCAACTTTAACCCACTTGCCTTTTTCCAGATCTTTGTAGTGCTCGAAGAAGTGAGTGATTTGGGCACGCAGCAGTTCTGGCAGATCGTTCACATCTTTGATGTGATCGTATTCTTTGCTCAGTTTAGTATGAGGAACGGCGACCAGTTTTGCATCTTCACCGGATTCGTCAGTCATTTTCAGTACACCAACTGGACGGCAGCGGATCACAGAACCTGGCTGCAATGGGTAGGGTGTTGGTACCAATACGTCAACTGGGTCACCATCGAGAGACAAGGTATTGTTGATGTAGCCGTAGTTACATGGGTAGAACATCGCGGTTGACATGAAACGGTCTACAAACAGGGCACCAGACTCTTTGTCTACTTCATATTTGATGGGATCGGCATTTGCTGGGATCTCAATGATGACATAAATATCTTCAGGCAGCTCTTTGCCAGCCGGTACATTATTCAGGCTCATAAAACGGTTTCCTTCAATGTTAAACCAAAATGGAGTGCGGGGTATTATAGCCAAAACAGGCCAAAATTCCTCGGATTTTTCGGTGGTTGGCGGTGGCTTAAAAGCATAATAAAAAAGCACAGACCCAAGTTTAATTGAGTCTGTGCTGATTTATATTAAGCGTAGTTTAATATGGCGAAACTTGTCCATAACCATCAACGCGTATTACACAAAGGAGCATTGACGAAGGAGCAGAGAGACTTGCCTTTTTAGCTTCCCTTGTATCGTAGTTATATCCATAATAAAGTCCTTCCTCTGATTGAGTATGTATTTTCACTATATTAGTTCCCGCCGTGCGATTCCGCAGATATTCCAATCCAAAGTAGGGGAAATGCGCTTTGTCATATTCATAACTAATGGACGTCAGAGTCGTCGTTTGCGGAGTTGCGCCTATATCAGTCAGATTCGGTGTGACAGCGTTCTGACCATTGAGATTGATATTGTTCTTGCTCCACAGCACATTCTCACATACTTGGTCGTCATCAATTGAGGGAACAGTTTTCGAATTCGAACCATTCATATCAGGATATTCAGGGATAAGTAGGTATCTCCGTGGGTTGAAGGTATAGTAATAACTAGATTTTACTCCCGTATCCATAGCTGTTTTGGTGAGTGTCACTGTTACCGGCCATTGCTCAATGGAGAAACTAGCTGAAGGGAATGTTATTTCCCCGTTTTGTGTATCTACTTTCACTAAGTTAGGATTGGAAGATTTGATACTTGATGTAACGCTTGCGGTCGGCGTACCATCTGGGCTGTTAATTGGTGCGTAATCATACAACTGCGTTCCATCCTGCGCCAGTTGAATAACCAGATCTCCATGTACGTTATAGGGCCTTTCCTGCTCAGCGATATATTTCGTAACATTTGAACCTTTCGCACCCATCAGAATTCCCACTGGTACTGGAACAGAATCGAAGTTTACCGGTACGGATTGTATGCTATTTGTATCATTTTCACTGACTGTATCTGGCATTAGTTTGAAATAAAGTCCATCTATACCGACAAGACTTGACATAGAAAGAGTTATATAACCTTCGTTATCGGTAGTTGGATTTGTAGGAATCTCAAGTTTAATTCCTTCTGTAGGCGGAGTGATATTAGAAGCAGCATTCATTATTTCCGCTTTAAGTTTAACAAGAGACTGATTCTTAAGAGGGAGTTTACTTTCTGCGTCAATGACTGGCACCTTATAGGTATAGCGCTCTTTTCCACCAGCGGCTATTGGTCCCACTGGTGATTGCGAGATTGCACCGAATGCAAAATTCAGGCTTTCTGGTGTGACAAAATCGAGTGGCTTAGAGAAGCTTTGATGTTTGTCATTAATCAATACCTCAACTTTAGCACCTTTCACTATCTGGGTACTGGTTACAATCGCCTTGATTTTACCTTCTTGATCAGAGGAGTTCTCATAGCCAGGCGCGGGCTTAACCGATAATCCCGGTAGATTAGCTGGCTCAGTACTCCATTGTAAGTTCATATCCATTTTTTTATTGATGGGATTGCCATTGAGATCAAATACAGTCGCAGTCACAATGATTGGTTTGTGTTCCGTTGCCTCATAAGGTCCTTTTTGGTCGAACACAAAATCTTTGGCCTGAATGGCATCACTCAGATTAGTGAAATTAAATGGCTTGTCGCCTTTTATCTCTAATTTAGGTTGCTCATCCATTGACAGATAAATCTTTGTTTTCGGATCAATCGGTTGAGTACTGCTCAACACGGCAGTTAACTGGCCTACATCATTAGTCATGCCTGTGGAGTCCCAGATTAATGTTGCATGTTTATCTGGTGGATCGATGCTCCATTTTACGTTCGATATTGCTTTGTTTTTAATCGGTGGATTGTTTTTATTGCCATAGGTGATTATGGCTGCCAGATCATAAGCCGGTTTATCATTGGAAATTATAGAACCTGTGCCACTTGGCTTTATGCTTTGGTCTTTAATGGCAAAAGGTTCAACAACCAAGTTCATGTAAGATGTCATGGGCTTATTGCTGCCCGTGGCTTCAGAAATAGCAGACAAGGTATAGCTGTTTATCCCTTTGGCAGAATATTTCGGCAGGTTAAGTTCAACAGATCTGCCATGAGGTGTGATAGCTCCCCCGTTTTTACGGAACTCTTCATTAGTCTGCCATGATAGCTTCTTCAATTTGTGCTCAGCGGTAATATTAGGGGTGATTTGAACATGTTGGGCACTATATCCGCTTAATGTATTTGGTAAGGCAAGGCTGAACACGGGTTTTTTCTTGTAATCCAGTACGATGTGGTTGTTTCTTTGCACGATGTCATAACGGCTTCCCGTCAGTGTGCGCATAGCAGCAACACTCTTCGGTGAAATTTGATCCAAAAAAGGTATACCAAAACGATAATTCAGATTGGCCTGGAAAAGCGTCTCACTGTGTCCACTGCTTCCGAGTTTATAATCCACACCCATTGTCATCAGTGGAATCGGGGTATAATTTAGGCCAAGTCGGGCAAGGTTAGGGTCTTTTTGCTTGGTTTTCCGATTGAACAGGGCAACGTTATCGCCGAAATACTGTTCATAACTCAACTTACCCCCAAGATTTGGATAAGCGGGTAAGAAAAATTCACCATTGATATCGTAGCCGTTGGCTGGCCGTTCTTCATATTCCTGTTCCTTAGGGGATTGGCGCCATTTGCTCAAACGCCAGTAAGTGTTGGCAGACAATTTAATATAATCAGTCCAGATTTCTGCGCCAGCACCTAACCGTTGATGTTGTCCTGTAAAATCATTGTCAAGGAAGGTATTTAAACCATACATCCAATTGGGAGTGAAATAACGTCCACCAAGACCGAGGTTTAGGGTATTGCGGCTATCGTGTCGGCGATAGCCTAACTGAGAGAAAAATAGCCAATCCGCTTTATTGTCATAGAGGGGTAACAGTAGATCCAGAGAGCTGTTATCCAGTTTTCCTTTTTTATCGACGGAAAGATTAATATTGGCTGTACCAAATCTGGATAACCATTTTTGCGTTTCCGTGGATATCGCACCATTGATTTTCCCCAAGGCATAGGATCTTGCCTGTTCAGTTAATTGGGATGGGGAAGAGGATAAGATATTACTCACCCTATGAATATTCTGTGCGATGACTCCTGCTTCTTTATCGAGAGTAGCTTGCTTACTTTGCGTCTGATTGGTGTTCTTTTCATTTTCTGATCCCAGTAAGGACATTCTATTCTCTTGAATATTTTCACCCGCTGAAAGCGCACTCGTCGGAGTAAAGGGTAAAAAAAACGAATACATGAGAATAGAAAGCCGAAAAACTTTATGATTTATATACGAGTCCATATATGAATTCCTCATAAAATATGGGCTGTCGCCAGCGCTTTAGCGTTACATCTTTGATGTTCCAAATTTCAGTTTTATTGGGTATAGCTATCTCATTAATATAAAAAAGATAATATTTCCCATACCTACATACATTAGGAAAATTTTTATTGTTATGCGTAATGAAAAATGATTATCAATTGATAGCAAAAAGTTATCAGTTTATTTCCGCTGAAATTGGGTTTCATTTTTCAAAAAGTTTTTCATGCAAGAGAGGTGTTTTTTTCAGAAATGACTATGACGTATCGGTGGAAATATATAAGTAAAAGGTTGCAGGCTTAATAAGCCTGTGGTTTGAAAAATAAATGGAATAAGAGGTGGAAACCCACCTCTTTAAATTATGGCTTAATAATACTGTTTATTGATCAGGAAACTCCGCCATAAAACTTTCGGCTTTTTCTACCATAGATTTGGTGCCGACAAAAAAAGGTACTCGTTGGTGCAGCTTATTTGGCTCGATATCCAGAATACGGTTTGCTCCATCGCTGGCTTTACCACCGGCTTGCTCAGCCAGAAGTGCGATTGGGTTGCACTCATAAAGTAAGCGGAGTTTGCCTGTTGGATGGCTTGCCGTACTTGGGTAGATATAGATCCCACCTTTTAATAGATTGCGGTGGAAATCGGCAACCAGAGAACCGATATAACGGGTTGTGTAAGGGCGCTGGGTTGCTTCGTCTTGTTCCTGGCAATATTTGATGTATTTTTTCACGCCCATTGGGAACTTGATGTAGTTCCCTTCATTGATAGAGTACATATTGCCCTTTTCTGGGAATTGGACTTTCTCATGAGTCAGACAGAATACACCAAGGGAAGGATCATAAGTAAAAGTATGGACACCACAGCCTGTAGTATAAACCAGCATTGTGGATGAGCCATAAACCACATAACCTGCTGCAACCTGCCGATTGCCCGGTTGCAGGAAATCTTCTTCGGTTACAGGTTGCCCGATCGGGGTTATTCGATGATAAATTGAAAAAATAGTCCCGACGGAAACGTTTACATCAATATTTGAAGAACCATCCAGTGGATCCATCAAAACAACATACTTTGCATTTTCTGCTCGGTCGCCATCAAAAATAACGATGTCGTCTTCCTCTTCAGAAGCAATGCCTGCAACTTCGCCGCGTGCTTTCAGTGCTGCCTTGAGTTTTTCATTGGCATACAAATCCAGTTTCATCTGGACTTCACCCTGAACATTAGATACGCCACTTGTGCCTAAGATATCCACCAGACCGGCTTTATTGATATCTCTATGGATGATTTTGGCACCTAACTTTATGGCAGACAGTAGTGCAGTCAGTTCACCTGTAGCATGCGGAAAATCTTGCTGCTTTTCGACGATGAATTCGCCCAATGTTTTCATGACAAAGGCCTTGAATTGGTTGTGGTTTTAGGAAGCGTGCTTCACTTATGTGTTGCACTTATGTGCCGCACTTAGACGCGGGCAGTTTAGCTAAAGAATCCAATGATTCATAGGTTATTGCATTTTTAATCTCTGATTTGAGGGTTAAAATAGTGATACAGTTCATGAATCAGGTAGAAATAAATGCGTATTCATATTCTTGGCATTTGCGGTACTTTCATGGGTGGGCTGGCGATCCTCGCTCGCGCACAGGGGCATGAAGTGACTGGCTCTGATGCCAATGTATATCCCCCAATGAGCACTTTGCTGGAAAAACAGGGCATTGAGCTGATCCAAGGGTACGATCCGGCACAGCTCGATCCTGCTCCAGATATGGTGATCATTGGTAATGCCATGACACGTGGCAATCCCTGCGTGGAAGCCGTGCTAGATCGTGGCATTCCTTATACTTCTGGTCCGCAATGGTTGCATGATTATATATTGCCGGAGCGTTGGGTATTGGCTGTCGCGGGAACCCACGGCAAAACGACGACGGCGGGCATGGTGGCCTGGATTTTGGAAGAGTGTGGCTATAAACCAGGATTCCTGATTGGTGGTGTGCCAGGGAATTTTGAAGTTTCAGCACACATCGGTGAAAGCCCATTTTTTGTGATTGAAGCTGATGAATATGATTGCGCCTTCTTTGATAAGCGTTCGAAATTTGTCCACTACAGTCCCCGCACACTGGTCATGAACAATCTTGAATTTGATCATGCCGACATTTTCGAAAATTTGGGCGCTATTCAAAAACAGTTCCACCATCTCGTCAGGGTTGTGCCGAGTACCGGCAAGATCATTGTTCCTGATAATGATATTAATTTGAAGCAGGTGCTTTCAATGGGATGTTGGAGTGAATTGGAACAAATCGGAGAAAGTGGTCATTGGCAGGCGAAGAAAGCTAGTCAGGATAGCAGCCACTACCAGGTATTCCATCAGGGGGAGCTGGTTGGGGAAGTGAAATGGTCGTTGGTTGGTGAACACAATATGCATAATGGTTTGATCGCAATTGCGGCAGCCCATCATGTGGGCGTTCAACCTGCGGATGCCTGTCAGGCATTATGCCAATTTATTAACGCCCGTCGTCGCCTTGAATTGCGCGGCGAAGTTAATGGCATCACAGTATATGATGATTTTGCCCATCACCCAACGGCTATCTTAGCCACAATGGAGGCGTTGAGAAGTAAAGTGGGCGGCATGGCTCGCATTCTTGCCGTACTGGAACCGCGTTCGAATACCATGAAACTGGGAATGAGCAAAAATGATATTGCTCCTTCTTTGGGGCGTGCCGATGAAGTTTTTCTCTATCAACCCACCAATATTCCGTGGCAGGTGGTTGAAATTGCCGAACAGTGTATTCAGCCCGCTCGTTGGAGTGCGGATATTGATACTTTGGTTAAAGTGATTGTAGAAACGGCCCAGCCAGGTGACCATATTCTGGTTATGAGTAATGGTGGGTTTGATGGTATTCACGAAAAACTACTGGCTGCATTGAAGAAAAAAATAAGCATGGATTAATCAATATTTTCTTATATTTCGGTCTGCCATACGCATATTTTGATTAGATTGGCATACGGCAGACCTGAAAAAATTAAAGTTCCTGTTCAAACAAGTGGAGAATTGCTTCGTAAAGTTGTTTTGTCGTAAAGTTTTGCGCTGGAGTGGAAAAAATAGTGTCATCCCCTGCAATGCTGCCAAGGATCCCTTCTGCTTTTCCCAATGAATCTAATAGGCGGGCAATTAACTGTGCAGCACCAGGGCTGGTTCGTATGACGACAATGCTGTGATTATAATCGACATCTAATACCAAATTTTTTAATGGGCTGGTGGCAGTGGGAACGCCCAATTCTGCGGGTAAGCAATAAACCATTTCCATCTTTGCATTACGGGTTCGGACAGCACCAAATTTCGTCAGCATTCGGGAAACTTTAGATTGGTTGATATTTTCAAACCCCAGCTCTTGAAGTGCTGCAACAATTTCACCTTGAGAGCTGAATTTTTCTTCTTTCAATAATGCCTTGAAAGATTTTACCAAATCTTCCTGTTTCGAAGGAACACGCATATTTCACCATCGTTGAATCCGTTATCAGGCGGACATTATGCGAAAGAGTGAATTTTTATTCAAGAAAGAGAAGAATAAACGAACATACAGGGCATAATTGTATATTTTCCAATATCTCCCTATGCATAATCTGAGGATTATTATCATTTAATTTCTGTGCATTTTCTTTCCGTCAGATTAAGCATAGTAAATGCATTGTTAATTAAATGGTGTTGTTTGACCTGAAAGGGAAGAGTAAGGTAATCAGTTAATTGATGAAGAATACGGTTGAAATAATTCTTAAAAAAGTGCCCATTATCTCATTAACAGATAAGCATTTTGTTTAGAATAAAACAACTTTGGTGTTCCATCATCAGGCTATTAAGTGGATAATCTGGCTGTTAACAGATTGTTTTTAATACGTGGTGTTTTTAATACATAGTGTTTTTAATACATAGTGTTTACAGTACTTAATTTAAGGAGTATCAGGATGAAAGTTGCAGTTCTCGGCGCAGCCGGTGGTATTGGTCAGGCACTTGCCCTTCTACTCAAGACCCAGCTTCCTTCAGGTTCAGAACTTTCCTTGTATGACATTGCTCCGGTGACCCCAGGCGTGGCAACCGATCTGAGCCATATCCCAACGGAAGTTAAAGTCACTGGTTTTGCTGGTGAAGATGCAACCCCTGCCTTGGTAGGTGCAGATGTCGTATTGATTTCTGCGGGTGTTGCGCGTAAACCTGGTATGGATCGCTCCGATTTGTTCAATATCAATGCGGGTATCATTCGTAATCTGGTTCAGCAGGTTGCTAAAACTTGTCCAAAAGCATTAATTGGAATTATTACCAACCCCGTCAATACCACTATAGCGATTGCTGCTGAAGTACTGAAAAAAGAAGGGGTGTACGATAAGAACCGCCTGTTTGGTGTCACAACCCTGGATATCATTCGTTCCAACACCTTTGTTGCTGAGTTGAAAGGCAAGAAAGTAGAAGAAATAGAAGTTCCTGTTATTGGCGGGCACTCTGGTGTGACCATTCTGCCTCTGCTGTCGCAAATTCCAGGTGTCAGCTTCACTGATGAAGAAGTTGAAGCATTGACTAAGCGTATCCAGAATGCGGGTACGGAGGTTGTTGAAGCGAAAGCGGGTGGCGGCTCTGCAACACTGTCTATGGGACAAGCAGCGGCTCGTTTGGGGCTGTCGCTGCTCCGTGGCTTGCAAGGCGAAAGCAATGTTGTTGAGTGCAGCTATGTTGAAGGCGATGGCAAACACGCCCGTTTCTTTGCGCAACCTGTTCGCTTAGGTAAAAATGGTATCGAAGAACGTTTAGACATTGGCAAGTTGAGTGACTTCGAACAGAAAGCATTGGATAACATGCTGGATGTTTTGAAGAAAGATATTGAATTAGGCGAGAAGTTTATTAACGGATAATTCATTTATTAATGATTTATTAATATACGAATTAAGTTAAATATATTAAATAACTAAAACCGCTAGTTAGAAATAACTAGCGGTTTTTCTTTCAATAGTTATATTGATAGTTAATTATTCTTTTTTTCTCTAACTTTTCTTTCCAATAGTTCTCCTGTATGGGGATCGAAATAGCGGCTTGGCCATATTTCAGACGGATGTAGTTCTAAGTAATTCGCTATTATCCATTCTCCCTTGGGCCACGGGCGAGAAAGTGTATTCGCCAAAGTAGATGAACTCAGTCCTGCCGCACGAGAAACGGCAGCCAGCGACGTTCCACGTTTACGTAAAGCGGCAATAATATCAGCAGGATGCCAATCCGATTTCATAGAAATCATTTTTTTAATCCTTTTCTATTAAATTAGAAGCCACATTAGTGGTATAACTAAAGCGTTAATGTGAAATTAATAACGAACACGAACCTGTTATTAAGAAAACAAAATAACATTATTTTTTCTAAAAATGTTTCTAATTTTTTCTTAATAACTTCTTTTTTGAACTTGGTTACAAAAATAGAGAAACATTATGAAAAAAGAGTGGTATACGGCAATGGAGTTGACCGGTGTAGGTGAGTTACCTAGATCACCACAAGGAGTTAATGCCAAGGCAAAACGTGAAGAGTGGTTGCGGCAAAAACGGTCAGGTGTCCAGGGAAGGGCGATTGAATACCATTACTCTTGTTTTCCTAAATCAACGTTAGAAGCTCTGGAGCTTCATGAAACACCAACGGAATATCAGGTTCAGAAACAAGATCCTTTATCCATTTGGATAAGTGCATTTAATTTACTCACAGAGGAAGAGAAGGAGGTCATTACCGAAGTGATATTACGAGATGGCATAAGAAGTTTTTTGGAAAAAATTATAGCTACTTGAGACAGCTTTTGAAAAGCCAGGTGCTTAAAATTTGGCTTTCTCGTCACTGCTCCAGTATCAAGCGAGGAGAAAGAGATGAAAAAAGAGTGGTATTCTGCAAAAGAACTCATCGGCCTCGCAGGGCTGCCATCGTCTCCCCAAGGCGTCAATCTGATGGCAAGACGCGAGGGCTGGGAACAACGCCGTAAGCGTGGCGTACAAGGAAAAGCGCTCGAATATAATGTCAATAGTTTGCCCGAAGAAGTCGTGAGTGTACTGACGGTCAGTGAAAATTCGGTCGAATACTATCGCAATAAGCGACAAGATCCATTTATGATCTGGGTAGAGGCTTATTACCAGTTGAGTAAATCTGAAAGAGAACGAATGGTTAAATTTATTTTGAGAAAAGGGCTAGCCAGCCTTGTCCAATATGTCGGTATTCAAAATATTGATAATAAAGACAGCGCCCTGGATTGAATTATCTGGGGCACTGATTGCTTTAGTTCAGGAAAGTCGCTGTACAGCGACATGGGCCAATCCTTCAAGGGCCGCCTTGTATGGAGAATCTTCCAGTGCCTGCAATGCTGAAATTGCCTTATCAGCTTCTTCTTCTGCCCGCTGACGGGTATATTTGAGTGAACCACACTGTTTCATCATTGCCAGGACGGTATCCAGCAAATGGCGGCCATTACCTTGTTCAATGGCACCACGTATCAAAGCGGATTGTTCCGGTGTTCCGTGGTTCATCGCGTGCAAAAGAGGCAATGTTGGTTTGCCTTCGTTCAAGTCATCCCCTGTATTCTTACCAAGCGTACTGTTATCTGAGTCATAATCCAGCAGATCATCAATTAATTGAAATGCGGTTCCTAGATAACGACCATAATCACGTAGTGCTATTTCTTGCTCAGGAGTGGCGTTGGCGAGAATGGCGGCTGAATGTGCAGCAACTTCAAACAGGCGAGCGGTTTTACTGTAAATGACTCGCATATAGTCATCTTCCGAAATATTCGGATCATTGCAGTTCATCAACTGCATGACCTCGCCTTCAGCAATGACATTAGTAGCGTCAGACATCAATTTTAATACGCGCATGGAATCGAGATCGGTCATCATTTGAAATGAGCGTGTATAGATAAAATCACCTACCAGAACACTGGCAGCATTACCATAAATGGCGTTGGCTGTCGCCTTACCACGGCGCATATCAGACTCATCAACAACATCGTCATGCAGCAGCGTTGCAGTGTGGATAAATTCAATCAAAGCAGCAACTTTGATGTGTTTTGCGTCTTGGCAGTGAAGGGCTTTACCTGCCAGTACGGCAATCATTGGCCGAATGCGCTTGCCACCGCCGCTGATAATGTAGTAACCAAGTTGGTTAATCAGCGCAACGTCAGAATTTAATTGGTTAAGAATGGTTTCATTAACCGCTGCCATATCATCAGCGGTGAGTTTAATTATCGATTCTAAATTCATGTTTTGGCTTTGGACTCTGATTCAGAGCTGTGCTCATTAATTAGCATATCAATAGATATCAAGATATATCGATTGTACTTGAAAAACCGTTCAAATAAATGACAATTGAAAAACTCTGTTTTTTTCTCATCTGTTCTAATTCTGCTCTTGTCTTCCAAGTGGTTTTTGCGTAGAATTCGCGCCCTATTGTGAATATTTTATAGCGCGCTCTGGAAAGCATTTTTAGGGGGTGCGCGGAAAGCGGAGTTTATATGTACGCAGTTTTCCAAAGTGGTGGTAAACAACACCGAGTAAGCGAAGGCCAAACAATTCGCTTGGAAAAGCTGGACATCGCAACAGGTGAAACTGTTGAGTTTGACCAGGTGCTGATGGTCGCTAACGGCGAAGACATCAAAATCGGCGCTCCAGTAGTTGAAGGCGTTAAAGTTAAAGCTGAAGTTGTAGCTCACGGTCGTGGCGAGAAAGTTAAAATTGTTAAGTTTCGTCGTCGTAAACACAGCCGTAAGCAACAGGGCCACCGTCAGTGGTTCACCGATGTTAAGATCACTGGCATCGCTTAAGATTTAGGAGAGCAGATTAATGGCACACAAAAAGGCTGGCGGCTCGACTCGTAACGGTCGCGATTCTGAAAGCAAACGTCTGGGTGTAAAACGTTTTGGTGGTGAGTCTGTTTTGGCAGGTAGCATCATCGTTCGTCAACGTGGTACTAAATTCCACGCAGGCAACAACGTAGGTTGTGGCCGTGACCACACCCTGTTCGCATTAGCTGACGGGAAAGTTAAGTTCGAAGTTAAAGGTTCAAAAAACCGTAAATTTATCAGCATCGAAGCTGAATAAGTTTTTTGTATCTTGATCGAATCAGAAGCCCTGCAATGTGTGTTGCGGGGCTTTTTATTATTTTGGATTACGCCATCTCTGGGTACTAGCTGCCATCCAGCTTTACAGTGGCTATCCTACGGAGAAAAGTGATGAAATTTGTAGATGAAGCCAGGATTCTGGTTGTAGCGGGAGATGGTGGCAATGGTTGCGTCAGCTTCCGTCGTGAGAAATATATTCCAAAAGGTGGGCCGGACGGCGGCGATGGTGGTGATGGCGGTGATGTCTACCTTCTGGCAGATGAAAACCTCAATACACTAATTGATTACCGTTTTGAAAAATCCTTCCGTGCTGAACGTGGTCAGAATGGACAAAGCCGCGATTGTACGGGTAAACGTGGGCAGGATATTACTATTAAGGTTCCGGTCGGAACTCGTGTACGTGATATTGCCACGGGCGAAGTGCTTGGGGATATGCTGCGCCATGAACAGCGTTTTATGGTGGCAAAAGGAGGCTTCCACGGCCTTGGCAATACCCGTTTTAAATCTTCGGTGAACCGTGCTCCTCGTCAAAGAACGATGGGAACTCCCGGAGAAAGTCGTGAGCTGATGTTGGAATTGATGCTGCTGGCTGATGTGGGAATGCTGGGGATGCCAAATGCAGGCAAATCCACCTTTATTCGTGCTGTATCGGCAGCAAAACCGAAAGTCGCTGATTATCCATTTACAACCTTGGTGCCAAGCCTGGGCGTTGTGCGTATGGATAACGAACAAAGTTTTGTCGTCGCAGATATCCCTGGTCTGATTGAAGGTGCATCAGAAGGCGCTGGATTGGGTATTCGTTTCTTGAAGCATTTGGAACGTTGCCGCGTATTGCTGCATTTGATCGACCTCTGCCCGATCGACGAATCTGATCCGGTTGAAAACGCCCGTATCATTATCAAAGAGCTGCACAACTACAGTGAAAAACTGGCAGAAAAACCACGCTGGTTAGTCTTTAACAAAGTTGATCTCATTGATTCAGAAGACGCTAAGCAGCGGGCAAAAGCGATTGCTGATAAATTGGGTTGGGAAGGCGATTATTACATGATCTCAGCCGTGAATCGCCAGGGCGTGAAAGAGCTTTGCTGGGACATTATGGAGTTCATGAAGACGCAGCCTCGTAGTATGGAAACGTCGGAAGAGTCTCAACCTGAAAAAGTTGAATTTATGTGGGATGACTACCATAAAGAGCAGTTACAGCAAGCATCTGACGACGAAGATTGGGATGATGACTGGGACGAAGAAGATGACGAAGGCGTAGAGTTTATTTATAAACGCTAATCTTCACGTGGTCGTTCGAATATAACAAAAGGGCGCTCTATTGGTGCCCTTTTTTCTTTTTTGTCAAGCTGTTCTTAATCACTGAGCCAGCTCAGTGACTTTGATATAACGATTTATATAAATAGTGCTCAAAACGCGATAACGGAACACGACGGGCTCGTTGATCTTCTGGCGGAACAGAGTATGCAGAGACAAACTGGACAAAAGCAATTTGTTGTCCACTCGCAGCAGTCATAAACCCTGCGAGGTTATAAACGCCTTGTAATGATCCGGTTTTGGCAAAGACTTTACCATCAAGCCCCGCTTCATGCAGACCAGGGCGATAAGCCAATGTGCCATCATATCCCGCTTTGGGTAACATGGAGATGAAGTCCAGTTCATCATTGTGCTGAGCAATAAATTGCAATATCTCCATCATGGTTGTGGGGGCGATTAGATTGTGGCGTGAAAGGCCGGAACCATCCACCATGACAGTATTGCCCAAATTAATACCGGCTTTTTGTTTCAGAATCTGGCGAACTGCATCGGAACCTGCCCGCCATGTTCCTGGCACATTGAAATAGCGGTGGCCGAGGGTACGAAAAAGGGTATCTGCAATCATGTTATCTGATTTTTTCAACATGATTTCGAGCATCTTATTTAATGGCACAGATTGATTTACGGCGAGGATCTTTTCTGGTTGTTTGGGCGCCGACTGGAGCCGGATATGGCCTTTTAACTCAATACCTGCAATATTCAGTTCATTCTTCAGGAGCTTGCCAGCATAACCAGGCCCATTCTGGATAGCAAAAGCCAATGGTAGTGGTTCATTGCGTTGTGTCAGGCAGCCTGTGAGGGTATATCGATTTAAATCACCCGATGTAACATCAAATTCACAATACTTCGCTTCTGGTGAACCCTTAGCCAAGGTTTTGACTTCACTCAGTACATTAACAGGATAAAAAGAAGGCACACGGACAAATGCCAGTTCGCCAGGTTGTTCTGCGCTGTAGAGTGAAACAGAAAAGCAGTTCTTATCCACGATTGCTGCTGACGGAGGGGCACTGAAACATTGAGTCATATCGTTCCATATCCAGCCTGGCGCTTTATCGTGGCTGGAAAAAATCGAAATATCGATGACAAGATCTCCATCAATCTGTTTTATACCAGATTGTTTTAGGGCTTCGATCATAGTGCGCAGTTGTGAACGTGTCAGCATAGGATCACCGACAAAACGCGCCGTTAAGTTACCTTCTAGTACGCCATCTGAAAGATTCGCATCACTTTCCAGGGTTGTTATAAAACGGTAATCCTTACCAAGCTGTAATAGCGCTGCTAATGCTGTCACAATTTTCTGCGTACTGGCAGGTAAAGCCATTTGTTGCCCGTGATAATCAACTAAGGGATTTTTTTCCCCAACAGCTTGGGCAATAAATGAAAAATTAGCCCCTGTAGGCAAATATTGGGCACTTTTCTCAATAGAAGAGATATCAGAAGAGGCATTTGCACTGAAAATACTCAGACTCAAGCTGAGCATAAAAGCTATTCTGCTGGGAATTTTTAAAAGAGCCATAGATCTCGCATATGAAAGTGATGTATTCCATGAATATTTGTATTAATGATACTAAGGTGCTGTTTAAAGGCAAAGTAAACGATGATCCATCATCAACTCTACGTTAGAATGATAGATTGACAGGTAAGTATGCCTGTGGACTTCAGATTGTGCTGAATTACACTTCTTTTTATTAAGTATCTATAAGCCTGCCTGATAAGGTGTGCTCATTGTGCTGTTATTACAAAAAATCAGGAAGATGTTGTTTGGGCTTAGGATTAATTTAGAGGTTGAATAAATGAAACAAATTCCGATGACGGTACGTGGCGCGGATAAATTGCGCGAAGAATTAGAACATTTGAAAAATGTACGTCGGCCTCAAATTATTGCCGCAATCGCTGAGGCGCGTGAGCACGGTGATTTGAAAGAAAATGCGGAATATCATGCCGCTCGTGAGCAGCAGGGTTTCTGTGAAGGCCGTATTCAGGAAATTGAGGCTAAACTTTCCAATGCACAGGTGATTGATGTCACGAAGGTGACCAACAATGGCCGAGTGATTTTTGGGGCAACGGTAACGGTATTGAACCTGGATTCTGATGAAGAACAGACCTACCGTATCGTCGGTGATGATGAAGCCAATATTAAAGAAAATCTTCTTTCAGTGAATTCACCGATTGCCCGTGGCCTGATTGGTAAAGAAGTAGATGATGTTGTTGTCATCTCCACGCCTGGCGGTCAAGTGGAATTCGAAGTTTTGAACGTGGATTATGTTTAATACACCATTTTCAAAGAAAAAGGCCAGTTTTTGGCCTTTTTTATCACAGTAAATAAATTAATATGGCACTTTTGTATAAATATGCCGTGATTATTTAGGTAGACTAATCTTGCGTTCTTCCGATGGACGGTAGAGCACTAACATTTTGCCAATGATTTGCACGTTATGTGCACCCGTTTCACGAACAATCGCTTCAGCGATCAAAGTTTTTATTTCGCGGTCTTCGCCTGCAACTTTGACTTTGATAAGCTCGTGATGCGAAAGAGTTTGTTCGATTTCAGCCAACACGCCTTCGGTCAACCCATTGTTGCCGATCATTACGACAGGCTTTAATGAATGAGCGAGACTTTTCAGGTATTGGACTTGTTTTTTGTTAAGAGTCATCGTTTTTTTGCTTAGTTGGGATTGAAAACGATATATTCTACCGCCATCTCATATCTATCACCATAAAAGTGTGGTGTGGTTTGATAAGAGAACGCAAAAAAATAAGGCGCCTTATTAGTAGAGTTGGAAAGAACAATGGCCAATAAAAAACGCTCAGCAAGCTCAAGTCGCTGGTTACAGGAACATTTTAGTGATAAATATGTTCTCCAGGCGCAGAAAAAAGGGCTTCGCTCTCGCGCTTGGTTTAAACTTGATGAGATACAGCAAAGCGACAAAATCTTTAAACCGGGCATGACCGTTGTTGATTTAGGTGCTGCTCCAGGTGGATGGTCTCAGTATGTAGTGAGTCAGATTGGTAATAGCGGGCGAGTTATTGCTTGCGATCTTTTACCGATGGATCCGATAGTTGGAGTCGATTTCCTTCAAGGAGACTTTCGTGATGAGCTGGTATTGAAAACATTACTTGAGAGAGTTGGTGATAATAAAGTCCAGGTCGTCATGTCGGATATGGCTCCTAATATGAGTGGAACCCCCGCGGTCGATATTCCCCGATCCATGTATCTGGTTGAGTTAGCGTTGGATATGTGTCGTGATGTGCTGGCCCCTGGGGGTAGTTTTATTGTCAAAGTATTTCAGGGAGAGGGCTTTGATGAATACCTGAGGGAAATGCGCTCCCTTTTTGCGAAGGTAAAAGTTCGTAAGCCAGAATCTTCGCGGGCACGATCACGTGAAGTATACATTGTAGCGACAGGGCGGAAAGTATAGTACCCTGACTACTATTTGTTAACACAGTTGTAATATGAGGTTAATCCCTTGAGTGACATGGCGAAAAACCTGATTCTCTGGTTAGTCATCGCAGTTGTCTTGATGTTATTGTTCCAGAGTTTTGGTCCCGGCGATTCTAGTGGTCGTAGGGTAGACTACTCTAAATTCATCAATGAGATATCGCAGAATCAAGTAAGCGAAGTACGTATTTCGGGTCGTGACATTGATTTCACTAAGAAGGACAACAGTGGAAAATACAGCACTTATATGCCAATTCAGGATGAAAAGTTGCTGGATACCCTACTCAATAAGCAGATAAAAGTTGTTGGCGAACCACCAGAACAACAAGGCCTGTTGGCGACCCTCTTTATTTCATGGTTCCCAATGTTACTGCTTATTGGTGTTTGGATTTTCTTTATGCGCCAAATGCAAGGCGGTGGCGGTAAAGGGGCGATGTCTTTTGGTAAAAGCAAAGCCCGTATGTTGACGGAAGATCAGATTAAAACCACGTTTGCCGATGTTGCTGGTTGCGATGAAGCAAAAGAAGAAGTGGGCGAATTGGTTGAGTATCTGCGTGAACCTGGCCGTTTCCAAAAACTCGGAGGTAAGATCCCGAAAGGTATCTTGATGGTTGGCCCTCCAGGTACGGGTAAAACATTGCTGGCGAAAGCTATTGCTGGCGAAGCGAAAGTTCCTTTCTTTACTATCTCTGGTTCTGATTTCGTTGAAATGTTCGTTGGTGTTGGTGCTTCCCGTGTTCGTGATATGTTTGAACAGGCTAAAAAAGCTGCACCGTGCATCATCTTTATTGACGAAATTGATGCAGTCGGTCGTCAGCGTGGCGCTGGTCTGGGTGGCGGGCATGATGAACGTGAGCAGACACTGAACCAAATGCTGGTTGAAATGGATGGCTTTGAAGGTAACGAAGGCATTATTGTTATCGCAGCGACTAACCGTCCTGATGTTCTCGATCCAGCTCTGTTACGCCCTGGTCGTTTTGACCGCCAGGTTGTTGTTGGCCTGCCAGATGTTCGTGGCCGTGAGCAAATCCTGAAAGTTCACATGCGCCGCATTCCGCTGGATACTGATATTGATGCATCGGTCATTGCTCGTGGTACACCAGGTTTCTCTGGTGCGGATTTGGCTAACCTTGTGAATGAAGCTGCTTTGTTTGCCGCTCGCGGTAACAAGCGTGTTGTTTCTATGGTTGAGTTCGAAAAAGCCAAAGATAAGATCATGATGGGTGCAGAACGCCGTTCAATGGTTATGACGGAGGAACAGAAAGAATCCACCGCATACCATGAAGCAGGACATGCCATTATTGGACGCTTGGTTCCAGAACATGATCCTGTACATAAAGTTACGATTATACCGCGTGGCCGTGCGTTGGGTGTGACGTTCTTCTTACCAGAGGGCGATCAGATCAGTGCAAGCCGTCAGAAATTGGAAAGCCAAATTTCAACTTTATACGGTGGACGGTTAGCGGAAGAAATTATCTATGGTGTAGATAATGTTTCTACCGGTGCCTCTAACGATATTAAAGTGGCGACATCTATTGCGCGTAACATGGTGACACAGTGGGGCTTCTCAGAAAAACTGGGGCCATTGCTGTATGCGGAAGAAGAGGGTGAAGTTTTCCTCGGTCGTTCGGTTGCCAAGGCAAAACATATGTCTGAAGACACCGCGCGTTTAATCGATCAGGAAGTGAAGGCCATCATCGATCGTAACTATTTACGTGCGCGTCAGATTCTGATGGATAATATGGATATTCTTCATTCAATGAAAGATGCATTGATGAAGTATGAAACCATTGATGCTCCTCAGATTGATGATCTGATGAATCGTACAACAGTACGTCAACCGGCAGGTTGGGAAGGAGATAAGAATAGCGGTAATAATAACCGTCACAATACCCCATCTCAGCAGCAAACTTCAAAGCCTGCGGATGGTAACCCAACCGTATAACGCGGCTAACAACCCTACATTAAACCCCAGGCTTGTCCTGGGGTTTTGACATTAAGGCACCTAGCGATGAAACTGACAGCCAGAGGCAGCATCCTCGATCTTTCCTGCCCACAAGTCATGGGAATTTTGAATGTCACTCCTGATTCCTTCTCTGATGGTGGAACCCATAATACTTTTGATTCGGCATTGAAATATGCTGCTGAGATGATCAAAGAGGGAGCTACGATTATTGATGTGGGAGGAGAATCAACTCGTCCTGGAGCGAATGAAGTAAGTGAGCAGGAAGAGCTGGATCGTGTTATTCCCGTGATTGAAGTATTGGCACAGCGCTTTGATATCTGGATCTCTGTTGATACCTCAAAAGCTGTTGTTATGCGGGAATCAGCCAAGGCGGGAGCACATATTATCAATGACGTCCGTGCGTTACAGGAACCTGGAGCACTTGAAGCGGCAGCACAAAGTGGTTTGCCAATTTGCCTGATGCATATGCAGGGACAACCTCGCACCATGCAAACAGAACCTCACTATGAAGATGTTGTATCGGAAGTAAAAAACTTCCTGATACAGCAAATTGAGCGCTGTGTTGCGGCGGGTATTGCGAAAAACAACCTGATTCTTGATCCCGGTTTCGGTTTTGGTAAGAACTTATCGCATAATTATAATTTATTGGCTCACTTGCAAGAATTTCATCATTTGGGATTACCTATTCTGGCGGGGATGTCACGCAAGTCCATGATTGGTCAATTACTTAATGTGCCACCACAGGAACGTGTGGCAGGAAGCGTTGCTTGTGCTGTGATTGCAGCCATGAAAGGTGCCCAGATTATCCGTGTACATGATGTAAAAGAAACCGTTCAGGCAATGCAAGTTGTTCATGCAACGCTATCTGAAAAGAATCCATGTTCATAAAATATATAGTTTGTAAAATACACCGTTTGTAAAGAACATGATGTCAGCAAAAAAACGCTGAGAGCAGAAAATTCGTTCAGCAAAGGAAAGAAATTTATGAGTAACCGTAAATATTTTGGCACTGACGGTATCCGTGGCAGAGTGGGGAATACCCCAATTACCCCTGACTTTGTATTGAAACTTGGTTGGGCTGCGGGAAAAGTGCTGGCGCGTCATGGTTCTCGCAAAATTATTATTGGTAAAGATACCCGAATCTCAGGTTATATGTTGGAATCTGCGCTGGAAGCAGGGTTAGCCGCTGCGGGCCTGTCGGCATCCTTTACTGGCCCGATGCCAACACCTGCCGTAGCGTATCTGACACGTACTTTTCGAGCTGAAGCCGGCATTGTTATTTCCGCTTCCCACAACCCTTACTATGATAATGGTATTAAATTCTTCTCCATTGATGGGACTAAATTACCGGATGATGTTGAAGAGGCGATTGAAGCAGAAATGGGAAAACCTCTGACTTGTGTGGAATCTGCTGAGTTAGGGCGGGCAAATCGGATAGTTGATGCGGCAGGTCGTTACATTGAATTTTGTAAAGGAACGTTCCCCAGTGAACAAAGTTTAAATGGATTGAAAATTGTTTTAGATTGCGCCAATGGTGCGACCTACCATATCGCACCGAATGTACTCAGAGAGTTGGGAGCGGAGGTTATTACCATTGGTTGTGAGCCTAATGGTATCAATATCAATGAAGAGTGTGGTGCAACAGATGTCCGTCTATTGCAACAGCGCGTACTGGAAGAACAAGCGCACGTAGGTCTGGCATTTGATGGTGATGGCGACCGTATTATTATGGTTGATCATCTGGGGCAAAAAGTTGATGGCGATCAGATCATTTATATCATTGCACGTGAAGGGTTGAGACAAGGCCAGCTACGTGGTGGTGTTGTGGGTACGTTGATGAGCAATATGGGGCTGGAGTTGGCACTGAAACAGCTTGGTATTCCATTTGAGCGTGCGAAAGTTGGCGACCGCTATGTTCTGGAAAAATTGCAGGAAAAAGGCTGGCGTCTGGGCGCAGAAAATTCAGGCCATGTGATTTTGTTGGACAAAACGACAACAGGAGACGGTATTGTTGCTGGATTGCAAGTCTTGAGTGCAATGGTACGCAATAATATGAGCCTGCATGATCTGTGCAGTGGCATGAAACTTTTACCTCAAGTTTTGGTTAACGTTCGTTTTGCAGGTGATGTTGATCCCCTGCTATCAGAATCAGTGCTTGAAACCGTAAAATCAGTTGAGACTGAATTGAATGGTCGTGGTCGTGTTTTGCTGCGTAAATCAGGTACAGAACCATTGATTCGTGTCATGGTGGAAGGCGAAGATGAAGAGCAAGTCACGGCATTAGCGCATCGTATTGCTGATGCTGTGAAAAAAATTGGCTGATTTGTTGATTTTTTGCCCGATCAGCGTCAAGATTTAAAATTAATCTTGCGTGTCTGATACGCTTTGGTTAGTATTCACACCCGCTCAATAAGTTAATTTTTCTAATTTTGTGAGCGGGTGATGCAACATAACGTCGCTATGAAATTGTGGCAAAAGCCACGAGGAAACAGGTACAACATATGTATGAAGCTCTTTTAGGTATATTCTTGCTGGTTGGTATCGGGCTAATCGCTCTGGTTCTGCTTCAGCAAGGTAAAGGTGCTGATATGGGTGCTTCTTTCGGCGCGGGTGCATCTAACACGCTGTTTGGTTCATCGGGTTCCGGTAATTTTATGACCCGCATGACGGCTGTTTTTGCCACGTTGTTCATTGTTATCAGTCTGATTCTTGGTAACATGACCAGCAACAAGACGGGCTCCAGCAGTAAATGGGATAACCTTGTCGAACCTGTAAAAGTTGAAAAACAGGCAGAAGTTCCGGCAACGCCAGCAAAACCAAATAGTGATATCCCACAGTAACAGAATTAAAGTAGGGTTGTTGATTTTAACGATAAATGTAGATAACCGTTAGAATAACAATTCTATAAAATCAGTGCCGAGGTGGTGAAATTGGTATACACGCTACCTTGAGGTGGTAGTGCCTAAACAACGGGCGTACGGGTTCAAGTCCCGTCCTCGGCACCATTAATCTAGAAACTTGCGTTTTTAGTATTATCAGCGTAAGATTTGCCACGTTTTCGAACGCGGGATGGAGCAGCATGGTAGCTCGTCGGGCTCATAACCCGAAGGTCGTCGGTTCAAATCCGGCTCCCGCAACCACTTCTTAACAACCTATACCTTTTCAACAGTAATGATTCAGCAACCATTGAGATATTTATCCTGATTTGACAGGTTGCTTTGAAAGGTATAAAAAAGAAGCAGGTTGAGACCGCTGGCAGTAAACAGGGTCCAGTTGCATAAAGCCCCGAGTGTCGGGGTTTTTTGTTATTTGACAGCAGAACTACTGGGCTAATATAGCCCTTTTTTTATGTCTTGGGGGTGGGCTTGTCCACATTAGAGCAAAAATTAACAGAGATAATTTCAGCACCAGTTGAAGCTTTGGGTTTTGAATTAGTTGGCCTGGAGTTTATTCGCGCTCGTGTATCGACGTTGCGAGTCTATATTGATAGTGAGGAGGGTATCACTGTTGATAATTGTGCTGATGTTAGCCACCAGGTCAGTGCAGTGCTTGATGTTGAAGATCCGATTCCAGGGCTTTATAACCTGGAAATATCTTCACCAGGGCTTGAGCGTCCACTGTTTAAGGCTGAACATTACCAGCGTTTTATAGGTGAAGAAGTCAGCTTGGTTTTACGCATGGCAATGCAGAACCGTCGCAAATGGCAAGGTATCATCAAGGCAGTTGATGGTGAAATGATTACGGTTACGGTGGATGGAAAAGACGAAGTGTTCGCACTGAGCAACATCCAGAAAGCGAACCTGGTACCCCACTTTTAAAGTTCGGATGAGGCAACTAGGATGAATAAAGAAATTCTGGCTGTTGTGGAAGCGGTTTCTAATGAAAAATCACTCCCTCGCGAAAAAATCTTCGAAGCATTAGAGATTGCACTGGCGACAGCCACCAAGAAAAAATATGAGCAGGAAATCGACGTCCGCGTCTGTATCGATCGTAAATCAGGTGATTTTGATACCTTCCGTCGCTGGTTAGTTGTTGACGAAGTGACTCAGCCAACGCGCGAAATCACACTGGAAGCGGCAAAATTTGACAACCCAGAGATTGAGCTGGGTGGTTATATTGAAGATCAAATTGAATCAGTGACTTTTGACCGCATTACGACTCAGACGGCAAAACAGGTTATCGTACAGAAAGTACGTGAAGCTGAGCGTGCAATGGTTGTTGATCAATTCCGTGAACAACAGGGTGAGATCGTGACCGGTCAGGTCAAAAAAGTGAACCGCGAAAATATTACCTTAGATTTAGGTAATAATGCTGAAGCGGTCATTTTACGTGAAGACATGTTGCCACGGGAAAACTTTCGTCCAGGTGACCGCGTGCGTGGTGTTCTGTATGATGTTCGCCCTGAAGCACGTGGTGCACAGCTTTTCATTACTCGTTCTCGTCCTGAGATGTTGGTTGAATTGTTCCGCATCGAAGTACCTGAGATTGGTGAAGAAATCATTGAGATCAAGGCGGCTGCTCGTGATCCGGGTTCCCGTGCCAAGATCGCAGTGAAAACCAACGACAAGCGTATTGATCCTGTTGGTGCTTGTGTTGGTATGCGTGGTGCAAGGGTACAAGCCGTTTCCAGTGAACTGGGCGGTGAAAGAATTGACATCGTGCTGTGGGACGATAACCCTGCGCAGTTTGTCATTAATGCAATGGCTCCGGCGGATGTTGCATCTATTGTGGTTGACGAAGACAACTGCACTATGGATGTTGCCGTAGAAAACAGTAATCTTGCTCAGGCGATTGGACGTAATGGTCAGAACGTTCGTCTGGCGGCACAACTGTTGAAAAAACATCGTGGTGATGACAAATGGGAACTTAATGTCATGACTGCGGAAGAGCTACAAGCAAAACATCAGGCAGAAGCACACGCTTCTATTGATACATTTACTAAGCATCTCGACATTGATGAAGATTTCGCCACTGTATTAGTCGAGGAAGGTTTCTCTACACTGGAAGAACTGGCTTATGTGCCAATCAATGAACTTCTGGCAGTGGAAGGACTGGATGAAGAAACCGTTGAAGCTCTTCGTGAACGTGCTAAAGCGGCCTTGACGACGCTGGAACTGGCTCAGAAAGAGAGTCTTAGTGATCAGCAACCTGCCGAAGATTTATTGAATCTGCCTGGCATGGAGCGTACTTTGGCGTTTAAC